>DLCF01000130.1:0-674 GCA_002480485.1 Planctomycetaceae bacterium UBA7805
TCCGGTGATGATGGTCAGGCCAGCAGTTTCCACCAAGAGGGTTTCAATGTGGCCTATTGTGATGGCCATACTGATTTTTTCTTTTGGGACCCTAAAGATGCAGATGCGGCATCAAATTATGCAAATTTTCAAGCAAAAATGACGCATGCCGGCAGCGACTGATTTGACCGAGGCGATTCGTTTGTGGCGTATACCAAATGCTTCGCGATGCAAGGCAACATTATCACAGGCTTGCAGACGGCCAATGCTGTTTCTCGAAACTGGAATGATAACTGGCAACCCGGAAGATAAACGACCAGTTTCTTTCAAGCCTCTCGATTGCTGAGCTTAAAGAAGAAAACCAGTAACTTATTTTTTTCCAAGTTTCCTCTGNNCCACCAAGAGGGTTTCAATGTGGCATACTGCGATGGCCACACGGAATTCTATTTTTGGGACCCTGACCCTAACACTGCTGCTCAGAGCTATGTAACGTACCAAGCAAAAATGACGCATGCCAGCAGCGACTGAGATTGTCGGCGGTTCTCTCGCGAAAAAGTCCTTTCCCGTCTCGGATTCTGAAGACAGCGCGGCTGAGGATTCGGTTTCGGCATTGCGATAACTTCCTATTTTTTGCCAAGTTTCCTCTGCATGCTGAAGAAATCACTCAGCAGTCTGCCGCACTCCTCGGCCAGCAC
>DLCF01000130.1:1013-5076 GCA_002480485.1 Planctomycetaceae bacterium UBA7805
ACGCTCGCCGTGTGATTGAGCCGCCGATCTTCCAGTAGTTGATAAAGCGAGGTAACGCTCCCGGCCTTCGGATCCAGTGCTCCGAACACGACATGCGGAATGCGGGCCTGCAGGATGGCCCCTGCACACATCGGACACGGTTCGAGCGTCACAAACAGGGTGCAACCTGTGAGCCGCCAATCGCCCAGGGCGCTGGCTGCTTGAGTGATGGCAATCATCTCTGCGTGGGCGGTGGGATCGGCGAGCGTTTCCCGCTGGTTGTGGGCTGCAGCAATCACCTGCTGCCCGCGGACAATCACCGCGCCCACCGGCACCTCGTCGGTTTGCATGGCCCGCTCCGCTTCGGTGAGGGCCAGCCGCATGCACTGTCGATACGATTCCTGCTCGTCTTCGCTATGTCCCGGATCCACACACATGGCGTCAGTACACCAACCCGCTGCCAATGCGCAAAGAGGGGGCCAGAGTGAGAGCGGAGGAAAAAATCCCGCTCAGCGGAGCGGATTTTCCAGATTAGGTTGCGTGCTTAAATGCTCGCTCGAGAGGGAAGATTGGCGTTCCCGCAACGGATTATTCGACGATACCGCCTCTGGTGGACGCTCCGGATTCCGCATCGGGTTCCGCATCCGTTTGCGCTGTGGTTTGGACGGAGCGGGCAGGCTGGCTGGGGCAGCTAATTTGGTGTTTGCACGCTTTGAGCGCCTGACTTTATCGACATCATCTGAATGCGACGACACTGCACGTGCCTTGCCTGCCGGCGTTGGCGATTCGCTTTCCGAAGTGACCGGCCCGCGAATCGCGTGCGGAACTGGTAGTGCTCCGGTGGTTGCCCGCGACACGACGGTTGGGCCCAATGTTTCCGCAGGCGAATTAATCGAAGATGACGTGCCGATCGCGGCGCTGATCGCGGCGATAGGACGATCAACTACAGCGGCGGTGTGGGGTGATTTTTGCTGTGGGCTGACCGGTTGTTCAAAACTTGCCGGACGTACAAAGTGATCCTGCCGCCGCTGGGTTGATGTTGCCGATCCGCGTCCCTTTTCTTCGGTTGCTTTCCAACTTGATTGCATCCCGCGTAGCGGCCGAGGCTGCTGCGGCTCAAAGATTTCCGGGGCAGCCAGTGCCGAGGGTGGCGAGGATGCAAAGGACGCAGAGGAATGCCCCTGCGACGCTGCGGTATTTGTCAGGTTAAGTCGTGTCCGTTTGATGGGGCTGAAAACGGGCATTTGGCGTTGGCGAGTGCCTGCATTTGTCAGGTCAGTGTCAGTAACGTTTTCCCTCTCGGATGTCTGCTGCTTGGTTGTGCCCGCTTTCTGCCACTGCACCTCCGCCGGCCCGATTCGTCGGCCCGTTCGCTCATCGAAAATTGATTCCGGATCATAAAAGGGCTCCCCGGGCTTCTTCTTCGGCACTGCTTTTGAGGGCCCCTCTTTCTGCAACGCGTCGGGGTCGATGGGTTTTTCGCGTGTCCTTTTTTCCCACTGGGACGGCTCCGAGTCGGAAGGTCCGACCGCGGGTGGATTTGGTGCCTTGATTGGCGGTGTTGCCGCAGGTGGTTTGCTTGGCGATGGAAGTGGTGTTAGGGGTAGCGGCTCGGCTGGCTCGGCTTTCGTGGGTAGTGGGTTCGTTTGCCGGGTCGGTGACTTGCGTTCGGGAAGCGGTGGTAGCGCGTTCGGTGAACCATCTTTGCGCTGCCCATCCGATTTGTCAAAGATCGCGTCCGGGTCGCGGAACGAGGGTGTAGCGGAGGCTTCGGTATTTTCCGGTTGTGTCTGCCCGGAGTTTGGTGGCGGATTGATCGCCGGAGCCGCAGGAGGATTGAAATCTTCACCCGGCAGCGGTGGAAGATCTTCGTCCAGGTTGGGCAAAGACTGTGGAGTCTGAGCCGATGGCAAGGGTGGAAGCATTTCCGAACCTGGCGGGGATGACGGCGGGATATCCGAACTCTTTGACTTCGATGCGTTCAGTGTTTCGTCTGTTTCGGCTCCGCCCGGTTGATCGGTACCGGGCATTTTTACTTCTTTTTTCGCATCCGGAGCAATCGGACCGAGCGCAGGATGAATGATATCAGTTTCCCAGCGTACCCACCGCGTTGGACGATAGCCCCAGTTTTTTGGCGCTGGCACGACTGGCCCCTCGCTACGTGATTTGGCTCCCACGCGTTTGTAGGGGAATCCGGCCAATACCTCCGTAAACGGATGAGCAAGTAGAATAACGGCCAGCAACACAGCAAACGCGCGGAGAATGATCTGCAACCCGGAGCGTTGTGAATCTTGAGGGCCGCTGCTTGGAGAACGCGAGCCGCTCGTCTGTAACTTCTGTTTTAAAATCGAGTTACACATTGGGGGGATATGCTCAGGTTGATGTAAAGTCAACGATTTACCCGCGATCCCCCCAAGAATTCGCGGCAGTCGTCACCATCGTTACGACCCCTATTATCGGCAGAACTTTCCAGAATCTTGCCACGTAATCACGTAATAGGGTGGATTTATTTTTTACCGGAGTGCTTGCTACGCCATGACCGCCTGCGCTTCCGGCGGATCGTTTAATCAGCGACCGAATAATTGACACCCAGAGGGTGGTGGTTAACATTGAAAAAACAGTTGTTTTTGCCTCGATTTATAGGTGTTGGAGGGTTGGCATGAACTCGGGGATTTCCTCGGCGCTCAGGACCGGGGGCATCTTGGCCAAATTCGCGTTAAGGCGAAAAGCTGGTCCTTGCGATGCTCAGTCCGGTTGTTTCACAGCGGCTCAGAAGTTGGCCTAGAGGGCTACTGCGGATTACCCTGATCGAGGTTCTCTTTTAGGTCAACTTAAAGCCAAGTAAAACAGAGCAAGCAGTGCTGGCATTGCAATGGTGTAAGCTATTTTTGTTTGAATTCGATTTTGTCGGTTTGCGAAGCGATTGAATTGGAGCGGAAGGAAAACGCATGCGGCGGATAAATTTAAAGTTTCTCCTCATCCTGATGTTTGCGCTTTTTTCGGTGATTGGAATAGGGGGCGCAGTCTGGTACTTCAATTCCGATCGTGCCTCGGATGCGTATCTCAAACGGGCTCAAGAGCAGGAAGAAGAGGGCAACCTTCGGGCGGCAATCGGCCCCTACCAACAATATCTGGCGTTCCACCCGGAAGATCAGGAAACCAAGGGGCATGTTGCATTACTTGCCGCCGAAATCGCTCAACTTGAGGACGCGAATTTCATTGAGAAGCGACGTGCCTATCGCCAGCTGACTCGTTTATTGCGCAATTACCCCGAGCGTAATGACTTAAGAAGGTCACTAGTGGATGTTCTGATTGCCCGTGGATCTTTTGCCGAGGCAAAAAAACAAATCGATGATCTTCAGAGCCGGGATTTCGACGAAGATGAGCTCGATTATTTATATGCGCTGAGCAATGGTGTGCTTGGTGAATATGAGGAAGCGATCAAAGACGTCAGCGAGTTGGTCGGCTTTGATGAAAATCAGGATCCGCAATTTGATTATCGGCGGGCAATGGCCCCTGAAATGGTGAAGGCATACCTTCTTTTCGCAAAGATCCACCGGGAGCGCAACAAGGGGCAGGATGATGAACGTCGTGCTGACGCTGCGATCGAGCAGATGGTTGCGCATAATCCGAGCTCAGCCGAGGCATTCTTGATTCGCGGAAGATATTTACTTGAAACTAAGACCGCAGGTTCGCCAGAAAGTGAGAACGAGCGGCTGAGTCGCTCGGCGGAAAGTCTCGGTAAAGCGTTGGAACTCGATCCGAAAGATGAAGAGGCTCTGCTTGAAAACGCGGAACTTGCACGACGGAAGAGGGACTATCCGCAGGCGCTGGAATATTTACAGCGTGCACAGAAGATTGCCCCCGACAACGAGCAAATCTATATCGATCAGAATCTTACCTGTCGCCAGATGGACGACTCAGAGACGGGCATTGCTTATTTGCAGAAAGGCCTCGAAATCCTGTCCGATAACAAAAAATTGCTCAGAGAATTATTCAATGCAAACCTAATGGCGGGTCAAACAGACGATGCTAGGGCGGTATTGGAGTCGATTCGAGGCACTGATGTGGCACTCGAATTTAT
>DLCF01000130.1:5453-16906 GCA_002480485.1 Planctomycetaceae bacterium UBA7805
AGAGCGTCTTGTTGATCTGCGTCCACGCATGTTGGTGATCTCGCAGCCAACGGTTACAGAAATCGATGGCTATTTGGCCAATTGTTACCAACGTCTGCGTCAATACGACAATCAGCATTCGGTTTCAATGCGATTACTTGGTGAATCGCCGCGCTCCTCGGTAGGTTGGCAATCGAGAGCGGCAGCTTTGATGAAGATGGAGCGATATGACGAAGCTCTCGAGG
This sequence comes from Planctomycetaceae bacterium UBA7805, assembly GCA_002480485.1. Taxonomy (GTDB): domain Bacteria; phylum Planctomycetota; class Planctomycetia; order Pirellulales; family UBA7805; genus UBA7805. The sequence goes on from DLCF01000130.1 coordinate 5,678, forward strand.
CGTTTGATAACCTGCGTCGCCAGGTTGGGTCGGACATTTTTTTTGGGAACCCGGCGAATCGCGATGCTTACATGGAGTTGCTTGTTGAGCTTGGGAGGGAAAATCCCCGCCGACTCGTGCAATTGGAAAGAATTCGGTCAGGAGTCTACGAGTCCGCAGGAATTGAAGCGGTTGATAAAGCATTGGTGGAGGCAAGATCACTGTTTAACGATGGCCGACAGCAGGATGCACTTGACCGTCTGGAAGTCTGTCTTGTGGAGTTTCCCGAAAACGAGGAACTACAGGAATTTTATCTAACCACTCGAGCTAGAGTCATGGGTCCCGAGGACACGTTGGCTTACCTTGAGCAAGCGATGCAGCGAGAGAAGTCTCCGTGGGAAGCGCGACTAAGCCTAATCTCGGCAAAGATGGATTTAACAGCTGGAGTAGAGAGTGTCAATTTGATACCGAGAATGAAAGCCCTTGAGTCAGAGATCGCAAAATTTGAAAAACGAGAGCAAGCGGATTTGTGGTTGCGTATGGCAAGGGCTTACTTCACCAGGGTGCAGCTTGCCAATAAACACGTACTGAATCAAGTCGACCGTTGTTTGAAAAATGCGTCAGAGCTGAACCCAAGCAATCGGGAAGTGGCAGAGTTGCAGTTTGAGACTGGCCTCCTGCGACGAGACGAGAAGTCCCTGCTGGAGGCGTTGCAGCATACGGAAAAAATATTCGGAAAGGATAGCGATCTTTGGAAATATCAGCGGGCTCGTTATCTAATTTTTAATCGTGAGTCGATTGATGTGGCTGGTACCGAATCCGGCGAATTGGACTGGATCGGCGAGGTGCAGAGTTTGATTGAAGAGATTGAAACCATCCGACCGAATTGGCATGAGCTTCACGCGTTAAAGGGTTTGGTCGCACGTTTTGAGAACAATTCGGATCTTGCTATTGAGAATTTCCAACAGGCGATTAACTCCGGACCGATGGATTTGCGAATTGCCAAGCAACTCACGGAACTTCTGATCAGTGAGGGACGGATTCCGGAAACGCGAGATATCATGGACCGGATAGCCGTGGTGCCACCGAACATGGTCAAAACGCAAGCGCTCTTATATGCGTTGTCGGGTGATAAGGAAAAAGCGATTGAAACAGCATCAGAACTTAATTTGGATCAAAGCACCAATATTGATCTTTGGGTATGGCGGAGCAGATTGCTTGCGTTTTTGGGGGAAACGAGCGAGGCAGAGGCAACACTTCTGCGCGCTGTCGATCTCGAGGAGAATCATCTTCAGGCCACGCGTGCCCTGATCGATTTTTCGTCGCAGAATAATTCGCCAGAAGCGACTTATCAGTATCTTCGAAATGCGGAAAATCGACTCTCTGAAACACCGGCAATGCTCGGGTTGATGTCAAATCTGCACCATGGATTTTACCTCTCTCCTTTTTTTATTCCTCCTTTTATCAACGAGCACTATCTTCTCCGTGCGTTGGCGGCGGATCCGGAGAATATCGAAATCCACCGCAATATTTTGATTTTTTATAACTCGCAGGAGCGATTTGGTTCGGCCGTCGCTCATCTCAATGACATCCTTGAAGCACATGTTTCGGCAGAGGATAGAAACAATCCTCTTGCTAATTGGGCTCGAAGAGAATTGGCGATGATCGTGGGTGATTCGCCGGGTGTTGATTCGTTGCGGGAAGCGATGGGATTAATTGAGGCCAATCGCAGGGGTGAGGCTTTGTCCGAAGATGACACCCGGGCAAAGGGTTTTATTCTGGCAAAGCGGCGTGAGCCCTATTTTCGTCTTGCTGGAATTCGTTTACTTGAGACTGTGCCGCCTCGATCGTTGGAAAAGGACGAGGCCCGCACGCTCGCTGAACTCTATTTCCTCAGTAATCGTTTTCCTGAGTGCAAGGTGCTTATGGAACGATTGACGGCAAAGTATCCGGAGGATGCCGAGCTGCTCAGTCGATATTGTGAAATGCTATTTGTGGAAAATGAAAAGATCCAGGCGCGCAGGTGGCTGAAGAAATTAAATAAGGTCGCGCCGAACAGTCTCGCTGTGCAAAAAATTCGAGCAATAGATGCGAAAATGGAGGGCGAACGGGCCTTAAAGGTGTTTGAAAAGTCATTGCTTGAGTCACTGACAACGGGGGGGCGCAAACCCAGCGGACTGCAACGGGCACAGGCGGGAGAAGTTCTTGAAATAGCGGGGCTCTACGATGCGGCCGAGACCCAATATCGCGGGGCTGTTGCACAGGATCAGAAACTAGGTCTTGCCCTTGCGTCCTTTTTATCGCGCCAAGGGAAATTGAGTGAATTTGTCGACGTATGTCGCGATTTGGCATCCGAGGCGAACATAAGAATTCTGTGTGGACTAGTTTACAACACGGTGATAAGTCATCCACAGGAAATTTCTGCTGAGAATATGCGGCAAATCGGTGAGTGGTTTGCAATGGCAAAGCGGAAGTTTCCCCAAGATGTCAGTTTGCGGATGCTGGAAGCACTGTTGCTTGATCAAGACGGCAAGACCGCAGAAGCGGTCGCGCAAATTGATGCAATAAATTTGAACGATCTCTCGGAAATTGATCGCGGGTTGATTGCGAACAATCGTGCTTATTTGAATCTGAGACGTGGCAACCATGACAGGGAAGTCCTTGAGGACATAGAATTCGCAATTGAGAAAATTGGCCCAACCATCGAATTGCTTGACACGCGAGCAATGGCCGCCATTGAAAACGATAAATTCGGTGATGCTGTGCGAGATTTGAATCTCGCAACTCGGTTTAAACCGGATACAGGTCGTTATCATTTCCACCTCGCGCTCGCCTATAAAGGAAGCGACAATCGAAGTGCGGCAAAAACTGCGATGGAAACTGCAAAGTCGATAGGCTTCACACAGAGCATCATGGAGCCGTCAGAAAAATCAGAATACGAAAAGTTGCAGCGTTGGCTTGAGAACTAGTGATCACAAATCTTTGATGTAAAGCAGCTACTGGATTAAATGAGATGCGAAAATTAAATGTTAAATTTTTGATTGTACTGTTATTAATTTTGGTCGTTGTCGGTGGAGGGGTAGCCGGCGCGCTGATCTTTAGGTCCGATCCCTCGGCAAAGTTTCTTGCCGAGGCGCGCGAGGCAGGGCAGGCCGGTGAACATGATAGGGCACTTGAAAATTACCGTAATTACTTGGCATTCCATCGGGATGATCAGGAGGTGCTTCTTGAGGCGGCTGAGGTCGGTAAACACTGTGTTTCCGAGGCAAATATCCAGGATTCAAAACAGGCCATGCCCACGTTGAGGTTGATGGCGCGCGCGTTGCGTAACTCCCCCCGAAGAAATGACATTCGTCGCAATCTTGCCGCGGGTCTTATCGCAATGGGAGTTATTGCCCGCGGTTCGGATGGGGAAAGGACATTCTTCACTGAAGCACAAAAGGAAGTACAGAAATTACGCCGCGATGAAGAAGAGGACCCCGAAATTGATTTTATGTATGCACAATGCGCGGATCGACTCGAAAAATTTAGCGAATCCATAGAGGTTTTGGAAAAGCTGGTCGGCTATCAGCCATCGAGATCACGACCGTCGAAAAAAGAATTCGATGATAAAAAAGCAACCGCGGGGGATATGATCAAGGCTCATGTATTGCTGGCAGAAATTTATCGTAAGCGGGGGAGGGGAAGAGATGATGAAAATTTAGCTGACCAAGTTGTAGATAAAATGGTCGAGCGGAATAGTGATCAGGCCGATGCCTATTTTCAGCGGGCGATCTACAGCAAACAATTCAATCAAGCGGGTACATTTGCGCAACGGACGGAGCGCAAAGAAAAAATTCTCTCTGACCTTGAAATGGCTCTTTCGATCGACTCGGACAACATGGATGTGTTGATCGAACTGGTTGAACAGCAGGTTGAAAATGAAAACCTGGACGTTGCCGAGGAATATTTAACGCATGCCCGCGAGGTCGATCCGAAGAACCCGCGGGTCTACGTGCAGACGGCACGACTGAAGAGGTCTCGGAATGATCGCGACGCAGAACTGGCGGCCATTGAAGATGGGCTCGAGGTTCTACCCGGCAATCGCCAACTGATTAATCTGCTGCTCAACGCGCAGTTGATCGAAAAGCAAACCGAAGAAGCAAAAAAAACCATCGAACAAATGAAGGAGTTGAATTTTCGCCCCGAGTGGATTGCTTTCTCGGAGGCAAAGGTGTTGTGTCTGGAGGAGCAGTGGAGAGAAGCGAGCATAAAACTGGAATCCCTTCGACCACGAATGAATATTTTTCCTGCTCCGATGACGCATTCGCTCGACCATCTGCTCGGACGATGCTACAAGGCGATGGGGCAGCCCGACCGGCAGTTGGACGCTTATGCAAGAACGTTGGCAGATGATCCTCAATCCTTGGTCGCATTGGCCGGTCAGGCTGAAGCCCTGGTGGCACTCAAGCGGATGCCCGAAGCACTGGAGAGGTTGACCGAACTGAAAGAGGCGATGGGGAGCGAGTCTTTTGATAGCGATGAAGGCTTGCGTGCTCTTTACCTTGCTACGCTTGCGTCACTTTCGCAGGATGACAACCAGTACAAGGATCGATTAGAAGGCGCTAAACAAGCGTATGTGGGTCGCGATGATGTCTCAGATGCCGACAAGGCGGTAGTGCGGGCAGAGGGATTGATTCGACAAGGAAAAATTGAAGACGCGTTAGCCCTGCTCGACAAGGCACTGGCCGAAACCCCTGATGGAGTCCGATTGCAAAACACTTATCTGGCAATACTGGTCCGTGAGAATGGACCGGAGGTTGCCTCTGCGTATTTGAAAGACGCAACATCGCGACAAGAGAATCCATGGACAGATCGCCCGGAATTATTTTTGCGTCGTGTTGAGTTGATCGTGTTAGCTGGTGGTCCGGATCAGGCGAAAAAATTGAAGACCCTCGAAGATGATGTGACAAAGTACGAAGCCATCGAGCAGCCGAATCTATGGAAAAAAATTGCCCGCACTTATTATCATCTTACACCTCAAAGAATGGCAGACGCGAAGCGATGTCTGACGAATGCTGCAGCCAACGGTTCGGATCAGCTCTATCCGATTGGTCTGTTCGAGTTGGCTCGTGAATCGGGCAATGAGTTAGAAATGCAGGCTCAGATCGATGAGGCAGCGGAGCGATTCGGCAGCGACACGGGTGTCCCGCAGTTTCTTAAGGCCCGCTTCTTGCTTTGGAAGCATTTGCAGGGTAATCAACCCGGGATGCAATTAGTTGAGTCTGCCGATCGATTGGCGGATGAAATTGCGAGAAGCCGACCGAAGTGGCAGCGTTTGCTTGAACTCAAAGGATCGATCAAGGAGTTGCAAGGCGATATCAAGCAGGCGATCGACTTCTATCAGGAGTCGCTGGACGCAGGACCGTTAGATATCCTCACCGTCCGTCACTTGGTGGAACTGTTGGTGAAAGATAATCGCTATGGGGAAGCACGCGAGGCTTTGATGCAACTTAACAATATTCCGCAAGCATTAAAAAAAGAACAACTCACGCTTGATTTGTTAACAGGTAACCGAGAAGCCGCATTGACATCACTCAACCAGGCTGCCCCGGTCGATTCAAAAAATGCTGAAGACTGGGTCCGTCGGGGTCGCGTGCTCCTGCGCCTTGGTAAAACTGGAGACGCAGAGATGGCATTCCGCCGAGCCGTCGCTCTATCGCCTCAACTTCCCCAGCCATCGCTGGCCTTGGTTGAATTTCTCCTCGCGACACAACGTACAAAAGAGGCAGAGGAAGAAATTCGCAAAATTGAGAATCGACTTTCACAAGATGTAGTGGCGCAGGTGATGGGCCAATGTTATGCGTGGCTGGGAGATCGGATGCTTGCCGAGCATTATCTCGCGACGGCGATATCGGATAAGCCTAGTGATATGCTCCGCGAGCAGGCGATGGCTCGCTACCATATGATCAATAATCGATCCACTCTGGCGATACCCCATCTGAATGCAATTCTCGAGCGGGGTTTGGAATCGAAGGAAAATCCGAACGAGATCGAATTCTGGGCCCGGAGATCTCTCGCGAGGGTTCTGGCCTCTCTGAGAACCCACAAGTTGTTCCAGCAGGCGTTAGCATTGCTCGAAGCGAATCGACAGGATGGGGATTTGAAAACACCCGATTTGAACCTCAAGGGTTTGATTCTCGCCGTTCGTCCCGAACCGTTCTATCGCCAGCAGGCAATCGATATTTTAGAGGAGATTTCTCGCGACAATTTGAAGGTGGAAGAACGATTAGCGCTCGGCCAGCTTTACTTTGTAAGTGATCGCTGGACCGAGTGTCGAGAGGTGATGCAGTCTCTGTTGGTCGATAATCCGACCGATACACGGTTGCTTGAAAAATATATTGAGATGCTGATTAAGAAAGAAGAATGGCGGACCCTAACCCCCTGGATGCGGCAACTGCAGAATCGTGCTCCCGGGGCAATGGGAACAATTCGCCTTACTGCACTCTCCGCCAACGGGCGGGGAAAAGAGCGTCCGGCAGTGCAAGCAGTAAAACAATTGATGCCCGAGGGTGTGCAGAGGTCAGATGCAGAAAGAGTGTTGGCCGCGGCCAAGCTTTACGAAGAAATAGGACTTCAAGATGAAGCTGAAGCAACTTACCGACAACTTGCTGACAAGGATTTTGCGTATCGGATCAATCTCGCCGCTTATCTTTCACGTCGTGGAAAGCTGAGCGAGTCATTCCGAATCTGCGACGCGATTTTAACAAAGGATCGTTTACTAGATATTTGCGCAATTGGCATCGGAGGTTCTGTTCGTCATGCAACGAAAGTGACTGACGACGAATTGGACCAAGTCTATAAGTGGATCGCCACAGCAAAGAAAGAAGCGCCTTTTTCTGTTGATCTAATCACGCAAGAGGCGGCCTTGCTCTCAGCGCGGGCTGCGACTGTCTCTGCATCCGAGTCGAAGAAAAACTATCAAAAGGCATTCGATCTAATTAAAGATGTTCCTTTAGAAAAGATGAGTGACAATCAGCGCGGATTGCTCGCAAATAATTTGGCTTACATGCGGATCAAGACGGGAGGCGACGCCGACGAAGCGCTTGAGAATATTGATACCGCATTCAGTCTGCTTGGTCCTCGAATTGAATTGCTAGATACCCGTGCAGCAATCCACATTGAGAAAGGTGAATTTGACCGAGCGATTGAGGACCTTAAGCAAGCGACGCTTTTCAAGGTCGATTCGGGAATTTATTATTTTCATCTAGCGCTTGCCTACCAAGGTAAAGGAGATCGAGATGCTGCTGCATCGGCGTTGCAGCAAGCAGAGGATCTAAAGTTTACAAGCGAGAAGATCGATGGCCTGGATCGTGAAAAGTATGTAAAACTTAAGCGGTGGTTGCGACGATAGGGGATTGGCAAAAGTTGCGACAAATAAAAAATTCATGTCCCAGACAGTCGCCTGTAAACAGCCTATGAGAACGCTGGCGATCGGAGATATTCACGGTTGTTTCAAAGCATTACAGACGGTAGTCGCGGCGGCTGAAATATCGGCAGACGACCATCTGGTCACACTGGGCGATTATGTCGATCGTGGACCGGAGGTGCCTCAGGTCCTTGCTTGGCTGCGTGATCATTATCAATCGGGGCGGTTAACCCCGTTGCTGGGAAATCACGAACTCATGCTGCAGGCATGTCGCGACGATGCATCGCTTCGTGCTGAGTGGTTGGAATTTGGCGGAAGAGCGACACTGGAGGCCTACTCGGACGACTCGAAGGGTTTGAGTCTTGAAGACATTCCTCCTGAGGACTGGTTATTCCTCGAGGAGCATTGTGTCCCATTTCACGAAACGGAAACACACATTTTTGTGCACGCGGGCCTTCACCCTGATCTGCCTTTAAGAAAACAGTATCCGCAAATTCTGTTCTGGGATCGGTCGAGTGTTCACCCGCCCCATTACTCTGGTAAGACGATGGTATGTGGCCACACACCGCAGGAGGGTGGATACCCGGTTAATCACGGGCATGCCATCTACATCGATACGGGTGTGTATCAAAAGGGCGGGTGGCTGACTTGCTTGGAGGTCGATACCGGCGAGTACTGGCAAGGAGATCAACAGGGAAATCTCCGCCACTGGCAGCTCGATCCTGACCAATGAGCGAAACGCAATGGTGTCTGCCGAGTTTTGAAAACCCGCTGGCGGGCAAAAGATCCAGAGCTGCGTTGCTCACTATTGTTCAGTGGGCGTTTGTGGTGTTTCCAGGTTGCTTGACGGGGATGCGCTTGTCGTCGGAATCGGCTCAAGTTGCTGGTCCATCGCGACCTCACCGGGAAGAGTATTCCAGTTACTGATTTCTCCCGCATTGTAGCCCTGGCCACACCAGCAATTTCCACCGCACCCATAGCAGGTAAATAGACTGCATGCATGGTGGAAGCCTCGAATCATGTGCTTTCCGGGATACCACGCCGACCAAGGATGGCTCTTACACTTGCCCGCACAGTTAACATTGCCACATGCATCCTGTGTGCCAACAACCGGTGTTTTATTACAACTTCCGCAAGTCCAGGGTGATCCACTGCAACCTGGAATGATGAGCACGATCAGAACAAAGCCCAACCATAGTTTTCTCAAATGCATTTTGGAATTCCTCCCATTTCGCGCAGTGGACACCCCGATGTTTTCGCGCGATGCATCTAACGCATCGCTCGCTAGGATGGAATGAGCGCCCAAGGATGCCGGCGCGAAGAGAACCGAGAGTCCTGCTTAGCCCACCCCAGTCATACGTATCGGATGAATAATCAAAAAAATCGATAAAATCATTATAAATAGTACGATCTTCCTAACTGCCAAACTCGAGGTGGATTGGGGATTGGCCTTCGGATGTAACTATTTGCCCGTTTCCGTCTTGCTAGCACCGCGGTATAGTGCGCATGCACTTTGGCCCGCCTTTGCAGGCGTGATGACAAAATTCCCTACTAGGCTCCGAACGACGAACATGCCCAATACGATTTCACCTCAAGCGGTCCATCATATCGCACTGCCGACACGGAACCCGGAGATCGCGGCAGATTTTTACGTGGGAGTTGTTGGGATGCAGCGCATTGAGCGTCCCGCCTTCTCGTTTGCCGGAGCTTGGCTGTATCACTCGCCGGGGAACATACAAATTCACCTGATAGAGCATCCCTCTGCTCGCGGTGAGCGCGGTCCCATCGACTCGCTCGCACCACATTTTGCCATGATTGTTGAGGATCTTGATGCCATTGAGAGTCGCCTCCAGCAACATGAGATCCCCTGCAAGCGACAGGTCAATGCGGCCGGTTTTCAGCAGATCTTTTTCCAGGATCCGGATGGAAATTGTCTAGAAGTTGGCATCTACCCCAAAGGATGAAATTGAGGCAAGCATTCTGGTGACCCGAGAATCGTTGCATTGTCTGTTGAAATATCAAAGTTTAGTACAACGTTACTTGAATTTTTTATTTGGTTTGAATAATGCCTGACTCAGGAGATCACTCAGATGTGTTGGCGGAAGCAATGGCAGCGCATGGTTTTCGATGTGCTCGCAATCAGGCTGTACAACTGGATCACTATCGTCGGGAGCTTTGGGAATGGAATGAGAAAATAAACCTGACGCGGCACTTAACCATCGAAAAATTCATCGATCGCGATCTACAAGACAGTTTGATGCTGGAGCGATTTATTGACCAGGAAACACGCGTCCTTGATGTTGGTGCCGGGGGCGGTGTGCCTGGAATGATTCTATCCATTCTGCGCCCGGATCTCGCCCTCACGTTGTCCGAATCGGTGGCCAAGCGAGCGAAGGTCTTGCAATCCATTGCTGATGCGGTCGGATCAAATGCTCGCATAGTGCACGCCCGGGCGGAGAATATCCTGGTTGATGAATCGTTTGACGCACTCACGATCCGCGCTGTCGCCCGGTTGCATAAGATACTTTCATGGTTCGGCCCCCACTGGAGATCCATCGGCCAGATTCTCCTGGTGAAGGGCCCGGCTTGGGTCGAGGAAAGGCTCGAATCGCGGGAGGCTGGTCTGCTTCGCGACTTGGAACTTCGGATACTCTTGAGGTATCCCTGCCCACCCGTTGCGAGCGAGAGTGGTATGGAGAGCCTGATTTTACGTGTCTCAAAACGTTGAACTTTTCGGGTTCAGGAACCCGGCGACACATTGAGCTTCACCAAATTTTGCTTTATATTGCCGCTTTCCCGATTCACGCTTCAAGGCGAATTCTGCTGATGACATCCTACAGCCTGACCCATCTCAAGCAACTTGAAGCCGAAAGCATTCACGTGATCCGTGAAGTGGTTGCCGAATTCGACAATCCGGTAATGCTCTATTCGATTGGTAAAGACTCTTCGGTGATGGTTCACTTAGCTCTTAAAGCGTTCCACCCCGCCAAGCCGCCATTTCCGCTGTTGCACGTAGATACCACATGGAAATTTCGTGAGATGATTCAGTTTCGGGAGGAATACGCGAAGAAAGAGTTGGGTTTGGACGTACTCACATACACCAACCAGGAAGGCTTAAAGCACGGAATTCACCCACTTGATGACAGTGACAAACATACGGAATTAATGAAGACAGATGCACTGAAGCAGGCATTGGACAAATACCGATTCAATGCCGCTTTTGGTGGGGCGCGTCGGGACGAGGAAAAGTCGCGAGCTAAAGAGCGGATTTTTTCCTTTCGCGACAAGAATCATCGTTGGGACCCGAAGAACCAGAGGCCCGAACTGTGGAGCCTTTACAATGCGAAAGTGCGTCCGGGAGAAAGCATTCGAGTTTTCCCGCTGTCGAATTGGACCGAGCTTGATGTTTGGCAATACATTCATTTGGAAAAGATTCCAATCGTTCCTCTCTATCTGGCAGCTAAAAGACCCGTGGTCCAGCGACTTGACGAAAAGGGAAATGAGGTGACGTTGCTGGTCGACGATGACCGTATGAAATTGGAACCGGGCGAGCAACCGGAAGAAAAAATGGTGCGATTTCGCACTCTAGGGTGTTATCCGCTTTCAGGTGCCGTTGAATCGACCGCGACTACGCTGCCGGAAATTATTCAAGAGATGTTGTTATGTAAAACGAGCGAGCGACAAGGTCGGATGATTGACCGGGATAAAGAGGCCTCCATGGAGAAAAAGAAAAAGGAAGGCTATTTTTAGTCACTTGCTATGTCTCACCAGTCCGAATTAATCGCCACCGACATCGATGCGTATCTTGCACAGCATGAGCGCAAAGAGCTTCTCCGATTTTT
>DLCF01000164.1 GCA_002480485.1 Planctomycetaceae bacterium UBA7805
GGCGCATTACACGTCAAACTGGCGGATCTGGCCGAACAAAAGTGGGTGGTCAGCATCACGGCAACTTTCGGTGTAATCGGTTCCACTCTTCTGGTAGGAATACTAACCCATTATATCCTTTTGGCACTCGGGATATCGATGTCCTGGTCGGTCTGTTTGCTGTTCGGGGCGCTGATCTCGCCGACGGACCCGATTTCGGTCCTTGGCATCATGAAAAAAATCGGCGCTCCTAAAAGTCTGGCCACCAAAATTTCTGGAGAATCTCTATTCAATGATGGCGTGGGAGTTGTTGTCTTTCTTGTTGTACTGGATGCCGCATCTGGTGCGAATGATGTATCAGTTGGTCAAGTTGGCTGGTTAATGCTGCAAGAGGTCGGCGGTGGTGTGCTTCTGGGTTTCTTGCTGGGAGGAATCGCCTTTTATTTGCACCGCACGGTAGAAAGTGTGCATGTCGAATTGCTAGTTTCTCTGGCAGTCGTCGCCGGCGGATATCCTCTAGCTCTAGCTTTGCATTGCTCTGGACCGATCGCGATGGTGGTCGCCGGTCTGTTGATTGGAAATGCTGGAAGACGTCATGCTATGGGTGAAAATGTTCGGGCCCAAGTCGACACCTTGTGGGAAATGATTGACGAAGTACTTAATGCGATCCTTTTTGTGCTATTGGGACTTGAAGTGATTGTTCTTGCTTGGCGACAAGAATTTTTACTCGCCGGTTTAATGATGATTCCAGTGGTTTTAATTGCCCGCTTTGTGACTGTCGGAACTGCGGTTACTGCATTACGTCGCTTTCGTGTCTTCAGCCCCCGAGTCGTCCGGATTCTAACGTGGGGTGGTCTGCGGGGCGGGATCTCTGTTGCGCTAGCGCTCTCGATTCCTGTGACGATCGAAGCGATGGATCAGACAACCACATTTCCGGCGAGGAATCTGATTTTGGTAATGACCTATGTTGTGGTTGTCTTCTCGATTGTTATTCAGGGATTAACGATTGGCCCCTACATCCGGCGATCGCTTTCACTCCCGTCCCAACAGTGACGGATCATCAGGCCTCTGTCCGTCATGAACAATCAAGCGATACTTGAGTCTTAATGTTTGGTCTTTGGCAATCGTCACCGGTCCCTCGGTCACAATGCAAGGATTGATCATTGCAATAGAAATAAGATTGTGCCAACGCGTAGGTGGATTACCAGAGGAGTTCACGACCGAGACTCCGGCAGTGGTTCCGTCATTAAGGGTGAAGGTGAAGTCATAGAACGGGGCGTTCGGCCAATCTGTATCGGGCTTCAGATGATGGGGTTTCGGTCGCTGCACCTCACCTTGCGGACCAAAAAACGCACGTTTGCCATCCTGGCGACTTTTTACGCAAAATCCGCCAAACGCGGATTCATCCAGCGTCATATTCTCGGTGGGTGTGAGAAGGTATTCCAGATCGATTAGGTAGATGCTATTTTTTTCTCGCGTGGTGATCGTAAGTTGCTCATCGACAACCTTGCGGCTGTCAATTTCCCAATCGTTCCGAATTAAAAGCGTGCCGTATTGCGAATTGCTCTTCAATAAACGAATTTCTCGATTTGTTATTTTTCGCTTATTTGTCGGTGCCATTGCGCCCCATCCCCAGAAGTCTGCCCGATCCGCAAATTCCATCGCATGCCAAGCAAGAAAAACACCCCTGTGGTGGCGGTGGTCTCCCGGCGCGAGATCAACAACGCGGACGCCCTTGGGCGTGAGTAGGGGATAAAGGCAACAGGTGCTGTTTGCAGAGAGATTAGTCACCTCCGGCTTCTGCGTCATATATTGAAACACCGTGCGACCATCGGGCGTCACTAATTTTTTTCCGTGGTCTGACTGTTCGAGCCGAAATGACTGCTGTTCACCAAAAGCGCACGCAGGTACCCACATTGTGATCAGGAATCCTGCCAACAGACATCGTCGTTTTCGCAACATGCGGTGCAACATTTTTATGTCCTTCTTTCGTTCTGAAGAGTCGTCTAATCGCTCGAATCTGACTCGGAATCGATGACGTCATCCGCATAGTTAGGTGGAAAAGGCCCGATCCCTTGCAGGTCCTGTTCGATCGTGTCGATTACATCATCATCCGAAGTTTCTTCTCGGGTGGGATCGGTTTGAAATTTCTTTATCCACTGCTCAACCTCCTCGGCTGTTTGAGGAGCAAGGGGCTTGTCTGTCCTGAGATTAATGGTCTCGGATTTGGTTTGGAAAATCCGAGCATACCACAAGTCGCTATCAATTGCTTCGGCCCGCCGTCTTCGCGCTGCCCGCTGGATCCGATGATCGCTGGAAACCACTGTCAATCCTCGGGGCGCTGAGCACGCGAGAATGAGTTCCTCGATTAAGGCGTCCGCGTTTTCATAACCGGCTGAAAAGCGAACTGTCATCCCCTGCTCAACGATGGTGCATGGCAATCCTCGCGGTGCATTGGGACCCGAATCAAAAACGACGGTGGTCCGCTGCAACACCTCGGTGGAAAGGGCCGCAGCCAAAAATTGGAGAAGCATCCCTCGTGCGCCCTCCAGATTCTGAGGTCCCCGCCGGGCGGCATGAATACCGACTGCATGCAGCAAGTTGTAGCCATCGATAATCAAGTCCATGGTTCTATACGCCTTGGGGAGGTGTCAGCTATTCCTTTCGAATTTGATGATTCCGGAAACAATTACCGTGGTTGCCCGACCGAAGAGGGTTTCGCCCAGATAGGGCGAATTGCTGCTCTTGGAAAAGAACGCATCGGGCTCAACGGTCCAGTTGGCATCAGGATCGATGATCGTTACATCGGCATCCACGCCGATTTGCAACGTACCCTTAGGAATACCAAGGACACGGGCGGGGCGAATAGTCATTTTTTCCAGGGCCGTGAGCCAATCAAGGTGTCCTGGTCGGATTAGTTTGGTAACGACTACGGAGAGGGCAGTCTCCAACGCGATCACACCGAACGGAGCCCGATCAAGTTCCTGCATTTTTTTTTCGACCGCTTGTGGTTGATGATCCGAAGCAATCACATCGAGGGTGCCATCTTTAAGACCAGCAATACACGCCTCCAGGTGCATTTGCCCTCTTAGCGGCGGGTTTATTTTTTTGTTTGAGTCAAAGGAGCGAAGTGCTTCATCAGTGAGGCTGAAATGTTGAGGGCTGACCTCAGCCGTGAGTCGCACGCCGCGTGCTTTGGCTCGCCTAATGAGTTCGATGCTACCTGCCGTCGAGATGTGCATTAGATGAATACGCCCGCCGGTTGATTCCGCAAGCAAGATGTCGCGACCGGTCATCACCGCCTCGGCCTCGGCAGGCATGCCGGGCAAGGCGAGGGTCGTCGAGACCAGACCCTCATGCATCACCCCGTCATCACTCAGCTCTCTGACCTCAGGATGACTCAGCAGCGGCTTGTCAAACATCAGGAGGTATTCTAGAGCGCGACGCATCAACTCCGGATTCGAGATGGGCGAACATGCGTCACTGAAAGCGACGGCGCCGGCATCGACCAGTGTGCCCATTTCCGAAAGTTCTTCCCCGCGTCTGTTTTTGCTGACGCACGCGATCGGGTAGACGTGACAATGATTCGCATCGACTGCCTGTTGTTTAACAAACTGTACAGTACCCTGGGTATCGATCGGCGGATTGGTGTTGGGTGCGCATGCGATTGAGGTAAATCCGCCGGATAGCGCAGCCCGCGTACCGGTATGAATTGTTTCATCATCCTCGCCACCGGGCTCGCCGAGGTAAGCATGCATATCGACAAGGCCTGGGGCAACAATCTTTCCACCGGCGTTGATGTGAGTCACTGAATCATTGGTGGACGCGTCCTCGATCGCAATGTCGAACGCCGAAATTTTCCCATTTTCGATCAGCAGGTTCGTAACCCGATCCATATCCTGTGAGGGATCGATCACACGGCCATCGGTGATTAGCAGGCTCGACATACTAGCCTCCAAACGGACAACGGAAAAAAGGAAGAAGCGTGATTGCGTCTATGGATCTTCGATAGGTCAAAGATCATCGTGCCGCCTCGTGCGTCAGGTATAGCACCGCCATTCGGATCGCCAGTCCATTGGTAACTTGGTGCAAGATTACTGAGTGAGGTCCGTCAGCAACTTCTGGAGTGACTTCGGTCCCACGATTAATCGGACCCGGGGCCATAATCAGGATATCTTCTTTTGCCCGAGCCATTCGTTCGCCCGTCATCGCGTAGAGGAGCGCATACTCCCGTACGGAAGGAAAAGGCCTTGTGATTTGCCGCTCAAATTGGATACGCAATAGATTGAGTACGTCACATCGTGGAAGTATCGCGTCAAGACTGTAGGCAACCTCGACTCCCAATTCTTCCCATCGCCGAGAGACCAACGTTGAGGGACCGCAGACAATCACATGCGCTCCCAGTTTTTTTAACCCCCAAATGTTTGATCGCGCGGTACGACTATGCGAGATATCACCCACCAGCGCGACCGTGAGCCCCTCAATTTTTTCCCGGTGCTCTCGGATCGTCATGATATCCAAAAGTCCCTGTGTGGGATGCTCGTGGGCTCCGTCTCCGGCATTGATTACACTGCAACCGATGTTCTGGGCCAAAAGTTGCGGTGTGCCGGGGGTGCGGTGTCGCATGACTACCGTATTAACATTCATGGCCTCAATGTTTTTGGCCGTATCAATAAATGTTTCACCTTTTGAGAGGCTGCTTCCACTGGCAGAAAAGTCAATCACGTCCGCACCGAGTCTGCGTGCTGCCAAAGAAAAGCTTGTTCGAGTGCGAGTTGAATTCTCAAAGAATAGATTAGCAACCGTGGTGCCCTGAAGCAGATCAATTTTCTCAGCACACCCACCGGTTCTCTCTTTGAGTTGCTGCGCGGCATCAAGAATCGCGGTGATTTCGTCGGCAGAGAGATGCTCCAGTCCCAGGAGATCTGCACGAGCCCAGTTTTTAGTGTCTATCGAATTGTCCATGACCGGTGCGTGCATCGCAGTCTTTATACCCCTAACTGGGGAACTAGGATTTGAACCTAGACTAAGTGATTCAGAGTCACTCGTGCTACCGTTACACTATTCCCCATCTCCGCATCCTTGTCCCCACCCTCTGAGTTCCTGAGGATCTTCCGGTTCAGCGTTACTAGCTGGATCGCTCGACCGAACAGCTCCACCGTTTCGAGCCAAGCGGATCGGCCAATGGCTGGTGTAAGGGAAACCACCTTGCTCGTAAGCACAATGATCTCTCTTGAAGACCACAAAAACCTACAGAAAATAACCTAGGTCGACCCCGATACCGCGTCAAGGGTCGGCCTGTTCTCTCTGCCCTGTCGGGGCCCCGCATCGCAGCCATGCATCGCGGGCGCCCATTCGGGTGTCGACCACTTTTCGGCTGCTTCCCCCGCGGCGTAGACTTCCATAAAATGACGGTTCGATTTTCAGTGGATTAGACAAACTCAGTCGTCTTTTTTTACTTTTAATTCTGACATGGGACGGTAGCATCGATGCCTGCAGGAAGCTTGATCATTACCGTTGGTCCTGCTATGGGGCAAAAATTCGAGCTCAACAGGCCGAAGATGGTAATGGGGCGTCACCCTGATTGCGAAATTAAAATTGACGCCGGCGCGGTCAGTCGTCAGCACGCACAAATTATTATTGCGGACGATAATTTTTACGTTGAGGACCTGCAGAGTCGCAATGGAACGTTCGTCAATGATAAGCGAATCGATGGACGTCAAATCCTGCGTCATGCAGACAGTTTACGAATCTGCGACGTGGGGTTCCGATTTGAAGACAGTGACTTTCTGAAAAAGCAGGCGAAGACTGCGCGTGATACCGGCTTTGCGATTGACCTAGGGTCCTCGCAATCGGTCGTAATTGATGACGACCGTGATGGTCCCAGTGGTTCGAAAGTGATGACTAAAATTGAGGTCTCTGATACGGCCAGAATGCGGCTCGATACTAATCCGATTACAAAACTTAAGGCTGTGCTTGAGATTACACGCAGCCTGGGTAAATCTCTGTCCCTTGACGATGTGCTGCCGAAAGTTCTTGATAGTTTGTTCACCATTTTCCCACAGGCGGATCGTGGATTTATCGTGCTCTCGGAAGTAGAGGGGGTGGATGAGTTGCGGCTGATTCCCAAGGCCGTCAAGTTTCGTCGGCCTGACGATGACGATGAAATTCGCATTAGTCGAACGATTGTGGATGAGGTGATGTCAAGTAAAGAAGCCGTGCTCTCTGCCGATGCAGCGACCGATAGTCGTTTCCAGATGAGCCAGAGTGTTGCTGATTTTCGCATTCGCTCCATGATGTGCGCGCCGCTGCTCGATAGTGAAGGAAACGCGCTCGGGGTGATTCAGATTGATACACTTAATCAGACAGCCCGTTTTCGCGACGATGATCTGGAAGTGCTTGGAGGTGTAGCGGCGCCTGCCGGATTGGCGGTCGAGAATGCACAATTACACGAGGACCAGCTCAAACAACAGGTTTTGCAGCGGGATCTGCAAATGGCAAGACGTGTTCAGCTTGGATTTCTTCCTTCGTCTCCGCCGGAAATTCCAGGATACCACTTTTTTGATTATTACGATTCGGCCTATGAAGTCGGTGGTGACTATCACGACTACATTGAACTACCGGATGGCCGTTTAGCCATCATTGTGGCTGATGTTTCAGGGAAAGGTATTTCGGCGGCATTATTGACGGCAAAACTCTCGGCAGAAATGCGGTTTTGTCTCGCGACAGAATCTGATCCTGCTGCGGCGGTAACCAAGCTGAACTACGTTTTTAGTCAGGGCGGTTGGGAGGATCGTTTCGTCACGATGATATTGATGGTCCTGCATCCACTGAGTGGCGAGGTGACGCTCGTGAACGCCGGCCATATGCCACCGTTGGTCCGCTTGGGCGAGCTACCAGTGAAAATGCCTGGATCTGAAAAGGCAGGGCTTCCGATCGGTGTGACCGAAGACTTCGAGTACGAGTCATTCCCGATCACTTTGGGACCGGGCGACAGTCTTGCCGCCTTTACCGATGGTTTCAGCGAGGCCATGAATGCTGACGAAGAACTTTATGGTATCGAGCAATTAGAGGCACGGTTCGCTGATCCGGTAACAAGCGTTGCCGATCTGGGTCATCATATCCTTGAAGACGTGAAACGACACGTCGCAGGTCACCCCCAAAGTGACGATATGTGCTTGGTATGTGTCGGTCGTGATGTGAAACCCGATTAGTGCAAGTGGTTTCAAATTTGCTCAAGAAAAAAATTTTGCCACGATTTTTTTATTTGGCCCCGTTCAACAGCAACCCTGGCCTGGATCGCAGCAATTCTCGGGCGGTGAGATCGTGTGCAGCGTATCGTTTCCGCCCTCTAATTTTTGATCCGCTTTGCATATTTTCGGTGAGAATTGTTCCCGATAAGGCGACTTGCAAAGGGCGGCGAACATTTTTTTGGAAACAGCGGTAAAGAGACCGCGTTCGAATCGATGGCCCCTTTCATTTACAACGCTTTTCCACGGCCCGTTGTAGAGCACCTCGTACGCGCCGTCTGACTCCGTTTCCTCAAGGTCCTTATACGCCCGCACGGTAACGCTTCGAAATTCAATCCCCTCTACAATCGTCCAGGGATCGGTTTGCCTTTGGAGTATCTCAACACCATAAAAGCCCGCCTCTTCGAATGCTTTAAGCAAATTTACCTCGGCAAATGCACCACTGACGCAACCACTCCAGAGCTCAGGATCACTTTTTAAATGTTGTGGAACAACTCGATCGCTCACGATATCACTGATAACCGCGCGTCCACCCGGACGAAGGACCCGAGCTATTTCCGCAAACATCTGTTTTCGGTCCGCGGGATCGACCAGATTAAGCACACAGTTGGAAACAACCACATCGATGGAATTATTCGCTATCAAAGGCTGTTTTTCTCGTTGTGCCTCAACCCAACGACTAGCCTGCTCCCAATCTCCCGTATTCCGGATCGGATATTCTGCCAGAAATATCTGGAATGCATTCAAATCTAGCGCGAGGTCCTGAATGTTGCCACGTAGAAATGCGGTGTTATGCCAGCCAACGCGATCGCCAATCTGCTGTTGGTAACGGCAGGCCAGCGCGAGCATCTCCTCGTTCTGATCAATACCGATGACGCGTCCCTCCGGACCGACCACTTGGGAAAGAATGTAGCAAATCTTTCCTCCCCCCGATCCCAAATCTAGAACCGTCTCACCAACATCCACATGCTCGGATGGATTTCCGCAACCGTAGTCACGATCAATTAATTCCGGCGGTAAGACCTCAAGGTATTTGCCTTCGTACTGAACCGGACAACATAGGGCCGCTTCTCTCTCGATGGCCGCCGCCGTGTAACGTTGGCGTACGGTGTGTTCGATATCAAGATCCGCTGTATTTTTTTTCATCTTCTCAACCGCGCCTCCTAAAAACGAGGAACCCAATGTTTCGCTCATGATAGTGAACGCCTGCCAGGGTGTCACGGCAGCTGTACTTGAGCTACGGTAATTATTTCACCCGCTGGTGCAGAGGGTCTCACTCGACCGCAAAGCGGTCAAAACGCTGCAAAAACACAACCGGCCAAATGTGTTCGCCGATCGACTTAATTGTTAATTGGCAGAATGCCCGAAAAATGGTCGTCCCGTCGCTCCCACTCACGACGAACTTCGCCCAATCCGTACACGCACATTTCAAATTCCCGACTTAACCGCCGCAGGATCTCGTTCCGCGGTTGTTGGTCAATTCCAGGAATAGTGCTCGCGATATAATAAGCTCGTTTTCCCTGTTCGCAATAGTCCAGGAAATAGTCCTTTCGCTTTGTACTTTGCATTTCGCGTAGCGATTCAGGGTACAAGCCCGTCCAAAACAGCGTAAAGTCGCCAACATGTTGATGCAGATCTCTGCGTGCTTCGCCAATTCTCTCTTGCCCCTCGAGCAGCATGCTTGCCACCTCTTCCAACGGCCGACCCGTAAGGTCTCGCAGGTGATATACAACATCATTGCGAAGGAATCGAATCAAAAGACTAGCGACATAATCAATCAACGGTGGGTCAGCGACACCAAGTTGAGCGACAAAAGCATGCTCCGTAAGACCGGCAAAGAATCGCCCGAGCGTTTGTTGAGGCGTGGGTGTCATGCGAATGCAACCTCCCGAATGCGCCATTGTTTGAATTACATTTTGAATCGTCACACAAGTCATCGATTCTTCTACTAATTTACTCGGACGCCTTTTTTTTAGTCAACAAAAACATCATTTCAATAAATCAAAATTGATAAAAATAGTGTAACGGTAAGCACTTGCGCAAACTTGTTTTCTTCGTCTTTTCGCGGGCCCTGACAGTTTTGCGCGCATTGATACCAATCGATTTATCAGGCGAATGTGTGGCAAGGGCGATTTTCTAGCAGGTTGCCAAGGCATGCGTCAATGTTTTCACATACTCGCCAACTTTTCGAACTGTTTCGGTATCCAAACCTGCATCTTGGCGTGGTGAAATTGACTCGCTACTAGCGTATCGGCGCACGATAGCGCTTCCGACGATAATCCCATCTGCAACCGGCGCGAGGAGCCGAACATGTTCGGGCGTGCTAATGCCGAATCCGATACAGATCGGCAGATCAGTCTTATCCCGAACCGATTGCACGCTCTCGATAATTTCTTCGGGCAGAGTCTGACGCTCGCCGGTAATCCCGACGACAGAGACGTAATAGATAAATCCCGTTGTTGCATCGATGATTCGCTGAACTCGATCTGCCGGGGTGTTCGGAGTAATTAATTGAATGAGACTGATATCTTCCGCTTTGCAAACAGCGGCAAGATCCGCCGACTCTTCCACAGGAAGATCCGGCACAATCAAACCCGCGACGTGTGACTCCTTGGCGGCAGAAACGTAGTTTGCCAAGCCTCTCCGATGAATGATGGCGTGACTGACCATCGTAACCACCGGCGCGTTCAGTGAAGGTGCGGTTTCCTTCAGCATCTGGAAAATCTCGTCCAGTCCGATCCCAGAGTTTAAAACTCGAGTGTATGAAGCCTGGATAACCGGGCCGTCGGCGATCGGGTCACTGTAGGGAATCCCAATTTCGCAGAGATGGCTTCCTTGAGCAACCAGTGCTGAGAGCAGCTCGCTGGTGGCTTTGAGGTTCGGATCGCCTGCTGTAATAAAGGGAATAAATGCCTTTTCTCCCTGTTGCCTCAGACCACTAAACAATGTGTCCACTGCCGACATTCGGTTTCCCTTATCTCTCGAGTGTTGTACTTTATTGTCCGGCGACTTCGCCACGCAGCCGCGCAATTTCGGCCGTATCCTTGTCACCGCGCCCCGACAGACAGACAACAACTTTTTGATCAGCCGGCCGTTCTCTGGCGATCTGCATCGCTGCCCAGATCGCATGGGAGGTCTCAATCGCTGCAAGAATCCCTTCGGTTTTTGCCAGCGAGTCGAATCCCTTTAAGGCATCTTGGTCGCGACAGCAATCATAACGTACGCGTCCTGTGGCTTTCCAATAACTGTGCTCTGGACCTACTCCTGGATAATCAAGCCCGGCAGAAATTGAATGAACATCACAGGTCTGTCCGTCTCCGTCTTGCATTACATAACTGTAACTCCCGTGGAGCACTCCCGGTTGCCCGTAAGTAAGCGGCGAGGCATGTTCTCCTGGATCTTCGGATCGCCCACCAGCTTCAATCCCGACGAGTTCTACTTCCGGATGTTCAATAAACGGAAAAAACATGCCCGCTGCGTTACTGCCACCGCCGACACACGCTACCACAACATCGGGTAGGTTTCCCGTTTGCGCTTGGGATTGAATAATCGTTTCTTTGCCGATGACCGATTGAAAATCGCGAACGATCATGGGAAACGGATGCGGCCCAACGACTGAACCGAGTATGTAATGTGTATCTTTTACCGAGGCCATCCAATCACGCATCGCTTCATTGATGGCATCACGCAGTGTTCGAGAGCCACTATCGACTCCACGGACTTCAGCTCCAAGCAACTTCATGCTGTAAACGTTGGGAGCCTGTCGCCGAATGTCCTCTTCGCCCATGTACACGACACATGGCAAGCCAAAGTGTGCACATGCCGTCGCGGTTGCGACACCGTGTTGACCTGCTCCTGTCTCAGCAATGACGCGAGTTTTTCCCATTCGCCGAGTCAGTAAGGCTTGGCCGAGTGTGTTATTGATCTTGTGGGCGCCGGTGTGATTTAAATCTTCTCGCTTGAGGTAGATCTGTGCCCCGCCGCAGTGTGAGCTCAAACGGGTGGCGTGATAGAGCGGTGAGGGTCGACCAACATAATGATTTAGGAGACTGTCGAGCGTTTGCTTAAATTCCGCATCGCCACAGGCTTCTTGGTATTCAGCGGCTAATTGATCTAAGGCCGGAGTGAGCGTTTCGGGAACATAACGTCCCCCGAAATCACCAAAACGGCCCGCGGTATCGGGAACAGTAGACGAGGGCTTCATCGTTGGAGTTTGTTCACGGAAAATGGTGTTACAGGCAGAGGTGTGGGCTCGCGGAACGCATCGCTATCCCACCCAAGCGAGCATAGGCCGCTTCGCCCGCAATGTCGAGTCGGGATTGCTAAACGTTTTACGGAGGCAAAGTCTCTTTAAGTCGGCCAGTCTACATGACGGGGCAATGTTTGCGTCAATAGATTATGGCTTATCTTACCTTTTCATTGTATCCAACCGCTCCAATTTTGTATTCAACAACTGTCACTTTTCTGACCAAGTGATGTCCATGGCGACATTATCGAGCTCGGGTTCCACAATTGTGCAAGGCGTTGCCGACAAATGGCGGCCTATGCTACAATCCGTCAAGACTCAGGGGAGGTGGGCATTGGAGCAGCACTCGAACCGCTAGGTTCGTTTCGCGCCCGGCTTGTACAGGCTGTAAAAACGACGGTAGTGATTGGGTCACTGATCGGGTCACTGAAAAGAAAGGAAGATTTTGGCATGGCTGACGGCAGTTATCTGTTTACGAGTGAGTCGGTAAGCATGGGGCACCCCGACAAATTAGCGGATCGAATATCTGATGGCGTTCTAGACGCGTTGTTCGAGCAAGATCCGCACAGCCGTGTTGCCTGCGAAACCATGGTCACGACAGGTGTTGTCGTAGTCGCCGGTGAAATAACAACCACCGCGGTGATTGATTATTCTGAAGTGATCCGGGATGTAATTCGCGAAGTGGGGTATACCGACGACCAGATGGGGATCAATGCGGATACGTGTGCCGTGATGGTATCGATCGATAAGCAGAGCCCGGACATCGCTCAAGGTGTAGATGACAATTTGGGTGAAGGAAAAGATGTCGGAGCCGGTGACCAGGGTTTGATGTTCGGTTACGCATGTGACGAGACAGAGGAGCTAATGCCTTTGCCAATTGCGTTATCGCACCGCATCTTGAATCGCTTAACCAAGGCGCGTCAGGATGGCGAGGTCGACTGGTTGCGGCCCGATAGCAAAAGCCAAGTGACGGTCGAATATGAGGGGGATCGTCCGGTGCGTATAGACACGGTGGTTGTCTCAACGCAGCATGCGCCGGAGGTGACACAGCAAGAAATACAAGAATTTGTTGTCGAAAAAATTATCAAGCCGGTACTCCCTGTAGCATTAAACAAGGATGACATCGTTTTTCATATCAATCCCACCGGTCGCTTTGTGATCGGTGGACCGCACGGTGATTGCGGACTTACAGGGCGAAAGATCATTGTCGATACATATGGGGGCTGGGGACGGCACGGTGGCGGTGCATTTAGCGGTAAGGATCCCACGAAAGTGGACCGCAGCGCGGCATATATGGCGAGACACGTGGCGAAAAATATAGTCGCAGCTCAGCTCGCAAGTCGGTGTGAGGTTCAACTCGCCTATGCGATCGGGGTCGCCGAACCGGTTAGTGTCCATGTCGATACACAGGGAACAGGTCGGATTGAAGATGCGCGTCTCTGTGAGTTGGTGCGGGAGCACTTTGAACTGACCCCACGAGGAATTATTGAATACCTTGATCTGCGGCGACCGATTTACCGACAGACCACTGCAGGAGGGCACTTCGGACGTTCAGAGGCGGAGCTCACTTGGGAAAATACGGCCCCAGCCGAAAATCTGGCAAAGTCGGCGGGCATGGTTAGTCAGTCTGTGTAATCAAACAGAGAAGGCGCAAAGCGCGAATGGTGTCGGTACCCTAACTGAAGGCCGGGCATGGAAGCATCGGGTTCGATCGAGTCAACGTCCCGGGCGTCGGGGGCAGTCTCCCTGCAACGTCAGTTTCCCTGGTTGCGGACGGTCGTCATAACGGTCAGTGTCAGCAGCGGGGGACTACTGTCGGCATTTTCGGCGCTAGTTGCATTCAGGCGGTTATGGGGTGGCCTGCAATCAGCACCAACGCTACCGGCGCTTCTCGTTGTCGGGGTCTTGTTAGCCGTACTGGCCGCCGTAGCACACGGGGGCGCACGATTACTGTGTGGCAAACAGGCTTCTGTTTATCGTGTAACGCAAGTTTTCTTGCCGCTGAGCCTAGCAGTCGCGGTTTTCTCGATCTGCGTTCCGGGCGTTTCATTTTTAGGGGTGACCTCAGTGGTTCTCATTCTCGGATGTGAAGAATTATTCTGGCTGCTACGACTTGATCCTGCCCGGGGCTTCTACTCACAGCATCCGTCTGATCCCCCAATGGTTCGCGGGCGTGAGGAAACAAATTTTCCAATGGTTCAACAAGAGGCTGCCGATTTTCCAACAGAGGTGCTAAGGAGGATTGAGCGATTCAAAGGCCCTGCAGGTGAAGATATCTGCGCGGGACAGATTCGGTCAGAATTTCTTCCCGGCCAGCGGACTAGTGCAATGCATTTAGAATTCTGCCCGCCTTTTCAGCGGATTCCTGTGCTGCATGTGGAGCAGGTAGACGGCCCAGATGCTACTGTGAAAACAACACAGATCCTTCCCTACGGAGCTCGCTTGGAAGTTCGACTAACACAAAGCGGCGCTGAGCATATCGAAACACGAATCGAGTTTTCCGCCATCGTCGAAAATGACGACGATACGTAGCTTGACCCGGCACATTTTGTGGGAGGCGGGCTTTGCGTGTTTTAAGTGGGTCGCAATAATGATGTTCATTAACTTTTTATCCCGGCCTAAACAATAGAGTATTTCTTATGGCCCGTTGGCCCCGTCACAAGTGGACGACGTTGTTTACGTATGTGACGATGTTCTTGTTTTTTCCATTGCTCTGTTACCTCGCATTTCTTTTTGTCAGAGGTCGGTAAATCCATGAGATTCGTTCGGTGTAGAGGCAGATGAAAGAAGAATTACTCACGATTCTACGCCCTTATCATCAGGAACATCTGCTTGCGTTTTGGGATGAACTCGATCAAGAGGAGCAAGCTCATTTGGCGGAACAGATTAAAGCGATTGATCTTGCTTTGATTACAAAAATGTACGCGGCTTGTTGTACGGAAACCAACCATTCACAAAATACCCTGCTTGCCGAACCGCCGGTTGCGGTCCGAATGGGTGCATCGACGGATGTAGATCAACGTGCGGCGGAACAGGCCGGGCTTGCGGCGCTCGCTGACGGAACGGTTGGTGTGGCTCTTGTCGCGGGGGGGCAGGGCTCCAGACTGGGATTTGATCATCCAAAGGGAATGTATCCGATCGGACCTATTTCTGGATCAACCCTATTCGATATTCTATTCGGTAAAGTGATCGCTACTCGGAGTCGTGCTAAAGCGAGTGTACCGATTTACCTCATGACCAGTCCTGCAACGCACCAGGAAACGCTTGCATACCTGAATCGCGAACAAAACTTTGGTATTCCCGCCGCAGAAATTATGGTGTTCTGTCAAGGCACGATGCCGGCGGTTGATGCGACGAATGGCAAACTCTTACTCAAGTCAAAGAGTTCACTGTTTTTGAGCCCCGATGGTCATGGCGGTATGCTTGCCGCCCTCAATCGGTGTGAAGCACTACGCGATATGCAACGGCGCGGTATCAAACACCTTTTCTATTTTCAGGTCGACAATCCACTGGCCACGGTTTGCGATCCTGCATTGATTGGTCACCATATTCTGGCCCGTAGCGAATACACGCTTCAGGTTATTGCAAAACAGGCACCAGAGGACAAAGTTGGCAATGTGGTGCAATTGGAGGGTCAAACACAGATCATTGAATATAGCGATCTGCCTGCGGAAACAGCGAATTTGCGGAATCCGGATGGGTCGCTCAAATTATGGGCCGGTAGTATCGCAGTGCATGTTTTTGATGTGGATTTCCTCTGCCGTTTGGCCGTGCAGAGAGATGCCCTACCGATTCATTATGCGCGCAAGATGGTAAATTTCGTTGACTCAGACGGAAAAATCTGCCAACCGATTGAACCAAATGCAATCAAGTTTGAGCAATTTATTTTCGATCTACTGCCCTCGGCATCCAGCACCATTACCGTGGAGGTCGATCCAGCGATGGCCTTTGCACCACTAAAAAATGGCCCCGGTGAAAAAACTGACACTGCCGAGCATGTTCAGCAGCAGCTTATGCATTTCTATCGTCAGACCTTGCGGGCTGCAGGCCTGCAGGTAGCAGAGACGGCACGGGTCGAAATAGATCCTCGCTTTGCTCTAACGCCAGGTCTGCTAAAAAACAAAATAGCTGCCGGATCGGTTATAAAAGATGGTACTTACGTTCACTAAATCCGAATCGGAACAAATCGGAGAGAAGAGAAAGGATGAAATAATCCCATGATCCATGCGGTGATTATGGCAGGGGGTGCAGGAACCCGTTTTTGGCCGGAGAGTCGCGCTGATTTTCCAAAACAACTGCTGACATTAACGGGCGAGCATTCAATGATTCAAACTACCGTGGATCGGGTTAAGAACATTGCGCCCGCGGAGCGCATTTTAGTGGTCACTGGAGAGGGATTGGTGGAAAAGATGGTAAATCAATTGCCCTCTGTTCCTCGCGAATTCATTATCGGAGAGCCTTGTCGCCGTGATACAGCGCCCTGTATCGGATTGGCGGCGCTGTTGTGCTTGGAAAAAGATCCTCAAGCCACCATGGTGGTGATGCCAGCGGACCACGTGATCGAGCAGACAGATGCGTTTTGTAATGCGGTTCAATACGCCGCAAAACTCGTTGAAGCTGTACCGGGTAGAATAGCCACCTTTGGGATTCCCCCGTCGTATCCGGCGGAAACCTTCGGTTATATCGAACGCGGCGATCGTCTTGCTGCCGATGGAGATAATGCGAAAGGAATGACCGCGTTTCAGGTCAAGCAATTCCGAGAAAAACCTAAAATTGAAATTGCCGAGCGGTATATGCAAGCGGGGACCTTTTATTGGAACTCAGGTATTTTTGTCTGGAAAGCTGCCACGATTCTCGATGAATTACGCAGGCGAGAACCGAAGATGCTTGCACATCTTGAGACGATCGCAAATCAGCGGCAAAGTCCAGATTTTGAAAAGATTTTCGCAAGCGAGTTCGCCGCCATTGAGGGCGTTTCCATCGACTATGCCGTCATGGAACATGCGGATGAGATTGTTGTGATTGAAGCAACCTTCGATTGGGATGATGTCGGCAATTGGTCGGCGGTGGGAAGACTGCGAGGATCTGACAGTCATGGAAATACGGTCGTCGGTCGGCATTTGGGCATCGACACAGGAGACTCGATTATTCGAGGGCAAGACGAACATCTGGTGGTGACTCTGGGCGTCCAAGGGCTGATTGTTGTGCAGACCCCTGATGCTACTCTGGTCGCGGATCGTAATAATGAGGAATCAATTCGAGACTTGGTAAAAATGATCAAAGACAAGGGCTGGAACCATTTCCTTTAGAGTAGTCGAACCCTTCGCCGAGAAAGCGTCATCGTAAACTTGCGATTTGTAATCATGCTGCGATTGAAATAGGGAAGCATACCATGAAAAGTTGTGTCCTCGCATATTCGGGAGGCCTTGATACGAGCGTCATCCTCGGGTGGTTGATGGAAGAGGGTTACGAAGTCCATTGCGTTTATGTCGATCTGGGACAACCGTGTGAAGATCAGAATGAAATCATGAATAAGGCAACCCAGTTGGGTGCAGCATCCGCGCGGTCGATCGATGTCCGAGAGGAGCTATGCTCAGATTTTGCGTTTCCCGTTTTACAGTGGCAGTCACGTTATGAGGGAGTTTATTTGCTCGGTACCTCCATCGCCCGTCCGTTGATTTCCAAGGCATGTCTTCGAGTCGCGCGTGAGGTAGGAGCCAAAGGTTTTGCTCACGGAGCGACCGGAAAAGGGAATGATCAATGTCGATTCCAGTTAGCCGCCGAGGCACTTTGCCCTGATATAGTCATGATTGCTCCCTGGCGAATCGAAAAATTCCGTACACGGTTTCCGGGCCGTAAAGAGATGATAGCCTTCTGCGAAGAGAAACGTATTCCTGTGAAGGCATCGCTTGAAAAACCTTACAGTAGCGATGAGAACTGTCTGCATATCAGCTATGAGGCAGGAGCCTTAGAGGATCCAGAGTGTTGTGGAATCGACCTAGTTGAATTTGGCATGACGGTATCGCTTGCTGATGCTCCCGATGAGGGAGAAAGCGTTACGATTGCTTTTGAATCAGGCAGGCCGGTCGCGGTGAATGGCCAGAGAGACTCGGGATTGGCTATCGTCGAGCGGTTGAATACCCTGGGCGGTCGGCATGGCATTGGGCGGATCGACATGATCGAAAACCGCTTTGTGGGTATGAAGAGCCGCGGCGTTTATGAAGCGCCAGGAATGACCGTTCTTTATGAAGCACACCGATTACTCGAACAGTTAACACTCGACCGGGATCTGCTTCATTTACGCGATCGACTGGCTGTGGAAGTAGCCGAGATGGTCTATTACGGCTTTTGGTACTGCCCAAAAATGGATGCATTGATGCGTTTTATTGAAGAGGCTAGTCAATCCGTCACCGGTGAAGTCCGCTTGCGACTTTACAAAGGGAATATTGTCGTTGAGGGGCGACAAAGCGCTTTCAGTCTGTACGACCAGAGTGCAGCCAGCATGGAGGGTGGAGGATCATACGACCAGCAGGACGCCGAAGGATTTTTGAGGATCCAAGGGTTGCCGCTGCGTGTGCAGGGACGGATAAATCGCCGGGATTACTGAATCAGGGCTTCTTTTTATTCTCCGCCCTCAACCGATTCTTCAGCAGCTTTGGATGCAGTGCTGGGACGAGTGTCTGTCTTCCCCGAAACACCCGTTTTACTGTCGTCCGAAGTGTCTTTTTGCGGCTTCAGAAATCCTTGTTGCTTTCCATTGTCGTCAATCCAGAAGATCCCCACCCTGCCTGCTTGATATCCGAGGGCGACAAAGTCCTGTGGGTCGCTATCAGAGCGGGCTGCGATGAAGCCGCCACCGCTGCCGCCTCCGAGAATCAACATTTCCTTGCCGTTACCTGAAAGTAAGGAAATTGCACCTTGTGTTTTCGTTGCATCGGGTTCATCTTCGTCAGTGTATGGTGCGTTACGGAGTACCACCTTAGGGCTTCCCTGTTTGTCCAAGACATTGATCTGGCCCGTTTGGATGACTCCCCCCCCGACTTCACGAAAGTTGGCTTTGATTCCCAGGACCGTCCCTACTTCAATTTGATCGACCTTCGCTTTATTACCTCGGATCGTCCCTACCTCAAGTTGATCAACCTTTATGTTTTTAAGACGAAGACTCTTCTGTTGCGAGTTTAGTTTGTCTTTCAGGCTGATACTGATGACGAGGAACAGCAACGGGTATACGATCCAACGTTCGCGTTTAAGCATTTGAAAACCTGTCCAGTGAAAATATTTGGGAGGCCATTCGATCGACCTCAATGAATACGCGGTCGCAGGGTGATGGAACTCATTTTTGCTGGAGCCCTTTTGCGTTCTGCATTTTATCGAGATCTCACTCCATGTCGTGACCACCGGCATAAAAAATTATTTCTCGGATGGCGGCAATTATCTTCGAGTTACCTGGAGGGTGTGATCGAATTTGCTAGAATATTCGGCCATAACTCGAGGAACACCATGTTCCGTGGCATCAGAGGAAGGGTGATCGTATGAAGCTGGCTGTATTGCTTGCCCAAGAAGACAAAACGCCGTTTTTTTCAGGCCCGACTTTTTTCCTTGGGTTGGTTCTTATTTGTTTCTTGCTGATGTTGGTCACCGTCGTCCGGGAATGGTTGCTTCAACGCAAACAGAACGGGGCTGACCAATTAGACGCCGATGCGGTCCCTGGGATCTCTGAGAATGATGGTGAAGATGAAAAATTGACCAAAGCGGAAAAAAAACAAGCTGCAATCGAGTCAAAACAGCAAAAAAAGGACGCCAAAGAGGCAAAAAAAAGGGAGAAAGCTGCCGCAAAGGCAGAGGCTAAGGCGGCCAAAGCAGCCAAGAAATCAAAGGGCAAGAAGAAATGATTTGCCATCCGCTGAAGTTATTCATCCAGGGACATCAACTTACATTCTGGCAGAATTGAAGGGGCCTGTTATCATGGCGATCACTTGTAACAGTCGATTGTCAAATTCACTAAAAGAGAGTGGACGATGAAATATTATGCGAACAGATGGCTGAGTTGGATTCTGATAGGGCTGGCTGGATTGATTACCCATCCAGCGGACCATACGGCAAATCATGCACTTGCTGAGGATTCAGAGTTGACTACCACCAAGGAGGTTGGTGGCTTTGTACTCCAGATTCCAAGATCCTGGAAGGAAGAGAAGCCGTCTTCGCGAATGCGGGCCCTGCAGTACGGTATCGCCGCGGTCGATGGTGATGGGGGACCTGCTGAGTTGTCAGTTTTTAATTTCAAAGGCGGGGGAACCGTCGATCAAAACATCAAGCGTTGGATCGACCAATTCGATGCCGCAGGGCGCAAGCAGCAATTATTTGAGGGTAAGACAGCCAGTGGAAACTACTGGCTTGCCGATATTAGTGGAACCTATAATAAATCAATCGGCCCGCCCATTCTGCGAAAGACACAAAGTGAACCCGGTAGCCGAGTGATTGCGATGATTGTTACTGGAAAACAGGGTGTATTGTATTTGAAGTTGGCCGGTCCCGAGAAAACAGTGGCGGCTCAGACAGACAAGATGCGTCAGATTGTGGGCGCAGATTCAAAGGCAGAAAAACCTTACGCCTTCGGATCCTAAGCGATCAGCGGATTGGGCAGATCGAATTTTAAATTTTCATGCCCACATTAAGGCAACAATGCACTATTTGTACCTTGGTCTTGCGATTGTAACAGAGGTCGTAGCAACCGTACTCTTGAAACGGTCCGACGGTTTCACGCGACTCGGACCTGCGCTGCTGAGTCTTGCCGGATATGCCGTTTCTATGGTTTTCCTGGCATTGACCTTGCGAAGTATCTCCACGGGGGTTGCTTATGCCATCTGGAGTGGTTGCGGAGTTGTATTAATTGCAATACTCAGTTTCTTGGTAAACGGTGAATCGATCGACAAAGCTGGCGTTGTTGGCCTAGGACTAATTGTCGCAGGGGTCGTTGTAATCCAACTTTTCTCGAAAATAACGACCGGTTAATCTTGGATGAACTTGATGACAGATTTCTATTAGCGCGCTGGAACTATGGGCTGCAATATTGAAATTAAAGCGCGAGCAAGAGATTTTGAAAGTCAGCAGACTAGAGTGAAAGCGTTGACAGGTGACGAGGGCCAATACCTTTCGCAATGTGATACGTTTTTTTTGGTGCCTGACGGTCGGCTGAAAATTCGCGAATTTTCTGATGGTACCGGGGAGTTGATCTATTATCGGCGGGACAATACACCGGGCCCCCGCGAATCACATTATTCTATCAGTAAAACGTCGAGTCCCGCTTCGCTTAAACAGGTCATTGCCAAAGTTCTACCCGTTTCCGGTCAGGTAGTCAAAGATCGCTGGCTCTATCTGGACGGGCCAACGCGAATTCATTTCGATCGGGTTAAGGGGTTGGGTGATTTCATTGAATTGGAGGTCGTTCTAGAGTCGTCTTTGCAAGGCTTTGGCGACGGCGAACAGATTGCCAAGGGCTGGATGGAAAAGCTTCAAATCTCAGCCGAAGATTTATCAGCGGAGGCTTACATCGATCTGCTCTCAATCCAATAGATTCACCCACCTTTTTCCGGATTTTGATCGCTCGGATAAGGCCAAGGTCCGAACCGCCGCTCGCGATATTCCATCAAGCCATGGGCTGCGTGATAAAGTGAACCGCACTCTAAAGGAATTGGCTCTGTTTTTTTAAATAGCTTGCAAAGTTGGACTACCGCCTGCTCTACCCAGGGTTCCGATAGCCGATCGGGTGGGAGTGCTAACGCCAGAAATTCGAGCGTATGACCCGTGGTGTTGATTCGCAGGGCGAGATCAGCCG
The DNA here is from genome assembly GCA_002480485.1 of Planctomycetaceae bacterium UBA7805. Classification (GTDB taxonomy): domain Bacteria; phylum Planctomycetota; class Planctomycetia; order Pirellulales; family UBA7805; genus UBA7805. The sequence continues at coordinate 21,311 of DLCF01000164.1, forward strand.
ACGTGCCGGGTCGCGCGAAATAATTTGTAGAAAATGAACCGTCAGGCTGCTGGAATTGACGCGCCCTTTCAATGGCTCCGGAAATTTTTTCGTCCGCATCTTTCCATGGGCCCTCAATCTCGCCACCTCGGTCCTGATGGGCGTCGATTGCCATGGTCATGCCGATAAGTCGATGAGATCCGCCACATGCACTCATGGCAAGGTCCTGATCGGCCTCCATTTGTACCACTCTTTCCAGATTCCAAGTCTCTCCGTCAGACGCCTGCCAGTTCTGGTTGAAGTCATTGAGATAACGGGTGAGGGCAATTAATGTCCAACTGCATTCTTTACCCGGAAAGGTATCCCACATCGACTGTTGCACCACATCCCAAATTTGATACTCCTGCCCTTGAAAAAGTATTTTTTCGTCTTTAGATAAACCACATTGACTCATCACAGCAAGCCATTGATCTTCATGCCCTTGTCCCGTTTTGGTTCCTGGTTCCATCACCATTTTCAGACCCCGACGATCTCCCGGTAGACCTTTGCTGCCATGCCTCAGTGTCCAGCCTTTCATTTGGTTTCCGTCCAAAACCCACTGCATCGCTGGCACCGAAGAATCACCATTCTGCACCTTGAACTTCATGCCGAAGGGAAGCGCTCCGTGCAGGATTTGCCATGCTGCATTAACATCAAGATTTAGCTGCCTTTCATTAAAGGTGTGCAGCAGCGCCTCATCGACCATCTTCTGTAATTGGCTGTCCGGAACGTCCGCAAGCGTGTTTGTTTCCGTTGCAGATTTTTCGGCAGGCTCCGATCCGCATCCGAGTAAAAAAACAATCAAAAACAGAAGGGGCACCAAACGAGTAGGCATCAAAAATCTCCGATTTTCCTTGGGATTGCGAGCCGAAGCATACCAAACACTGCAACGAGCAAGCCAGACGAAAATCCGGGTGTTCACGGCTTGGAAAACTGCGAATCGGGCGGCACCTAAGCTCCGATCCAAATTTTTGCCCTTTCCCCAGCGGGGGATTGTGCAAAAATATAGGTGCAGCCTTTAATTGGCTGGAATAATTTTGGCTCGCGGAAGCTGCAACTCCGGGATACGAGAAAAGGATAAGGACGCAATGATATTCGACCCGCTTTACATGCTGATGATTCTACCGGCTATGATTTTGGGTATCTGGGCGCAGTTTCGGATTCACTCGGCTTATGGCCGGGCGGCAAAACAACAGGCGGCCCTCAGCGGAGCGGCAGCCGCCCGACATGTATTAGACTCGGCCGGACTGGGTGATGTATCGGTTGAACAGATCCCGGGTCATTTGACCGACCATTATGACCCGCGCGATAAAGTTTTAAGGCTTAGTACCGATGTCTATAACGACCGATCACTGGCTGCGGTCGGAATTGCAGCGCATGAGGCGGGACATGCGATCCAGGATGCAAAGAGCTACGGCCCACTGGTCGTTCGCAATGCGGTGGTGCCGGTGGCCAATTTCGGCAGCAGCGCCGGAATCTGGATGTGTATTCTTGGCCTTATTTTCAGTTGGCAGCCATTGCTGGTTTTTGGCATCGTGATTTTCAGTGTCGTAGTATTTTTTCAGCTGGTCAACTTACCGGTTGAATTTGATGCCAGCGCACGTGCAAAGCACGAACTGGTGGCTCTCGGAATTGTCCCGGCGGTAGAGATGCAATATGTCAACAAAGTACTAAATGCTGCAGCGTTGACGTATGTTGCCGCGACACTTCAGGCCGTGATGACATTGCTTTATTTTGTGATGCGGGCCCGCGACTGAACCATTCTCAGCAGACCTGAACTGTCTACGCGTACGCATATTGAACAGTTCGTATGGCGAATTCAAGGAAGACGCGGTTCAGCAATACCGATGAGTTTGCCTCCCCTGTCATAACCGACGCATTGCGTGGCGCCAGTGTAGTCAAGCGGGGCGATTGTGTGACCGGATTGCTGTAACGCCTCCCGCACTTTTTCCGGGAAGGACCAATTTCCACCCGATCGTTCCACATACAGTTGATCGGGTCGCCATTGGTGATGGAAGCGGGGCGCGGCCACCGCCTCAGGGAGTGTCATGCCACGGTCGACAATACGCAATATTGTCAGTACCACCTGACTGATAATTTTAGGCCCCCCCGCAGCACCTAAGGTGAGAACCGGTTTGTCCTCCTGCAGCACAATGGTGGGACTCATGCTGGAGAGCGGTCGTTTGCCGGGCTCAATTCGATTGGCTTCGGCGCCGATGAGTCCAAATGCGTTGGGAATGCCTGGAGCGAGCGAAAAGTCATCCATCTGGTTATTTAGAATGACCCCTGTACCCGGAACGATGATTTTGGAGCCGAACGGTGTATTGACCGTGGTTGTGAGGGCAACCCAGTTTCCCTCTGTATCAGCGGCTGCAATGTGCGTCGTGTGTTTGCCGAATATCTCATCTTCGGCGTTAGGCGGTGTGCCGTGCTGCTTCACCTCGTTTGCCGATCCGGAATTAATTTTTTTTGCTAAGCGTTTTGCATACTCGGTCGACAGCAATCCGATTGGCACCGGAGTATAGGCCGGATCACCGAGCCAATACGCGCGATCGGCAAAAGCAAGTTTCATAGCCTCTGTTGTGAGGTGCACAAATTCTTCCTGTGACGCATGTTGCAGGTCAAAATTTGAAAGGATGTTCAGAATTTGTGCCACGTGAACCCCACCACTGCTCGGAGGCGGGAATCCGACGACGGTTCGACCACGATATCGGGAGATCAACGCTTTCGGCTGCTGCACCTCATAGTCAGCAAAATCTTCTGCCGCGAGCACGCCGTTGTTTGTTTGCATCCATGAGCCAACGGCCTGTGCAAAGGGGCCCCGATAAAACCAATCGCTGCCATGGTCGGCAATTGCCCGATAGGTTTTCGCAAGATCAGGTAGTTTGAGAGTTTCGCCCGTAACATAGGGTGTTTGATCTGCGTGTAATAGCACCCGACGAGTCTCGGCAAATTTGAGAATATGCTCCCGCTCGCTGGAAATTCGTTGAGCAAAGGTTGCATCAATCGGAAAACCTTGTTCCGCGATAACTGTCGCGGGGAGCAACAATTTTTTTAGGGAGAGTGATCCGTATTTCTCAACAGCATACACATACGCGGCGAGAGCTCCGGGAGTGCCCACCGCCAGCGGACCGATGCGACTGCGGTCCGGGACGATTTTTCCACGCTCCATAAAGAGTTCGCGATCGATCTTTTGTGGTGCCGTTTCACGCCCATCGATCGCAATCAAGCTGCCGTCGCGAAGTCGTAGTACCAAGAAGCAGCCCCCGCCAATGCCCGAGTTGTGGCAATCCACTACTCCGAGCGTGAACGCAGCAGCGATAGCCGCGTCTACGGCATTCCCTCCATCCTGCAAAACTTGAAGACCCACCTCGGTCGCAAGAGGGTGTGCCGTCGCCACCGCGCCGCGTGGATTGCCCTCTGCGGATATCTCATGGACATCGCAAAGAAGACAGTGAGCCAACACCAAGCAAGCAATAGTTATGGGACGCATCATCCATTCCAATTTTGACATCTTTGCGAAATTTGCCGTTACATCGCGACGACGTGGCCGATCAAGCAGACTTTTTCCGTTGCGATGAGCACAAATGCCTTGTTTTAATTATTGGTCTGCTGCTTACACGACCGGGATTTATTATAAAGGGATGGCTGCCGTGTCGCTTAAGTCAAAGTAATAAAAAGGACGTTTCTTTCAATGACCCTTCTGCGTCTCGCTTTGGCCGCTCAAAAATGGAAGCGAACTACTCGGGTTGCTTTGCTCCTGGCCGTGGCAACCACCACTACGATACTGACTGGTGCATTGCTGGTCGGAGATTCGGTGAATGGCAGCTTACGTGACTTGATACTGAGTCGACTCGGACGCATCGATCGGCTGATCTTGACCGAAGTTCTCTTTAGAGAAGAGCTGTGTAATCAACTGCAGCAAAGCGCTGATTTCAGGCAACGAGGCATGCAGGCAGAATCGGCGATCCTCGCTCGTGGCTCACTCAAAAACCCGGCCCGCTCAATGATTGTCTCTGGGGTAACGGTGTTCGGTTGCGATGACTCTTTTTGGCAGCTGGGTGAGGCTGGCCCCACTAAGCCACCTCAGGGTGACCAAATCGTCCTTACCGACCGTCTCGCTTCAAGGACTTATCTCGATGCCCGCATCGGGGATCGAATAATCGTACAGTTAGGACGTCCCCAACAGATTCCTGCAGAGAGTCCATTGGGTCGGAAAATGGAAACCGTGAGGCGGCGCGTTTGGACCGTTTCCGATATTGTATCCACCGATGGCTTCGGGGGGTTTTCTTTGAGCCCTAACCAGACGAGGCCACTCAACGCGTTTGTTGCACGCGCGGAGCTTGCGGACATGCTTGACCAGTCGGGCAAGGCTAATTTAATCCTGGTTGGACGCCAGCGGGGTGCGGCCCCGCCTTGCCTTGAGGAAAACGCCATGGAGATTACGCCTGAACTGACTGACTATGGACTCCGGTTACAGTTCGTTCCCACCAGTGCGGCAGCAGGCAGCGGATATATTGATCTGACATCGGAGCAAATGATGCTGCCCGAAGCGGTGCAGGCGGCGGCTGAAAAAGTGTGGACAGGAGCGGACCAGCCACAGGCGACCTTCACCTATTTGGCCAATTGGATCAGTGCTGGATCAAAGCGCATTCCGTACTCTACAGTCACGGCCATTGACTCGATCAAATCGCTCGGGCCACTGCTGCGTGCCGATGGTGATCCAGTTCAATTAGCGGATGATGAAATTGTGCTTAACAGCTGGGCCGCCGAAAAACTTCAAGCTCAGCCGGGAGATCGAATTGAAATTACTTATTTTGATCCAGTAACAACCCATGGGCGGGTCGAGGAAAAGACTGCTGAATTCCGTCTGCATTCGATCGTTCCCCTCTTTGATGGCCAGCAACGAGCCACGCTGGCAAATGATCGCCAACTCACGCCAGAGCTTTCAGGCGTTACGGACCAAGCGTCGATTGATGCCTGGGATCCCCCCTTTCCGTTTGACGCGAGCAGGGTGCGGGAACAGGATGAATTGTATTGGGATGATTACCGGGCAACGCCTAAGGCGTTCATATCCCAGCGAGCAGGGGAGACGCTCTGGAGCAGTCGTTTTGGCAATCTCACATCGCTGCGTGTGCCCAAGTCGAAAACCGAGTCAGCCGAGGCTGCTCAATTGCGATTGCATCGAAGTTTGCAAGCGGAATTGAGCCGTTCTGGGACCTTCGCATTCCGTGATATTCGCGGCGAGTTACTTAGAGCTGCCGGAGGAACAACCCCTTTTGGCGTACTGTTTCTCTGTTTCAGCATGTTTCTCATTTTCTCGTCGCTGTTGCTTCTCTCATTGCTGGTTCGCCTGGACGTCGATCAGCGGGCAGCCGAGTGGAGTTTGCTTGCGGCAGTCGGTTTTCAGCCAAAACGTATCTTCCAGTTAGTGTGCCTGGAGACATTTTTTCTGGTCGGGGCAGGAGGGGTGGTGGGAACACTCCTCGGAATCCTCTACGCGGCGACGATGGCGCATGGATTACGAACATGGTGGGTGCAGGCCGTGGCAACTCCTTTTGTGCATTTGCATGTCTCTGGTTTAGGCTTGGCGAGCGGTTTTGTCGCGGGAGGATTGGTTTGTTTCTTGGCAGTCCTGTGGTCGTTTTCTTCGCAGCGGCGGGCAATCCAACGGAGAGGATTGGTCGCGCAAGCCCATACGCTTGCCTCGCGCAATGTATCCAAAAGACTTTTTCGGTGGGCGACATTCAGCCTCCTGGTTGCGGTGTTTGCGGTGACGGTGGCGATTTTCGGACCACCTTCGCTGCGAACAGTCCTCTTTTTCGCAGCAGGAAGTTCCACATTGCTTTTCGCCATCACTGGGTTCGGCGGTCAGTTGCATCGCCTGGGCGCGGAGCGCGGCCATCATCGGATGCAGAGTCTCTTTCGATTTGCTGGTGTTTGTCTAAGTAGACAGCCGCAGCAGAGTGTGTTGACCATCGCTCTGGTGGCGGTCGCAACTTTTATGATTTTATCGGTCAGCGCATTCCGCATCGAGCAAAATAAAGAAGGTAGATTCAATCTGCTGGCTGAAAGTGCGTTGCCCCTCTACTTCGATCTGGCAAGCTCTGATGGTCGGGAAGAATACGGATTAAATCGAGAACCGGACGGGCTGCTCGGGAAAACGCAGGTTGTCTCGCTCCGCGTCCGCGGTGGAGATGACGCTAGCTGCCTCAATCTTTACCGTGCACGGCATCCACGGATCATTGGAGTACCTCCGACGATGCCACACGATTTCTTCGCAGATGATTTAGGCGTCGATCAATGGGGTGTTTTATTGCAAGATTTGCCTGCAGACGCCGAGGGCAATCGAATCGTGCCGGTCGTTCTCGATCAGAATACGGCAAGATACGGATTGGGGCTTTACGGCGGGGTGGGTGAGCAGTTTGAACTCACTGATCAGTCTCGCAAAACAACCTTTCAGGTGGTCGCGCTGCTGAGGAACAGTTTTTTTCAAGGCTCACTGCTCGTGAGCGAGGATTCGTTGTTGGATTTGTATCCGGAGACGGAGGGCTATCGATATTTTTTGATTGATACCGCTCCAGACAATGCGTTGGCAGTGACAACTTTGTTAGAGGAACAACTTGCTGATTACGGTTTTGATGTGGAGCCAATCGCAGATCGATTAGCAATGCTGTTCGGCGTGCAGAATACCTATCTGACCGCATTTCAGGCGCTCGGTGGGCTTGGTCTGCTGCTGGGAACACTGGGGCTACTTGCCGTCCAATTCCGTAATATTTTCAGTCGACGTCATGAGTTTGCCTTGCAGCAGGCCCTGGGATTCAGCCCGCATCGACTGTCGATCCTGTTAATCATTGAAACGATATTTTTGCTGGTGACCGGGCTCGTGGCGGGTATCCTTGCTGCCAGTATCGCAATTCTACCCTATCTTGTGGATGGTGAAGTTCGGGTTCCTCTGTTTGCAACGAGCGGGCTAATCCTGCTGTTTATTGTAGGTCTGTCTGTAGGCCTTATCTCAATACGACGGATGCTCAAGGCAGTGCCGGTCGTAGCGCTTCGTGGAGAGTAAACCTGCCCCCTCGCCCGAGGTTGCTGCTTTGATACACTGAAGCCTCACCATTTCCTCGCAGGGTAAATCGCCATGAAATTTCTCTTTGTGATTGGATCTGTCGCGCTGACAGTGCTCAGCTGGGGCATGTATGGTCCTGTGCTCCATCGCGGGCAGCAGGATATGGATCACACCCGACTCCTCCCGTTTTTCTTCGTTGGCGTTGCGTACTTTTTTATCGCAGTGGCGGTGCCGGCTGCCTTACTTCGTACTCGCGGAGAGTCGGGATGCTGGACCACTGGGGGCGGTTTCTGGAGTCTGCTGGCGGGTGCAGCTGGAGCCTTTGGTGCGTTAGGAATCATTCTGGCATTTGAAAGTGGTGGAAGCCCCTTTTACGTGATGCCGATCGTATTTGGGGGTGCTCCCATCGTTAATTCGTTGATTACCGCACGCATGAACAGATTGACTCGTGAAATTGGCCCAGTCTTTATTGCCGGCCTAATGATGGTCATTCTGGGAGCCGTCACGGTGCTAATCTTCAAACCGTCTGCCCCGCCAAACGCCGAGGGCTCCGGTTCGGTGCATTGGATATGGTTGGTATCGGCCATCGCCGGCACGGTTCTTTGCTGGGGTGCTTATGGCCCGTTTTTACACCGGGGACAAATGAAGATGGATGGCAGTCGCCTGCGCCCGCTGCTTTGTGTGGGCATTGCCTATTTCGCTATCGCTGTGGTCGTGCCCACCATGCTACTCAGTGGAGGCTTGGATGGTGGTTGGGACGCGTTTCGAGTCAGCGGGACCTGTTGGAGCCTAGCCGCAGGTGCGGCAGGCGTTTTGGGATCGCTCGGGATTATTATGGCATTCAATTGGGGTGGCAAGCCGATTTATGTAATGCCTCTGGTATTCGGGGGGGCACCGGTAATCAATACGTTCTGGGCAATCGTCCGACGCACCGACGGTGGATCTATCAGCCCATTTTTCTGGGCCGGTTTAATTCTAGTCATCGGTGGTTCGGCAATCGTATTAATTTTCTCTCCCAAGGGTAGCCCCGGTCCAAAAAAGACCCCAACTCCCCAAAAAAACACGCCCCCGCCGGAAGCGTTGCCAGTTGATACATCATCCGCGGCGGAGCACCCCCGCAAATCACCACATCAGCAAGATGCAAAACCAAGCGATCCCTTGCAAGATCATGAAATGGCACGACCGGAAGATCCATTCCGTGAAGAGCATCGGCAAGGCGATTGAAGAAAATTTCCTGACCGTGTTGCATTGACGGTCGAAGCTATTTGAAAATTGAGATTAATAATGAATTCAAATGAAAAAATGGGCCAAGTGGATGACCTATTAACTCATGTCTGGATGGTGCGCACTTTTCTAAAACACTCGGAAGAGGCCGAGGAGGATGAGGATCTGCAGAAAGTCCATCGCATGCTTTATGACTACATGCATGCGTTGGGAGTATTCTGGGATAAACGTGATGCAGACGGATACATTGAGCAGGCGACTCGTAAATGGCATCGTCTCCGCAACGCCAAAGATGATTTTATCGACCTCCAGCCGGAAATTTCGACGCACATGAACTTTCAAATGGCGCGGCGATCCCTGCAGGCAGCCGTCGATCGGATTGGCCGAATACTCGGCACGCTAAACTAAAGTCAATAATGGCACTTTGTCGCCGAGGTTTGCCCGTGGTCTTGATGTGAGATGAGCCCCAGTTGCTGGATGGCCCTCTTTTGCACGGCGCCTGAGCATGCCACAATACAATTGCAACTGGGGCGCTGCAGATAGAATGAACAACCGAATTATGGAGTCCCCAGCGATGGCCAACGTCAGTACGGAAATTCTGGAAACTTTCGAGAATCCATTTCCCCAGCGCAATTATCTGATAGAAATTGTATGTCCTGAATTTACATCGCTTTGCCCCAAAACAGGGCAACCCGATTTCGGGACTCTGACCTTCACCTATTGTCCGAATAATCACTGTGTCGAGCTAAAAAGCTTAAAGATGTATTTGCAGCAGTTCCGCGATCAGGGAATTTTCTATGAGAATATCACCAATAGTATTGTGAACGATATTGTCCGCGTAATTGAACCGAAGCATCTAAAATGTGAAGCCGCATTTAGTGCACGGGGAGGCATCACAACCAAGGTAACCGTTGAATATCCGTCTGCCGATGGAGAAAAAAGTTGACTGATGGCTGAAACCCCAGAAATTATTCTGAGCGGATTTGCGGATGAGGCTGCCAATCACAAGACAGCAGTCGAGCAGTTTGCCGCCTTCGCTGCAGTCGGTCTCCAGTACTACAGTATTCGTTTTATCGATGTCGGCAATGGCATCAAAAATGTGATGAAACTTACGAAGGGGGAGATCACCAAGATTCGTCATCTTGAGGACGAGTACGGAATGAATGTCTCCTCGATTGGCTCTCCCATTGGAAAAGTAAAGCTTTGCGACGTTGAGGATGGAACAAAAAATCCTTACGTTCCGTTCAAGAAGTATCTTGAGCGGGATGTTGCGAAGGCTTGTGATTTGGCCCATACCTTCGAAACAAAACTGATTCGTGGCTTTTCGTTTTACCATCCGAAGGGGAGTTCCGCGGAAGATCACCTCCCGCAATGTGTTGACCAGTTATCTCAAATAGCTGAGGCTTGTCATCGCAGTGATTTGACTTTCGGGCTGGAAGTCGAAGCAAATTTGGTGGGGCAAAATGGCGAACTGCTTTCCGAGATTCATCAACGTGTAAATCACCCGGCTTTAATGTTAATTTTTGACGGAGGGAATCTGGTCACACAGGGATTCGATGCGGCTGGTGTCTTTACTCAATACAAGGCCATGAAAGAAGCGATCGGATGGTTTCATGTAAAGGATTACCGTCATTCGGGAAAGATCACTCGAATTGAGCATGTGGATGAGGAGGCGTTACGCCACTTCGTGCCTGCCGACGAGGGGCAAAGCGGACACGAATTAATTTTCAAGGATTTTTCTGACACGTTGCCGCGGCTCACAAAAAAACTGCAGCGACGCGGGATCCCTGGAGTTTTTCTTGACCTTGAGCCCCACTTGAAGGGCGGAGGACAATTCGGGGGATTCAGTGGTCCGGATGGGCTGGGCGTTGCCCTCCGTTCCCTTTGCAGGATTCTGGACCTCGTGGGGGTGAAATATCGTTTGCGCGATTTCGCAGATGTGAAGGCAATGCTGGGTAACTAGACTGTCGACCACTCACAGCTCATTTCCGAGCCGCGGGATTTCTCCATCCGGATAAGCAGGCGGTGCCGACATTGCTATCGATGTCGGGGGTGATTTATTTTTGCAGTATTTCTCCCGCTTTACCCTCGGGTCGTCTCTCGCATTCTTCTGCCCCGTGTGCCGCTTAGACAAGAAATGTCACTTCGGCAAAAAAACGAGTGTATTAGCCTGCCGATTGTGTCGATTATCCCAAGGCAAAGATCGTCTTCTGCTTTGCACACGGGCGGAAATGTCAAAAAACATGGTGTCCGGTGATGGGGAGGACAGTTCTTAAAGGCTTTAGATGGCCGACTAAAAATGTCGTTAAAGTGTTTATTCATAGGTACTTAATTGGATCGAGGACAATGTGTGGAATTGGCAGGATAAACCGTTTGCATAAACTCTTCGGCAAGTAGTGCGTACTATTGGTTGGCCCAGGTGGTATAGATGCTTGATCGAAGCACGATTGGCAGCAGGAAGGATAGGCTTACGATGGCGAGAAAAGATGAAATTCAGCGGATGCGCGATGTGTTGGTCATTCGCCGCGACGCACTTCGTCGCGCGTTGGCTGGCGATTTGAGTTTGCTATCTGATTTGCAGCAGCAGGGCAGTGGCGATGTGATTGATGCTGCCCTCGATTCCGCGCAGGGCGAAATCAACTCACAGTTGGCCGAGGTCGAGAGTCGCGAATTGGGGAGTATTGAGAAGGCACTCGAGCAAATGCGGGATGGCACTTATGGGTTGTGCGAGCATTGTGAAAAGAAAATTCCTCTTGCTCGACTCAAGGCACTGCCCTACGCAACCACCTGCATTGAGTGCCAGCGTTTAGCCGAAGAGGGGCGGCTAGAAGGTTCGGGCGACGCTGATTGGAGCCGCGTTCTTGATTCCAGTAATGATGCAGATGTGACGATTAGCGACATCGAGATGGACGTGTCCTGATTCGTATCGTGAAGCGTCTGGTGCACTTGCTAGATCTCGCTACAGATCTCTGCGCGGAAATTCGACAATCGCCTAATTGTGTGACTGAGGGGTTAGAGTATGTATTCAGCGTTGGAGCAGGAGGCTACCAAATCTGGTTGTCTTCGTTTTTTTTTACTTTCTAGCTTTTTTACCTTCACGATTGTCTGCACACCATTTTCGGCCTCGTTTGCACAAGTTGGGCCTCCGCCACTCTCGACAAAACAAAGAGACGAACTTTACAAAGAAATTGCTCGTCAAACGGCGTCTTTAGAAAGTCAGATTGGTCTTCTCAAAAAGATTGTGAAGGTGGTGCAGCCTTCGGTCGTTCACATTGAAATCAATGGAGGCGGTACCCGTCGCAACCGATTCCCCGATGAAACAGGTTCGGGCGTCGTATTCCAGCGAGGCGAAAATTTTTATGTGTTGACCAATCGGCACTTGGTTCGTTACGCCGATCCCGATGAGGTCACCATCCGATTTTCGGATGGCAGCGAGATTCGCCCAAAAAACATGTGGCTAGACGCGGGAACCGATATCGCTGTACTCGCGATTGATGCATCGGAGGTGATGCCAGCCAGAATCGGCAACAGTCAAGACTTAGAAATGGGCGACTATATTCTTGCAATTGGGAGCCCCTTTGGTTTAAGTCACTCAGTCACGTTCGGCATTGTCAGCGCAAAAGGACGTCGCGATCTGGAGTTGTCAACGGATGGGGTTGCTTATCAGGATTTCCTGCAAATTGATGCATCCATTAATCCTGGAAATAGTGGCGGGCCCCTGGTCAATTTGTCTGGCGAGGTGGTCGGTATCAACACCGCGATTGCCAGCACATCAGGACGACATGAGGGGGTTGGCTTTGCGATTCCGATCACGATGGCAATGAAAATCGCTGACCAGTTGATTGAGAAGGGCAAGGTCGTTCGTGGTTTTCTCGGAGTGAGTCTCGATTCCCGATTTTCGCATGACACAGCAGTTCGACTAGGACTAAAAACTCCGCGAGGAGCACGTGTTACGGGAATCACGGAAAATTCTGCGGCGTCGCGAGCTGAGGTAATCCCGGGTGATGTAATTTTGCGTTTTAATGGCACCTGGATCGATAGCGATGATCATCTCGTGAATGAGGTCAGCATGACCCCTGTTGGAAATCCGGTGTTGATGACCGTTTTTCGCGATGGGGAAATGGTTGAATTAACCGTCACGGTCGGAGAACGTGATTTGGACAATCGATAAGCAACCTTAGCGAAGGAAAGTTCATTTCGCGAATCATCGTGCTAAGTCATGAGGCGGTTGCAAGCCCCCGAATGATATAATCCATCGTGGCGACCACATCAATCTCGGTAATGACCTCCATATTTGGTTGATTGTCTGGCCGAATACGACAGTCAAAGAGAGTTGTTCCGAGGCAGATATCTCCGGCAGTTTCCACATCTCCGTAGAGCGACTTGCTGGCGAATAGTTCCGGGTGGGAAATCACCGCAAGCGCGACCGCGCTCGGCAAGTGAATGCCCTCCAATCCCCAAATGTTTCGATACGAGCGAACAATGAATGGCAAAAATTTGCGTAGAAGAGTACCAGATTTGGTGGTGATATCGGAAATCTCATCAAGTTGGTCGTAGGTCATCATCACCTGCTGAGTGATATTCAGCGGTATGAGAGATTTGGTACTTGCGGAGTGGAAAATGCGACGTGCTGCTGTCGGGTTACAGTAAATGTTAAATTCGGCGGCAGAGGTGACATCTCCACTTCCAAGGCTGCCAGCACGAATATAAATTTCGCCAATCAGACTTTCCAGGTCGGGCTCTCGCGCCAGGGCCAGGGCCAAGTTCGTTAGAGGTCCGAGAGCGACGATGGAAATTTCACCCGCTGACTTCCGGATCTCCTCACAGATGACTTTGTCCGCGGGATGCCGGTGGTGAAGTTCGGAAACAGCTAAGTTGGCATCTCCTAGACCATCTTTTCCGTAGAGGTGATGGAGATCTCCCAGATAACCAGCGTCTGTTTCCGTTGCAACGCCGATTCGAGGTAGCCGCGGTGGGTCTAGTTGCTCAATAATCGCCTGGACGTTTTTGGTCGCCTGTGTCGCGGAAACACAACCGGCTGTTGCAGTGACTGCGACAACGTCCAATTCCGGATCAAAGAGCGCTAATGCCAGCGCAACAGCTGCATCGACATGAGGATCGACGTCGAGAATTACCTTTTTTGGCATCGGATCTAGAATTTGTCCCGAACGCTTTAAACAATGCACCTGGACACCGTGTCAGCTTGGTCTGATTTTAGGAGCCCCTTTGTAGGATCACAAGAGGCGGACCCTGTTCTCTACCTTCCCTATTCACCACTTCCTATTACAATCAATTCTTTCCTGCTAACCTGCTACTTCGGTCGGACTATTTCACAGAATTTTTACCGCGGGATAAATTCATGATCGATCGAATAGTGGGAAGAGTTGCTTCAGGTGAGCAGCTTTCGCGAGTAGAAATGTGCCAAGCCATTGATGGCATGATGCAAGGGGAGTGGTCTGATCAGCAGATCGCAATTTTTCTCACATCGTTGCATACGCGGGGAGAGACAGTTGACGAAGTGGTCGGTGCCGCCTCTGCCATGCGAAAGAATATGACTCCCATCCGGTCATCACTTGCCGGGCTCATCGATACCTGCGGAACCGGTGGTGACGGCGCGGGAACTTTCAACATCAGCACGGCCGCAGCCTTTGTTGTTGCAGGCTGCGGACGACCGGTTGCCAAACATGGAAATCGCAGTATTACAAGTAAGACAGGATCTGCGGACGTCTTGCAGGCTTTAGGCATATGCATTGATCCACCAATTACAACGGTGGAACGGTGCCTGGAAAATATTGGAATTTGTTTTTGCTTCGCGCCGCAATTGCATCCTGCAATGAAACATGTGGCCACCGTTCGTAAGCAGTTGAAATTGCCAACCATCTTTAATCTTCTGGGCCCACTATGTAATCCGGCGGAGGCACCTTATCAGCTTCTTGGGATAGGTAAATCTGGAGTGCGGCACCTGATGGCCGAAGCATTGCGTGGCCTGGGCACCGAACGAACAGTGATGGTCACCGGGAGCGATGGCTTAGATGAGGTTACCCTAAACGGCCCAACAGATGTCTTTGTAATCGAGCAAGACTCCATCTCCGAGACTCAATGGGAGCCTAGTGACTTTGGTCTTTCTGATCGCTCACTTGAATCATTGGCGGTTGAAAATGCGGCAGACAGCGCGGACATCATTAAGAAAGTATTAAGCGGGGACAAAGGGCCTCACCGGGACATTGTAGTGCTCAATGCGGCTGCAGCGTTGTGGGCTGCCCGAGTGGATCAAGATTTGCGGAATTGTGCTGAAAGGGCGATCGAGGCGATCGATTGCGGCGCCGCTGCAGAAAAGGTTGTGCAGATGCGAGACTGGACGTCGCCCGTGTAACCACTGCCGATTCGATACCGCCCAGATAGTTTTTTGATCGACTTGGTGCCCCATTTCGTCGCGGTCGGTTATCGCGGAACCACAGTTTATTTTCTGAAGTTAGATCAAAAATGAGTTCCAGGCAGGTCTCGCCCGATCTTTTCCTGCATGTGTACGATTGTTAGAATTGAGACTTGATGTGTGTCTGATTGATAGCCCGAGGCGCTGCGTGAGGTAAAGAGACACTGGGTGATCATTTGGGCAATAGCATCCACTGCGTAAAAAGATTAATAGAGGATCAAACATGGCAAAACCTGGAAGAGTCGCAAAAAAAGCGAATCATGGCAAACGTCCTGCTAACAGCAAGGCTCGGAAGGCAAAGCGAAGAAGGGTAAAGACCTAACGTGGCAGCCAAAGAGCCGCTCATACCATTTTCGAAGTACGATGTAGATCATGTGATCGCCGATCTCGAGGCGATTCGCAGATGTAATCCGCAGCGCTTTGAAATTGAGCAATTAACCGCTGTTGTTTTTGAGGACTTCGAAAGTCGTACGATTGTGGGCTATGTCGATACAAGCCTTGACGACTTTTGGGTGCGCGGGCATATGCCAGGAATGCCGCTGATGCCCGGCGTTTTAATGTGTGAGGCAGCAGCGCAACTAGCTTCTTATTTTGTCCAGAAAAATGACATTCTCGGCTGTGAGATGGTCGGATTCGGCGGGTTGGATGGCGTTCGATTCCGCGGTGCGGTACGTCCCGGTGACCGCCTTGTAATCCAGTGTAAGCAGAAACGGGCCCGTAAAGGGGCCCTTGTCCTTTGCGACTTTATGGGATTTGTAAACGAGAATCTTGTCGTCGAGGGATCCATCCGCGGCATTCCGCTTCCTGCTGATGCTCTGCGAGAAGTGAGCCCCGAGTAATAGTTTCATACTATCTTGTTGCCGCGGGGTTTGAGGAGTTTGGGTGGTCTCCGCAGATAAATCCTTAGGTTTACAAATAAATTTTTATAACGAGCGACGATGCAGGGTTGAGGGATTGATGGGACGCCGAGCTCTGGGAAAAATTAATGCCCAACTGGACTTAACCCGTCATTTATTTCAGAGCGATGGACTGCCACAGCCGTGGGATCCGCAAAAAATTTTTTCAACAAATTGTTTGCCAGAGGTTGAGATTGGCTCAGGTAAAGGGCTATTTCTTCAGCGACATGGAACCGCCCGGCCAGAGAAAAATCTCTTAGGCATTGAAATTTCATTGAAGTATGCCCGCTTTGCCGCATCGCGACTGGCTCGATCTAAGGTGGACAATGCTCGCGTAGTGCATGCCGACGCCCGCCACGTTTTTTCGGAAATTTTTCCGGACGCTTCGCTTGCTGCAGTCCATATTTATTTTCCGGACCCTTGGTGGAAAAAAAGGCATCATAAGCGAAGACTTTTAAATCCGGATTTTGTCGCACAATTGAGTCGAACAATAATAAGGGGCGGTCATTTGCATTTTTGGACAGACGTCGAAGAAACATTTACCGCAGGCCTTGCGGCCTTAGAGACAGACGCACGCCTCGATGGTCCTCAAGAGGTAATCGCTACACAAGCAGTCCATGATTTAGATTATCAAACGCACTTCGAGCGCAGGATGCGACTCAGCGGAAAAAAAATTTACCGTTCAAAATTTGTGCGATTATAGGCTCTTTTAAAGCCGGTCACGCTTAGCCATTTGGCAAAGCACAAAATAACGTCATGAACCTGTTCAATAGCTGCGACACTCTTTTTTCTCATAAAAGTTCAGGAATGCCTTGTGGACAACACGATATCCTCCCGGCGTAGGATAATTACCCGTGAAATACCAATCTCCGGCATGATGGGGTAATGCTTCGTGTAGATTTTCAATGTTCTGATATATAATCTCGACGTCGGTCGATCCGCGTAGGCAATCAGGACATACGAGAGAAGCAATCTTGCGAGAAATTTCATCGGCGGTGAAATTTTTGTAGATCTGTTGGACGTGGTTCACGCAGTCAGGCTCTGGTGCATTCAACGCTTCAGCGCACTTGGCGGCTACTTGGTCCAAAAGGTCTTCGTAGCCATGTTCCTCAATAAGGGCAACAGCCGCTTCGAACGCGACAAACTTACCCAATTCCGACATATCGATTCCATAGCAGTCCGGGTAACGAATCTGCGGAGCGGTCGATGCGATAACTAGCTTTCGCGGGCGAGAGCGGCCGAGAATCTGCAAAATGCTCCGCTTGAGTGTGGTTCCCCGAACAATAGAATCGTCGATGCAAACCAGCGCGTCCTCGCGCTCTCGAACTACTCCGTAAGTGATGTCGTAAACGTGCGAGACCAGCTGGGCACGCCCCGCTTCTTGGCTGATGAACGTGCGAAGTTTAATATCCTTATTCGCAATTTTTTCACCTTTAGGCCAGTTATCGATCACGAGTTCGTTGATCAAATCGTCAGTTAATTCGTTATTTTTACGCGCTTCTATCAAGCGTTGTTTTACTTCGGATCGCCTGACCTCATGTAATTCTTCCATGAAACCATAGTACGCGCTTTCTGCCGTGTTTGGCACATAGCTGAAGACGCTTTTGGAAAAGTCTTCCCCAACTGAGTCGAGCACTTGAGGCACGAGTAACGCGCCCAATTTTTTTCGCTCTGTATAAATGTCCGCATCGTTGCCACGGGAAAAGTAAATGCGCTCGAATGAACACCCGACCTCATGTCCTGGGTCGTCAGCGTAACGCTTAATTGTCACCTCGCCATTTGCCCGCACAACCAGAATGGTACCCGGTTGAACCTGGTGTACATCGTCAATCTCCTTGTCAAAGACGGTCATCAGCGGGGCCCGCTCCGATGCAACAGCGACCAGTTCGTCGTCCTCGATATAGTATGCTGGTCGGATCCCAAGAGGATCGCGCATAGCAAAAGCGTCCCCGTTTCCTACAATTCCCGCAAGCGAATAACCCCCATCCCAGTGCATTGCCGCCTCTCGGAAAATCTCTGCGAGATCAATTTGATCACCAATCCACTGGGCAAGCACACCACCGGAAATTTGGCTATCTTTCGCTAATGCTGCTAATCGATCGTTGACATCGTCCAGATGGTATCCTGTCTCTTCTAAAATAGCTTGTGTGTCCGTGTCAAAAACCGGATGCTGTCCTCGCTCGACAAGCCTCTGATTCAATGCATCGACGTTTGTAAGATTGAAGTTGCCGGCCACCATTAAATTTTTTCCGGGCCAATTGCTTTTACGGAAATAGGGGTGGCATGTTGTTGATCCGTAGGCTCCGGAAGTCCCATAACGGAGGTGTCCCAATAATATTTCACCACCATAATCAAAATGTCGCTTTATGGTTGCCGGTGAGTCCAAGCTCACTTGCCCCTCATTGATGAGTTTATCCAGTTGTGCCTGCTGTCCGCCAAAAATTTCACTCAGGGCTTTAGAACTAGTGCTTCTCTCTCGAAACATGAATGCTTCACCAGGTGGCATATTAAGCTTCATCGAGCCAATTCCGGCGCCATCCTGGCCACGGTTATGCTGTTTTTCCATAAGGAGGAACAGTCGATTGAATCCCCAGAGGGAGGTTCCGTATTTCTCAAGATAATGGTTGAGGGGTTTTTTTAAGCGAACAAGAGCAATTCCGCAGTAGTGTCCGATTTCGTCGCTCATGAGGTTCTTTCGACTTGTCGCGGGACCGAGGCTTGCGTGGTCGGATGTAATGTAGTGATGGGTAAATCTGTTGATCTTCTCAGTTGGCAGCTACGACACATATCGCGGAGACGAAGTCCTCATGTGGAAGATTAATCTATAAACAAGGGTTTGACTTCCAAGCATGAAATTCCACTTACTCACTTTATTATCCAAACCGCTCCGCCCTGATTATAGGATTACGCGGTGTGCCTCTCAAGGATCGCAGTCTGGGATCTAATTGGAAAGGATAGGTTGAATTGTGGATCATTCCTAATCATTCAAATCGTTATTGATTTGCGTCCTTGCTCCCGCCAAAACTCTCGTAGACAATGGTCTCATAGGCGCGGTTGCGTGGTCGAGCTGCTGCACCGCCCCGTTAAAGTTGCGAGATTTTGATTCTTCTGCCTGACGTATAAAATTTGAAAAAGAATTAACGATGGTTGATCTTTTGCGCCAAGAAATTGCCACTATAGCTGACATCGTTGTAGTGAAGGTGGGTACTCGGGTATTGACCGATGAGAGTGGGCTGTTGAACCATCGGCGAATTGCAGGCTTGGTCGAGCAGATTCACCTACAGATGGAAAAAGGCCGCAAAGTTGTGGTGGTCAGTTCGGGAGCGGTTGGTGCTGGCATGGCTCATCTGGGACTTAAGGTGCGTCCGAATGATCTGTCGCGTCTCCAAGCGGTAGCAGCTGTAGGCCAACCGCTTTTGGTTGCCGCCTATGATCAAGCATTCATGTCTCACGGTCGATCTGCGGCGCAAGTGCTACTGACAGCGGAAGACCTCGATGATCGTGCTCGTTACTTGAACGTGCGCAACACACTTTTGACGTTGATGGAATACGGAGTCGTCCCAGTTATTAACGAAAACGACACCGTAGCGGTCGATGAGTTGATGGGAACATTTGGTGATAATGACCACCTCGCTGCTTTGGTAACACAACTCCTGCAAGCACCGTTGCTGGTGCTCCTGTCTGATGTCGAGGGCCTTTGCGACGGTGACCCACGGCAATCTGATTCTAAGGTGATTCCTACGGTGACCGAGATCGATGATTCGATCAAAAAGTTGGCTCGCCCCCAGAGTTCTTATTTAAGTCGCGGAGGGATGGATAGTAAGTTAGAAGCGGCCCGCATTGTAACGGCGGCTGGCGAGAGTGTCGTGCTGGCAAGCGGTTTGGTCGTTGAGAACATCAGCGCGATCCTATCCGGTCAACAAGTCGGCACCCTGTTTGTACCATCGGGGCAAAGTGTGTCGCTGCGAAAGCGTTGGATTGGCTACTCGGTGCAGCCTCGTGGCTGGCTTGTGCTCGATGCGGGGGCCGAGCGTGCCGTCGGCCAGCAAGGAAAAAGCCTGCTTCCAATCGGTGTTGTTCAGACCAGTGGCAATTTTGCCAAAGGGGATGTAATTGGCCTGCGCAGTTTGTCAGGTACAGAGATAGGGCGGGGGTTAAGCAATTATGCCTCTGACCAGGTGGAGCGGATCATCGGACTACCGAGTGCTCAAATCCATGCGATGCTAGGCCACTCTCCCTATGAAGAGGTTGTACATCGAGACAATTTGGTCGTTACAGCAACGATCGCCTAATCTGAATAACAGTGTTTACTCTATCCTTATAACGCAGGGAAGTAAGGCATTCACCGGGTATCGAAAAACCTGTGCCAGAGTTTCCGCTTCCGCGAGATACTGCATCCAAGATTTCGGAAGGGTTCTCAGACGGGTGCCAGACAGTTGTGTATCGAGCGCGGGGCTGCCGAGTAATTCTTCAAAAAAGCTTTGTTGCTTTGGTAACATCCATAATTTAACTTTTTCATCGACCGCAAGTCCGCTCGCTTTCCTTGCAGCACGCAGGGCATCGTGTAGGCCGCCTAACTCATCGACCAGACCAATTTTTTTGGCCTGCCTCCCCGTATAGACCTTTCCCTCTGCTAGTGGTCGCATCTGTTTCAAATTCATCTTTCGACTGGTCGCTGCCTTCGTGACAAACTGCAGATAGATACTCTCCATCATGGCAGCCAGTGTCGCACGCTCATTTTCTGTAAAAGGCTTCAGAATCGAAAATATTCCGCTGTTATCTCCCCGACTGACGACATCGGTCGTCACACCCAATTTGAGCAACGTGTCCTGTAAAGCTACTTTCCCACCCACGACACCGATCGAACCGGTCAGTGTGCCCTCTTCTGCGAAAACCTTCTTTGCGCCCATCGAAACATAATAGCCCCCGCTTGCGGCAACATCGCCCATGCTTGCGATGACCGGTTTTTTACATTTGCGGATAGAATGCCAGATCAAATCACTTGCCAGCGCTGATCCACCGGGGCTGTCAACGCGGACCACAATTGCTTTCACGCGACTTTCTTTTTCTGCAGCTTGAATTGCATCGACAATGGTTTGAGATCCGACCACTCGATTACCCATCAATGAATTTGAACTTTTACCTGGAACGATGGCTCCGTTGACGTAAACAATCGCGATTTGGGGAGTTTTGTCAGAAGTATTCTCTTTTTGCTGCCCCATGAGAAGATTCATGAATTTAATCATCCCTGCGAAGCCAGAAAAATCATTGTCGGTTTGCTTTTCGCCGTATTTTTCCAAAAGGTTAACCTTGCGTTGGGGATCGCCTTGTCGGAGAAATTGTTGCCAATCGCTTGGATAAGCTACTCGATCAATTAATTTGTTTTTTTTCGCCGAGTCGGCCATGAACAACCCTTCATCGATGAGTTGCTCGACACGTTCTTTTGAGAGATTGCGATCGGTTGCTATGTGTGATGTGAGTTGGTCAAAGAAATCGACTGCTAAAGACTCGTATTGCATTTTAAGCTCAGGACTCATTTCCGAGCGCGTGAATGTTTCACCTGCCCCCTTGAAATCGCCGACTTGCAATATGTCAGCCTTTGCACCAATTTTGTCTAGCATGTCTCGGTAAAACGTGACTTCGATGCGAACTCCGGTCACCATCAGCGACCCGGCTGGCGGCATCACGATCTCGTCACATGCGCTGGCAATCACATATTCAGATGTGGTCGCCATTTCGAGATCAGCAAAAACCTTCTTTCCACTGTTGCGTAAGCGACCGATAGCGGAGCGTATTTCCGCAATCTTCGCTCGACCGATGGACGGACTCCGAATTTTAAAAATCACTCCGTCTAGTTTCTCGTCGTCTGCCGCTTGATCGATCCGTTGGATGAAACCGTGTAACGTTTTTTCGCGACCTCCAAGTGGAATCGGTGGCGGCGCACCGTCGATGAGCGTGCCATCAAGGGAGATGACCGCATACTGAAAAGAATCCTCTGAGTGACCCTGAGATGTCGGTTTGGTTTCATTGGCCAGCAAATCCGCGACTGGGGAGATGCCCATCCATGAGATTGATGATGCGATCAGTAGGGTTAGCACCGAGCGCGATAGAAAAATCATTAGAACCTCTCTTGAATTGGTGGTCTTAATTCGCTGTCAGGAGTTACTGTGTTCGACGTGCCAAGAATTATACGCTTCACTTGCACAGCTTCCAGCAACACGCTGGAAAAACACTGAACTAGGTGCTGATCATGAGGAATCTCAAAAAAATAACAAAGTTCGCGAGACTGATTTCATTGTCTTGCATAGCACCGACGATATAGTGTATATATGAATAGTA
>DLCF01000032.1 GCA_002480485.1 Planctomycetaceae bacterium UBA7805
GGGCATTAACTGCATCTGCCTATCGAAGCTGCGTGCGTTAATATCCTAGTGTTTGTTGCTCTGTTTGCTGCTTACAATCAATCTACACCAAATTAAATTACCTATGTGGTATACTGTGGGCTGACGATTTTATTTCGGGAACAAAGTTTACGTGGCATAGTTTCCACTGTCGGCTCACTTGGTTTCTTTTCATACTTTGCCACTCATAGCCATGAGCAAACCTTCCAAATTTTTCGTGCGAAAATCAAGCCAATTTATGATGCCTGATTTGATTTGGAAAATTATATGTTTCGGATATCTTTTTTTATTTCCCATCGCAGCACTACCAAAAGAGTCTGAACCTATCAATCAAAATCCGGACCTGATAGAGGAGCAAGCAAACCATATTGCTCCGTCTCATCCGGTAAAGAGACCCTCGGTTTTCAGAACCGAAGATGAAGCAGCGATTCACAAAAGATGGAAAACCTTGGACAATCCCGAATCAGATGGTTGGACGACTGAGGCTTTTGCGAATAGCGCTGCGAAAAAACTAAAAAAGGTCGGACAATTCATATCCAAAATCGATGCCTTTTCGGATGAGAGCTCAACTCTGCTGCAGGGGGTTGTGAATAAAGATTTCAGGTGCGGACCCTTGCTGCCGCCATATTTACAAACTGTCTACAGTGATGCGATTTTTAAGGTTCGTCGGACAGATGATCAATCCAAGAAAGTCTCGAACAATACGGTTGAATTTAAAGGAGCCAAGGGCCTTTCCATGGCCTTAATGGATCTGTGCAAACCTTTCTCGGGCGCAACTGAAATTAGAACCAAATTCAAAATTTTCCGCGTTATTCCGAGCGCTCAACAAATCGTGACACGACAATATGTTGAGATTGTGGCTCACAAAGACAATGGTTGTGTGGAGCAACACGCCACGTGGGAAGCGCGATGGAAAACAAACCCTGAAAACCCTGAGGGTGAAATTACGCTTGATCACCTAACATGCATCGATTTTGAGCAGGTAACTTCGAACGTGGAGGGTGGATCCCTATTTTCGGACTGCACACAGAGTTTGTTGGGGAAAAACCCATGTTTTGGGGATCAGTTCCAACGGGGCTATTCCTTCTGGCTATTGGGGGTCCCCCATATGCGATATCACACCAGCGAAAGAATGGGGCATCCCGGTCTCGCAATTGCTGATGTCAATGGCGACCAACTAGATGATATCTATGTTTGTCAGGAACAAGGTTTACCGAACAGACTCTTTTTGCAACAGAAAGATGGAACCGCTATCGAAGCGGCACATGATTGGGGATGTGATTGGCTACAAGCCACACGCGGCGCTCTGTTTGTCGACTTGGACAATGATGGCGACCAAGACCTTGTTGGCACTTTTTTAGGGGGCACCGTGCTCGCCTCAAACGAGGGCGGTAAATTTCGGGTGCGTCAGGTCTTGCCTACAGGCGATGACATGTTTGCCATCGCCGCTGCCGATGTAGATAACGATGGCGATATTGATGTTTACACAACGGCATACTATCCAGATAAGTATTTAGACCGTGGGAGCTCATCCGGTCTGCCCGCATCCGGTGAATCGTTCGTGTATCATGATGCGAATGGGGGTGGAGAAAATCGTCTCCTCAGAAACGACATCAGTGGGGACGATTGGTTATTCACTGACATCACTAATGCATCGGGGCTGGGAGCCAATAACTCGCGTTTTTCATTTGCCGCCGGTTGGGAAGATTATGACAATGACGGTGATCAGGATCTCTATGTTGCTAATGATTACGGCCGCGACAATTTTTATCGAAATGACGGTGGCACGTTCACGGATATCGCTGCGGATGTGGGGGCTGAGGATGCGGCAAGCGGCATGTCTGTAAGTTGGAGCGACTACGACCACGATGGTCGCATGGACGTTTATATCAGCAACATGTGGTCCTCGGCTGGCAATCGAATAGCCTTTCAGCCCGAATTCAAAAAGAATGCTCCCTTGTCGGTTAAGAAACGGCTGCAGCGATTTGCGCGTGGCAACACACTTTTGAAAAATGCATCCGATTCAGACTTTGAAGATGTCAGTAAGAAGGCAGGCGTCGAGATGGGTCGCTGGGCATGGGGCTCGCTGTTTGCAGATATTAACAATGATGGCTGGGAAGATATCCTTATCGCAAATGGATTTATCACAAAAGACGCTGATGGGGGCGACTTGTGAAGTTTTTTCTGGCGACAGGTCGTGTCGAACACATTCAATGATGCCACGGATCGAGATTCAAAGCGTAGTAAAACAGCGCGTGAAAAATTTGACGACATGTTTTTCTCTGGTAGATCTTTCAGTGGGCGTGAAAGAAATTGTTGCTATTTGAATACAAACTCTTCTGCGATGGCTGCCGGCAAGTTTGCAAATATTTCGGGCTCCGGGGGCTTCGACCTGCCGGACGATGGGCGATCAATCGCAACGGCGGATTGGGATCAAGACGGTGATATTGATCTTTGGATTTCAAACCGCAATGCACCACGCTTGCGATTTATGCGCAATAATTCATCCAACCCAAGCCAATCTCTTGCACTTCGGCTGGTGGGCGATGGAAAGCACACGAACCGTGATGCAATCGGTGCTCGCATCGAGGTCTACTTAAACCGAAAAAAAAATCAGCCTGCGACACCGCAACCAAAATTCGTGCCCGACAGCGATCGGTTGCTTAAAACCATACGTGCAGGCGAAGGATTTTTATCTCAAAGTTCCAAATGGGCACATTTTGGGATTCCGAAAACAATGGAGATTGAAAAGGTCGTTGTCCGTTGGCCTGGCGGAGGCACTGAAGTTTTCTCAAATATTGATGCCGGAAATCGATATGTTCTTGCTCAACATGCGGGGTCCGCCAAGTCAATTCAAAGACCGGAAAGAAAGATAGCGCTGAAAACCGGCGTGCAGAAACAAAATCAACGCGGTGACATTACGTTCCGGATGCCAGTGCGGGCCGAGGTTCCACCGCTATTTTTTGAGGATTGGAAGGGAAAAAAACAACTAATTATTCCCAATGGAAAAAAGAATCTTTTGATTTTATTTTGGGCCAGTTGGTGCCCCTCGTGCCTGCTCGAATTGAAAGAATTAGCCGACTTTGAGGATCAAATCCGTGCAGCAAACCTTAACGTTTTAGCGCTTTCGGTTGACGGGTTGGAGGGATCTCCGTTGACGGAATCTGAAGCCCGTCGTCTGCTCAACACAATGAACTTCCCGTTTGCTTCGGGAAGGGCAAATCGTGAATTGATCGGCCAGTTACAAAGTATCAATATTTTGAAAACTGAAAATGGCGAGATTCCTTTACCTTTCAGCTTCCTCCTGGATGACAGCAATCGGTTAATTGAATTCCATCGCGGTCCGGTAAGGATTCAAAATATTTTGGAGGCGAATCATACTGAGGATGCAGATATTGTCTCTCGCTTTGAGCAAGCGTCCACGTTGGGTGGCATTTCCCTCTCTGACTCTGTGGCTCGCGACGCACTCGAACGGGCGGAAGCGACTGGTCGTCTCGATTATGGGCGCAAACTCGAAGACGCCGGCTTATTCGATAGGGCGATCCATCAATATAAGAGGATTCTCGATATTTCCCCCGACTCGGAGGAAGCCTTAATCCATCTTGCGGTTGCGCATAGTAAGGCTGGGGACCTGGCCACGGCTGAAAAACATTTTGATAAAATACTGAAATTAAACCCTGACTCTGCAATCTCACGTGCAAACCTTGGTGGCATTTATCTGACCCGCAAACAATATGCCCGTGCAAAAAATGAGTTTGACAAAGCGATCAAGTTGTCGGCGGATGACCCTCAATTGTACTTTCAGCGGGCGATGGCGGAAATAAATCTGGATCAAATGGAGCAATCTCTAGAAGATCTCAACCGTGCAATTTTTCTGCAACCCGATTTTCTGAACGCACATTTTCAACGCGGTCTTTGTCTACTGAAGCTTAACAAAATAAAAATGTCTCTCAGCGATTTCGACATTGTAATCGTAAAAAATCCTAGCTTTATACCAGCTTACAAAGGAAGAGGAATCGCAAAACTACAACTTGGAATGTACGAAGACAGCATTATCGATCTGACAACGGCATTAGAGCGATCGCCATCAGACCTGGAACTCTATAATAATCGGGGACTGGCATACTCCGCGCTTGGATATTTTGCGTTCGCTATCGCAGATTTTGAACAAGCTCTTGAGATCAATTCAGAAAAAGATCCCGGAGTGCTCAACAACTTGGCATGGTTGCTCGCCACCTGCTCGAAGAGCGAATTCCGAAATGGTGATTTGGCACTAAAGTACGCCACAAGGTCCTGCGAACAATCGAATTGGGGTAACTACGGTGCCTTGGATACCTTGGCTGCGGCGAATGCAGAATTAGGTCGTTTTTCGGCTGCGATAAAGTGGCAAAAAAAAGCGATCTCAAACGCACCGGAGGAGGTCAAGGCCGAGTTACGAGAACGCCTTGATTTATACAAGAGAAAAAAACCTTTTCGAGCGATTTCTAAGAATTCGCAAGCCCAGAAATAATGGTATCCCTTATCACCGAAAGGGAATGACAACAGCAAGAGTGCGTAAATTTGCATCATCTGTGCGTGTAGTTAATTTCACAAAAAATGCGTTTTCACTGATGCTTCTCTCGCCTCTATTTAATTACTCACTCAGGATCCGTTTTTCAGGAGCCCTCCATGCCGGCTATTTTTTGTCAGCGCCAAATCATTGCGGAAAGTGAAGTCGATATTGACGGCTATCCGAGTTGCCTAACCTATCTTTCTTGGACACAAGCTGCGGCACAGGCACACTCTGCGGAGCAAGGATGGGGTGCGGGGGAATATCAGACAATAGGTGCAGCCTGGGTGGTTCGCTCACACCATATCGAATATCTGAGGTCGGCAGCGGTTGGTGAATCGATTGCAATCGATACCTGGGTTTCAAATTTTAATAAAACGCGATGCTTAAGAAAATATTTAATTTGGCAACCCGATGAAGATCGCCTTTTGGTCACTGCAGAAACGGTTTGGGCATTTATCGATTTAGCCGAAAGAAGACCTCGACGGATTCCGCAGGAGATCATAGATGCTTTCACTCTTGTGCCCGAGTGTGACGAACCTGACCTGAAACTTTTTGCACAGGATCGTTTGCAGTCGTAACTATTACAATGCAATCTAAGTTGCCTGAGCCAAATAAGAAGCGGGTGACCAAAAATGAGCGACATTAGGGTTGGGGTAACCGGATTTGGAATCCTGAGTGCGCTCGGTCGCGGAGCAGCACGAAACGAGGAAGCGCTTCGCGCGGGCCGATCAGGAATCATTGCTCGCCCGACATGGCAAATAGAGAAGTTGCGATCCCGTGTGTCTGGCAATATCGATGTTGAACCGCTTCGTGGACAATTTGAGCGAAAAGAAAGTCGTTTTCTTTGCGATCCAGCGCTTCTCGCGGCATCGGCAATGCGTGATGCACTGAAACACGCAAACCTAGATCAGAATGATGTCCAGAGCTCGCGGACAGGACTCGTGATGGGCACTGGCGGATCGAGCGTGCCCGATGCCATAGCACTTGCAGACCGCATGCGAATTCGCGGAGGATCAAAAGTGGGGGCCTACTTTGTGCCGCGGATCATGGGATCGGCAGTGGCCGCCAACTTGAGCAACATGTTTCATATTCATGGTCACTCCTACTCCATGACATCAGCCTGTGCGACCTCCGCCCACACCATTATGCATGGATTTGACTTAATCCGCTCCGGCAGACAAGACCGCGTATTCGTCGGTGGGGCCGAAGATATAAACATTTTCTGCGTTGCATCGTTTGATGGAATGAACGCACTTTCGATCGCTTACAACGGTGAACCGGAGCGAGCTTCAAGACCTCTCGATCTTGGTCGAGACGGCTTTGTTTACTCAGGTGGGGCGGCTGTTCTGGTGCTTGAGAATCTCGATGTCGCGAGGCAGCGCGGCGCAACCATCTGGGCAGTTCTCGCTGGCGCGGGGGCGAGTTGCGATGGAGATGACATGGTGGTGCCGAACGGCAAGGGTGGCGAGGCGGCCATGCGATTAAGTCTGGCCGATGCAAAGATAGAAACCAGGCAAATCGATTACATCAATCTTCACGGAACCTCCACGCCGATTGGGGACACGGTCGAAGTCGAGGCAATTCAAAATGTGTTTGGTATTAATCCGCCGGCATTTTCATCAACGAAATCAATGACGGGGCATGGCCTGGGCGCTGCAGGGGCCCAGGAAGCCATTTTTTGCATTCTCATGCTGCAGGGGAATTTCATGGCTCCCAATATTAATTTGGATGATCCTGACCCAATCGTGAATGACATGCCTATTTTGCGCGTTACTCAAAACGCTGAAGTTGGATGGGTGCTTAGCAACTCATTCGGATTCGGGGGCACGAACTGCAGTTTGGTGCTTGCTCATCCAGACGCCATTTAAATTATTTTGTTGCGATTCGGCTCTGTTTTATTATAGGTGCCCGTCGAGTGGTCTCATCACCGAGTATGGCTTCTGCCGCAACTAATGCTTTGAGAACATCGCCGATGCAGATAGGAAACTAAAAGATCGAGTAAACAGGTTCGCAAGCAGTGCTTTACGCGACGGTGCCACTTCCAATGGAAGATTGCCTTTGCAGGTTCTTTTCGGTATCCTGCTGTGACAAGACGATTTATCAAATAAAATTTTCGTTGCACCGATTCTCTAAACTATGCTTAAAGCCCGAGAATTGCTGAGCATCGACACGAGATCCCTCGCACTGCTGCGCGTTTGCCTATCCGCACTGGTGTTGATCGATCTGTTCAATCGCTCCAGTTCGATTGAAGCGTTCTACACGGACTCCGGCGTGCTTCCCGCCTGGGCACTGAAATATCTCAATCAGGCAGATCAATTTCACTGGTCGCTCCATCTTCTGACACCCGACCTTTTCTGGTTGAGCGGCAGCTGGTTTTGGCAAGCGTTCCTATTCAGCCTGGCTACACTTGCAGCCTTCTGTATGCTCATCGGATATCAAACACGATGGGCGACCGTCATCACGTGCGTTCTTCTCATTTCGCTGCAGACGCGGCAACCTTTGATTTGCAATGGGGGTGACAATTTTCTCCGCAATATGGTTTTTTGGTCGATGTTTCTCCCTCTTGGCGAACAATTTTCATTAGACCAGAAACGATTGCAGCAAATCATTCCACCGCGACTCATATTTTCAGCTGCCACCACCGCTGTTATGGCACAAGTCTGTTTTGTGTATTGGGTCGCGGCCGTCACAAAGTCTGACCCCCAGTGGACTGAGTCACGGACGGCGCTTTACTATGCGTTGCATCTCGACTTTGCAACGACAGACATAGGAAGGTCGCTCCTCCAATTTCCAACGCTTCTTCAATGGCTGACAGCGATCACCCTATGGCTTGAATTTTTCGGTCCCATCCTAGTTTTTTGTCCTATCTTCACATCGCGCGTTCGCCTCGCTGTGATACTTATTTTCGTAGCGTTCCACCTGGGAATAGGGCTATGCATGCATCTTGGCTTGTTCACCTGGATATGCATCGTCAGCTGGTCCGTTTTTCTTCCACGATCCTTTTGGGAATGGATCGCAAATTTTTATCAATCCAAGGACGCCGGTATTAACTCCTCCCTTGGTGACCCTGGTACTGAAAAGCGACTGAGCAACGACCTGCCTCCAATCGCTAATGGGCTAGTCGCATTACTACTTGTTTACGCCGCATGTTATAACTTGCACGTAATTTTCGAGGACGCAAATGGTGGAACGACTCGTTGGTTTAATCGAACTGCCATCAATGCCGGTCACGCGATCGGATTAGATCAGCGATACAAAATGTTTTCTCCCAAGCCTACCGTAGTAGACGGATGGTTTGTTGCCGTTGCGACTTTGGAGGATGGCAACCAGGTCGACCTGATGAAAGCGGGCGACGCGGTTAGCTGGAAGAAACCGGAATCGCTCTCTGAGCGATTCCCTTCCAAAAGCTGGCAAGTGTATCTACATTCCTTAAAACTCCCAAGTAATCTGGCATCAGGTTACCGGCCATTTTATGTTGATTATTTAAAAAGACGCTGGAAAAAAGAGCATGGTAATGATCCACCGATTGATCATGTGGAGCTTTATCTGATGCTTGAAATCACTCCTCCCTTTCCAGAGCAACCGCAAGCAAAAAAAACGCTGATTTACCGTGATAGTCCCAGATACGATGTGCAGGATTACCTCCGTCAGGAAACGATCGACTCGGAATTGAAACAAGGATAGAACTTAAATGAAATCCACACGGTCACGATACTATCGAGTCTTCTGTTTAATTTTACCACTAGTGGTGACCTGTGCCTGCAATCGAAGCGACTCAAAAAATGACCTGGCAAATTCGGACGCCCGTAAACGGTCGCCTGAATCCGCATCATCTCGCGAACTGCCTCTGCTAGTACAACTGCCTGAGTTTGTGCTTCAAGATCAGACCGGATCAGTCTTTGGAAGTGAGCAGCTGAAGAATAAATTTTGGATCGCTAATTTTGTATTTACTCGTTGCCCCACGACCTGTCCGATCCAAACTCGGAATTTGGCAAAATTCCAGAAGCAACTGAATAAAATCGATGGGGCCGATAATGTGGAGCTAGTGAGCATCACGGTTGATCCAAACTTTGATACGCCGGCGGTTCTGGCAGACTACGCCAAGCGGATGGAGGCCGAGCCCGAGGGATGGCATTTTCTGACCGGATCGCGTGATGCGATCTGGGACCTTTGCAAAAAAGGATTCAAACTCGCCGTGGACGATGCACCACCAGAATCACCCAGTCCGATCATGCATAGTACAAGAATGATGCTGGTCGATCGTAACGGTCGAATACGCGGATTTTACGAGGGTACCACCCGCGAGGGCATGAATGACCTGCGTCTAGCGCTGGAAAACTTGTTGGCGGCGGAAGAGAATCAACACAGCCAGACCAACTGATGCGGGCATCCCCCGATTGAATTGTTTCGCATCTCCTGAGATATTAGGCCGCTCTCAGCTTCCCATTACGGTTTCTAAGGAGTGCCGAAAGATGTTTCTGCGTATGCTTACCTTGTTGCTTCTCTTTGGATTATTTCACTCGGTTACTCACGCGGATTTGCAGGTGACCAAGATCGCAGAGGTCGACGGTTTTCAGATTCCTGAGTGCGTTGTGGTCGATACGAAGAATCAGACGGCTTATGTTTCCAACGTAAATGCTGCTGTCGAGGGTGAAGGTTATGATCGGTTCTGGGCAGATGACGGCAATGGCTTTATCTCAAAATTTTTGGTGCCGCGATCCTCTCCGAGTGTCCGACGAAGAGGCAAAGTGGCAAACCCTTCTTCAGAAAAATTGCACGGTGAGGATCTGGTACGAAGCGACGAAAAGTTCCGCTTTAGTGGCCCGAAAGGCATGTGTCTGCTCGGTGACGAGCTTTGGGTAACTGATATTGATCGCGTACTTATATTTTCGATTTCTGGAAAGGCCGAGCCGCAGATCATCCATGTCCCGGGCGCTGTTGCCTTGAACGATATGGCATCCGATGGAGAGTTCGCTTATGTCACGGATTCTGCAGCCGGCACCTGTTATCGTCTCCATAAAAAAGGGAAACACCAAGAGATTGCTGCACCCAAGGGCATTAATGGCATCACCTTCCATAATGAAAAAATGTATGGGGTAAGTTGGGGATTAAGTGACATCTATGAGCTGGATCCCGACGGAAAGAAACCACCACGATCTTTTATGCTAAGCGAGTACTTCAAAACCCCTGACGGCATTGAGGTGTTGGCTGATGGAACGTTTATTGTCTCCGATTCGGAGGGCAACCAGGTGGTATCGATTGCACCCGATGAAAAAACTGTGACCCGCATCATCGAATGTGCCGCCCCCGCTGATATCGGAATCGATCGGTCTCGTGGCCTGTTGTTTGTGCCCCGTTTTTTTGAGAGCAAAGTAGATATTTATGAATTAGAAAATCGTTAACTTTTTTTGCTTAGTCTAAAAACAATAGAAACGAAGACAGGAGATTGATCATGTTGGTTGGATGTGGCGAGTGGGGATTTCGTGAAATGCCCATGGAACAACATTTTGAAATCTGTAAAGACTTCGGTTTCCACTGGATGGAATTTGGAATTGGAGGGGGACAGCTGGGGCGACTACCTGAGCAGCCTTCGAAAGAAGACATTGATGCGTTTTGTGCGCTGGGAGAGAAGTATCAAATTAAGACCCCCTTCTGTTGCATTGAGAACGACTTCACCCTAGCCGACGAGCAGCAGCACCAGGAGATGCTGGAAAAAGTCCTCTCACAAATAAAGGCGGGCGCAGCGTGCGGGGCTTCCCACGTGCGACTGTTCGCCGGTTTTACCCCGCTGGAACAGATGACCGAAGTGTCATGGGGTAGGATGCTGCAAGCGTTTGCCCGCTGCGATGCACTTTGCCAGGAACTTGGTTTGTTAATTGCGATTGAAACTCATGGTGCAATTAAATTTGACAGCACGGGTGCGGCGATTCATAGCCATACGGCATCGACACAACGCGAGGCCCTTAGCAAACTCATGGCCGGCTTACCTGAACGGATTGGCTTCAATTACGACCCGGGAAATCTCAAACCGCTTGCCGATGACGATGCACTATTGAGGCTCGACTTGATTGACGAGCGGATCAACTATTGCCACCTCAAAGACTGGCGGAAGAGTGGTGAGGGATGGGTAGCCTGCGCTATCGGTGACGATGATCTGGACTACAAACCGATCCTGGAGCGAATGTCCTTTGACGGCATTTACCTTATCGAATACGAACCGTTGGAAGATCCAAAGGAAGGAATTCAGCGAAGTCTGGACTACCTCCAGAAAATAGTTCCGCAGGTCGATCTGGGGGGTTAGCACGAGGTAAATTCGGACCGGCCGGATAATTTATCTTCCGACGTGTGGCGAGTCGGCGAAACCGAAGAAACGGTAAAGACTTCTGCGTTGCAAGTTCACGTCGCGGAGGGCAAAAAGGGCTCTCGGGATACCGCTCTGGCAGCCGATATGCTTTAATAGAAGGGCGTTGCGGTCACTTTTGGCAACCCCCAGTCCCGGCATTCCCCGCTGTGTCATGAGAACTAGCACCTTCGTAATCTGTCGCGCCGCGTATCGCCTTGCTGCTGGTTTTCTATTGCTGCAGTCGGTTCTCGTAATTGCCTCAGGTCAAATGGTTGCGTCGGCGGCTGAGGCGGTCGACTTTGTGCGAGACATACAGCCGATTTTCGCAAATCATTGCTACAACTGCCATGCGGATCAGTCAGTCGAGGGCGGTATCCGTTGGGACCGTAAATCAGCGCTCGCCGGCGGAGACTCCGGAGAAGCCACCGTGGTACCTGGAGAACCGGAAAGCGGCACGCTGTTGGGTCATGTCCGGGGTGATACTTACGAACTGATGCCACCGGAAGACGAGGGGGAACCGCTCAACGAAATACAAATTGCCCTGCTTGATCGGTGGATTCGTGAAGGTGCCGTGTGGCCTGACGCAGCCCAAGCCGAGCAAAAAGTGACGCATTGGTCGCTACTGCCTCCACAACAACAATCTATTCCTGCGGTTGAAAATGCGGCCTGGCCAGAGAATCCGATCGATCACTTTGTGCTCGCACGTTTGGAGCAGGAGGAACTAGATCCCCAGATCCCCGCAGACCGTTACACGCTCGCTCGACGGGTTTATCTCGACCTACTGGGCTTGCCCCCAACACCCACACAGGTGGATGCATTTTTGAATGATACAGAGCCAGGTGCCTATGAGCGCCTTGTCGATCGTTTGCTTTCATCCCCGGAATACGGAGAAAGATGGGCGCGGATGTGGCTCGATTTGGCTCGCTATGCCGATACCCAGGGTTACGAAAAAGATGCTCGGCGCACTATCTATTCGTTTCGCGATTGGGTTATCAGGGCATTTAATTGTGATATGCCATTCGATCAGTTTACAATCGAGCAGTTAGCGGGCGATATGCTGCCAAACCCGACGACCGACCAGTTGGTCGCAACCGCATTTCACCGTAACACGATGACCAACACTGAGGGTGGTACCGATGATGAGGAATTTCGCACTGCAGCGATCGTTGACCGGGTCAACACGACGGGTCAGGTCTGGTTGGGATTGACCGTCGGCTGTGCGCAGTGTCATTCGCACAAATATGATCCCCTGACTCAGCGGGAGTATTACCAGCTCTATGCGTTTTTAAATCAGAGCGAAGATAGCGATAAGCCGTCAGAAACACCGACCATGGAAGTGCTGCCTCCGGAATCTCGAGGGCCGCTAGAAGAAAAGATGCAAGAGTTGGCAGCGCTCAAAGCGAGTTTACTCGTGGAAACACCAGAGCTCGTAGCCGCAGAAAAAGCATGGGTAAGCCAGCTTGCCGCACAGGGACCGCCCGAGCCTCCCGAGTACGGCACCTGGCAGGCTATCGGACCGTTCGAGGCAAGTGATTTCAGCGCCGCGTTCGACACTAAATTCCCTCCCGAGGTCGAAGTCAATCTGACTGCGGAGTACGAGGATGGGGCACTCAAATGGACATCGCGACCGGATTACAAAGATGGCAAAGTGCACCCACTGACCGGTGACTATGCAGCAACCTACCTCTATCGAACCGTCGATACCGAGGAGGCCGGTCCGGTTGAGTTTTATTTCGGTAGTGACGATGGCATTAAAGTATGGCTTAACGGGCAGTCGATTCACGCGAACAAAATCGGCCGCTCTGCCCTGCCCGACCAGGACCGAGTTCGGGCCACACTTCGCAGCGGTACCAATCACCTGCTGGTGAAAATTGCTAACGGTGGCGGAAAGAGTGGTTTCTACTTCCGCGCCCGGCTTGGCGAGCTTCCGGAGAGCCTACTTTTGGCTGCAAAAGCCAACCAGGCGGATCGCACCAAGGAGCAACAAGAGCAGATTACCGCCTATTTCCGCACCATCACCCCACTGCTAAAGCCGCTGCATGATGAGATTTTCAGCGTTGAAACCGATATCCGGAAAATACGTGATCTGGCTCGAGCACCGACAGTGCCGATTATGCGCGAACTGCCTCCCTACCAGCGACGTAAAACACATGTGATGATCCGCGGAAGTTTTCTGGACAAAGGGCCTTCGGTGGAACCGGGAATACCCGCTGCTTTGCATCCGTTGCCGGATGATGCATCAGCAGATCGTTTAGGATTAGCGCGGTGGATCATGGATGCCGCAAACCCGCTCACGGCCCGCGTAACAGTAAATCGATTTTGGGAGAAAATCTTTGGGCGCGGCCTGGTGGAAACGAGTGAAGATTTCGGCACACAGGGACAACCTCCTACGCACCCAGAATTACTTGACTACCTCGCACTTCGTTTCATGGAAAGTGAATGGTCCATGAAAGCATTGCTACGGGAAATAGTTACATCCGCAACTTACCGGCAGAGTTCGCAAACAGACACTAAACGACTGGCCCGTGATCCGGACAATCTACTCTTTTGCCGAGGACCCCGTTTTCGACTCGAGGCAGAGATGGTTCGCGATGCGGCACTGGCGACCAGCGGCCTTTTAAGCGGTAAAATGTACGGAAAAAGTGTGATGCCACCGCAGCCGGAAGGCGTTTGGCAGGTGGTATACAGTGGGGATAAGTGGCTAACTAGTATGGGCGAAGATCGCTATCGTCGTGGAGTCTACACTTTTTGGCGACGAACGAGTCCGTATCCAGCCATGATGGCCTTCGACGCCACAAGCCGAGAGATATGCACAGTGCGTCGCATTCGGACCAACACTCCGTTGGCGGCACTCGTCACCCTCAATGACCCTGCTTTTATCGAGGCCGCTCAGGCGCTGGCACGCGACACGGTCGCGAATAATCCAGCAACAACTGAGGACGGGATCGATTATATTTTCCGTCGCTGCCTTGTCCGCCCACCCCGTGATGAAGAGGTACAAAACATCAATGCTCTCTACGAGGCAGCGTTTTCGCATTATAGCGAAGATTTCGAAGCGGCGGCTGAAATGGCGGGGTCGGATCGGGAAGACGCCATCACACTGGCCGTATGGACGGTGATCGGCAACATGCTCTTGAATCTTGATGAAACACTCACCAAAGGCTGAGAACAATTGGAGAATTCGATGCAGCATTCACAGCAACTTTGGAATCTCACACGCAGGCATTTTCTCGGTCGTTCCACGGCCGGCATCGGTGCTGCTGCGTTGGGACAACTTTTGGCTGCCGACAGCGTCGCTGCGACGAGTTCGGGTGGTGCCAAGATTGCACAGCCGCTTGCGGCCAAACAACCGCCGCTGCCTGCCAAGGCGAGAAATGTGATCTACCTGCATATGGCTGGCTCTCCACCGCAACAGGAGCTTTTCGACTACAAGCCGAAACTGCAGGAATACAACAATAAGAATTGCCCTGAGGAATATCTCAAGGGCGAGCGGTTCGCCTTTATTAAAGGACACCCGCAATTACTGGGTACACCCTACAAATTTTCCAAGCACGGCCAGAGCGGACAGGAAATCTCTGAACTACTTCCCCAACTCTCCTCCCTTGCGGATGACCTATGCATCGTCCGCTCAATGCACAGTGATCAGTTTAATCACGCGCCAGCGCAAATGTTGCTCTACACGGGCAGCCCGCAATTCGGCAAACCCTCAATGGGTTCCTGGATCACATACGGACTGGGAAGTGAAAACCAGGATTTGCCCGGCTTTGTCGTACTGGTTTCCGGCAACAAGGTGCCCAGCGCGGGGAAGAGCGCGTGGGGTTCGGGGTTCCTGCCCGGTGTGTTCCAAGGCGTACAGTGCCGCACGAAAGGGGAACCTGTTCTATTTGTGAACAATCCGGCGGGTATGAATCGGAAGGTCAGGCGACTTTCACTCGACGCACTGAAGCGACTCAACGAGTTGCAAATGTCGCAACAAGGTGATCCGGAAATTGCGACCCGCATCGCCCAATACGAAATGGCGTATCGCATGCAGATCAGTGTTCCCGAGGTGATGGACATCGGGAAGGAATCGGCTGCGACCCATGAATTTTACGGATCTAAACCGGGCGAGACCTCCTTTGCGAATAATTGTCTGCTCGCCCGCCGGTTGGTTGAGAGTGGTGTCCGGTTTGTGCAGCTCTTTGATTGGGGCTGGGATATCCACGGAACCGCTGCGAGCAACGACATCGTTGAACATCTGCCGAAGAAATGCAAAGAGATCGACACGCCGATCTATGCTCTCTTAACCGATCTCAAGCGACGTGGCCTGCTTGACGAAACACTGGTCGTATGGAGTGGCGAATTCGGTCGCACGCCGATGAATGAAAAGCGCGATAACTCTAAATATTTTGGGCGGGACCATCACCCGCATAGCATGAGTCTCTGGATGGCAGGTGGTGGTGTCAAACCTGGTTTTTCTTACGGCAGCACCGATGATTTGGGTTATCATGTCGCCGACAAGAAGATGCATATTCATGATCTTCAGGCGACGATTCTTAGCCTTTTGGGCTTTGATCCTCATAAGTTCAGCGTGCCTTATCAGGGTCTCAATCAGCGGCTCATCGGACCGGCCGATGAACCGCGCGTGATAACCGACCTGATCGGCTGAGCGGCTGGGCGAGTGTGATTTCCAGCGGCTTCGTGATGACTACACGTTTCGCTCGACACCAAAGTTTGCCATCACGTTACGCATCAGGGCTTGGTACTTTTGATCGAACGACAGTACCCATCCCCCGGCGATGACACCAGCGTGGAACACTCTGCCCCCCGAGGGACGTGTCCAATAGACCATCTCTCCTCCCAGGTCCCCGTCATCAGTGATTCTTCGCGTGTAATAATCACAGATGTAACCAGCTGGTTTCCACTGATGGATGCTGTGTCCCAGATAATCAATACCGTCCGGTTCTTCCGGTATTGGGGCACCTTCTGGCACTGGCCCTTGCTGCAATTTCTTTAGTGTCGATACGCGAACATCAAACTCGTGGCCGCCTGCACAGGGGAACCCACCCTCGGCAATACCAAAATGCTCGCCCTCCTTTAAACCGGTCTCTTCCGGCTCGTGGTAGAGGAAGTGATCGGTGTTGGCGGCGACAAAGGCCCCCATACTATTGACCTCGCCATCCCAACCGAGGCATTCGAGGCCCAAAATTTTCCAGGCCGGTTGGCCGCAATCCCGCAGCAAACCGCCACGTGCAAAATCATCACTATGGTAAGACTCTCCGCGTTTGGAGGGTGGAATTGGATTGCCGGGAGCATCGATTTTGCGGCACTCAATAGTTCGGTAATTTTCATCATAGGTCACACGCCAGAACATTGTGTTGCCGCTCATTACAATAACATTACCGTCATCCTCTTCTAAATATTTTTCTACTGCTTTGCAGCCAGGGATTGACCAGTATTCACTATGCCCGTTGATCATAAAGACCTTATAGCCTTTGAGGATGTCCGGATTTTGATGTAGATCAAGATCTGTGATCACATCGTAGTCATATCCAGCTTTTTCGAGCCAGACTTCGGTCAATCGGTCTGCCCGTGCCAAGTGACTATAGTTATGCTCCAGTCCGTGCATCATAGAATTTACGTAAGGTCCGCTGTTGGGTGAGGGCATTTGGAGGCCCAGCCGATAGGTAACATTCCCTGCGTTATTACTCTCGTAGAAACTGTAATTCGGAGGGTCACCCGGGCTATTTGAGATCGAATAGTCGTTCCATTTCAGTCTCGGCGGGACCTCTGCAAATGGCTTGTACGTATAGGCCCGGTAACTATTTGTCGCTGCCAGAAGACATACTTGTGCCTTCTTTGCATCGAACCGTGGACGAACAAAAAACAAAACATCGTAAAGACGATCCGTTCCGTTCAGTTTGTAACGATATCGTCCGACATAAAATCCACTACGGGCACCTTCCGGAATACGAAACGAATGCGTCGGTTTCCATCGACAATCAAACAAATCATCAGAGGCGAGTCGCAAGCTGTGACCACGCGTCGGATCCTTCTGGGGAACGTAGTCTTGCCACCGCGAGACACTCGCTGGGTCAAAAGATGGTCCGCCTACCATCCAGGTGCCGAAATTGATGATTCTGCCGTGACGCCCGTGACCACTGATGTCAGCGACCACTTCGCCCCGCTCTTCGCTTAATGGCCAACATGCGAAAATTTCGTCACCGCCCTGCGGTTGCACGAGACCCTGTTCTTGATAACGTTTTTTGATTTCTTGCTCGCTCAGAGAGCGACTATAGATCGTAGGCATCGCCAGATCCGCATCGAGCATGCGGTAGGCTTCCCCCCAATCACCACGGGCACCCAAACGTAGCGGCACATCATTGCCACGCACTTCTCCTGCAAACGGCCAGGCGGCAACCCGCTCTCCGTTCACCCAGATCGTTTTTTCGGAACCGTCCCAGCGAGCAACCACATGACTCCATGCACCTTTTTTCAGAACTTTTGACGGAGAGTGATGCAGTTGACCGCTTTCATAGTCTTTCCCGTCACCAAGGTAAAAACTGAGTCTCCAATCTGGATTGAGAAACAGAGCAAAGCTTGCTGCCTCCGGCAGGTCGAACTGCGTGATCACACCAGAGGGTTGGTCACAGAGAAACGGTCGGATCCAGCATTCGATACTCATAGCGTCGAGCGTCTGATCCGCAGTGATTCCCTGATCCACGTGCACATACGATCCCGGGTGAATCGGTTGAAGTCGCGGAGATGATTCGGGAAACTCCATAAGAATTTCGTCGCCTGCAGGGTCGTCCACCTCTTCGCCGAGTCGGCAGACCGAAAGGCTGTAGGGCACAGTGCTATTGGTGAGAAATTGAACTTCGTCTCCAGGCTCAACACTCAACTTGTCAGTGTAAGCATGCATTCCATAAAGCAACTG
>DLCF01000087.1 GCA_002480485.1 Planctomycetaceae bacterium UBA7805
CGAATCACCACCGAACGTGTAGAGGTGCTGACTTAAACTGCTCATTGCGGTCGTCGCTGCAGTGACTTCTGCAGCTACCGTGGAATCGCCTTGCTGCCAAGTTGAACCGTTATTGGCATTGATTCCACCATTAACGCTGCCGCCAATACGCGCATGTCCGGCATTGAGATTAATTGTCGGATTAATGTCACCGCCCACGATTAACGTATCGACTCCGCTATACTCGCCGGCAATCAGGTGAATACCGTAGTTCGAACTTGAGTTAGAGATGCCGTTGATGTCACCGCCAACAAGGGTGCGACCCTCGACTTCACTGCTGCTACGCAGGTTTCCGCTAACCACCAGGCTGTAATCGTAAAGAAGGGAAGCATGCGCTAGTGCTGACGTCGCGACAACAATCAGGACCGTTAAAAGGAGGCGCGTAAATTGCGTACAGCTTTTGTGAGTAATGAGATCGCCTGTCATCATGAGCGTCGCCTTGCCTTGACACTTAACATACATTCGAAGAATTCGAGTATACCCAGCCGCAGTGGTTGACTCTACAAATTGGGGAAAAAACTAACGAAAAAATATATACTCGCCGTATAGGAAGTGCTCATTCGTCTTTTCGGCGTTGGGGTGTCGACGAAGCTCTGCCAGTCAGCTTGAGGTCATTTTGTTCCGCTAGGCACAGGGGAGCGTTACCTCGGAAATTTCTCAGTTAAAGCAACGATCAATGCAATCCCCGCAACGAGTAGTCCGAAACAGAGGGAATGATGCTCGATTCGACTTCCGCGAGGTAACACGACGCTTGAGTGTCGGTGCAAGGATTTTCAGCGGAGAATCACGCAAATTGTTTATTCATTCGAACAACAAAGTCATCTAGATATCCAAACCGGTCAACGGCTTCATTTAATTGAGCAAACCCTTTAGTGCGTCCCGGAAGCCATACGGTAAGATTCTCTAAGTCAAACAGCGGCCGAATTTCCTCGTCGTCATACGACATAGAAAGCAATAGCTTAGCAAACTGGTCGATCGATACGTCGCAACGACCCGCAATCGCCGTAAAACAGCAATGATCATAATGAGCGGTCGTGGATAAAACACGCGTGGATCCGGCCTTCACCAGGCCCTCCCGCTCGAAGGCTTGGTAATTCCCCTCAATTAAACAGGCAGCATCACACCGGCCTTCGATGAGCGCAACGAATGCCTCGCGCTCTCCGCCAATATGGTCGCCATGTTTTCCCAACAGCGTGTCAAAGGGCAGCACCTTAAAATCGACGTGTGGCGTAATGCCCTGTGCTGCCAAGTGGTTAAGCGGAATAAGGTTGGCCTGCGGTGAGTCGTGGGCTCCGACTCCGACCACCTTTTCTCGAAGATCCTCGATGCGATCCAATTCGGCGTCGCTTCGGACCACGATTAAACTGGAAAGATCTTGATCCGTATCGCGCATTGCAATCGCTAATGCTTCGAGTCCTAAATTACGAGCGATGCGTTCACTTTGGATCCACGCCAGCGGAGAATTCCAGGCAACATCAATGTGCCCGGCAAAAAGTGCCTCCACCTGAGATTCATAGTTTGTATAAAGAATTGTATCGAAAGGCAGTCCATGGCTCTGGAACCATGCCTTAAAACCATCCCAGATGGTTACCACTTCTGGACAATAGGCGACCGCGCCCAACGTCAATTTTTTATTCATGCATTCTCTCCAGCAGGCTCCGACCTAAAACAATTCCATACCGCAGCATGCTTTTCCGATAAAATCGTAAAGAACGTCAGTCGTTGGGGCCATTACTGTTGCAGCTCTGGTGTCGCGAAAATATCGCTCGACAGCGACATCATGACGAAATGCAGCTCCGCCACATACTCGCATGGCGAGGTCCAGCACTGCAGTAGCCGTCTCGCCTGCCAACGCTTTACACTCAAGCACCTTGAGCATTGCATCCTCTCGTCCCTCCTCAACAGCGGCAATCGTTTCACCCCACAAAGCACGGGCTGCATCTAGTTGGACCCGCATCCGTGCAATGTAATTACGGATTGTCGGCAGGTCAGCGATCGATGAGCCAAGATGCGCATATCGCGTTTCCGAAGCATGTTCACAAGTTCGCCGAACGGCGCCCTCCATAAGACCGATCGAGCAGGACGCATTCATTACCTGAAAATTCGGTAGTACAGTTTCCATCATAATTTGAAAACCCTGGCCGTCTTCGCCAAGCTGTGCGTCCTGACCAATATTCACGTTCTCTGCCAAGACTGGTGTCGAATCATTCCCTCGCATGCCTAATGCTTGAAACGGACCTTGCCGTTGCAACCCATCTGAGTCAGCTGGCACGAGCCAGATCGTGCTCGCCTCATCTCCGGTTGTGGGCCGACTCGACCACACGTAAGCGGTGGCATGTGATGCGGACGTGATCCAGCTTTTGTGGGCGTCTAGTCGCACGTGATCGCCCTCGCATTGTGCCGTACCAACCGGAGCCCAGAAATGACTTCTTGAACCAGCCTCCGAAAATGCTAGCGTGCTTAAATGCCGTCCTTCGCCGACCTCGCGTCGAACTATATCATTTGCATATTTTTCAATAACAGACACTCCGCAATAGTGCATACACATCACCATAGCGGTAGAGCCGCATTCCCGTGCTAATCGCTCGACAACTGTGGCAGCCGCTCGGAGGCCTTGCCCCATGCCTCCGAACTCTTGTGCTGTTAATAACCCCAGCAGCCCTGCTTCACGAAGTGCTTCGACAGATTCGCTCGGATAGGACCCTGTGTCGACCTGCGAGGCGTATTTGGCCGTCACCTCGACAGCAATTTTCTCAAGCTCAGCAACCTGATTCTCGTGCAAGAGAGTAGCGCTCATTCTGTTACTCCTGGCCGCATCCGCCAGGACGAACATGTCATCCGTCAACGCGGAAGCGCTAAATCATGCGTACCTGGAAACTCCAGGTTACGACTCGATCAAAGATAAAAAAAATGGGGGTTCATCATTTTCTCTCAGTAGGCTCTTACTGACGCGTCGCCAGCAAACAATTATTTTCCACAGCAATGTGTCTATTTAAAGACCGGTTAGAGCAGTTGAAAATCCAATCGAGCGTCAGTTGCAATATATATCAGACCGTATTTTTCACTTAATTCACGCATTGTATTGGCCAAACACGCACGTCTAGATGCTCGCTGTAATGCAACAATGGTGACGCATCTCGAACCGTCACTCCGAGTGATGGAGCGAGCGTATTGACGCGAAACTCTGCTTCACATGCCTGTAGAGGCCACTTTGCGTGGTGGATGTCTCCACGCAAAATGCGACCATCGTTAGTACGCGTAAAAAAGCAGTATCGCTCGGTCAACCAGTCAATCAGATCACCTTGGCATGTCTCAATTGGTTGCTTGCCATGATACGAGCAATCAAACCTTCCTCGTTCGCCGTATAGATTGCCTCGACGGTCAGTACGGTCGCTAATGTAGCGGAGACCGTGTGTTTCCGGATGCAGCGACATCGACGCGCGGAAATAAGGCAGGTGAAAAAACGTTCTCGCTGCCCAAACAGCGAGCGAACGATTTGCATCTAGCGAAAAAAAATAGACTCCCGGATGACCCCGATAGGTAACATATGTCCGCAAATTCAGCTCTAAAAAGGACGACACATAGGGAACCGAGGGCAACCCCCGAAATCGCACACCCTGCATCACAAATGGCACGAATCCGACCCAGGCATCACCATCGAATCGATCAATTTCAAACTCACTTGGAATGAGCCCGCGAAGATTATTGAAATCAGCTGGATAATGTGCGAACAGCAATTTCC
This sequence comes from Planctomycetaceae bacterium UBA7805, assembly GCA_002480485.1. GTDB lineage: Bacteria > Planctomycetota > Planctomycetia > Pirellulales > UBA7805 > UBA7805. Next base: position 3,782 of record DLCF01000087.1, read on the forward strand.
GCCATTTCTGCGAGCCTATCCACGGGCCGTCGGGTAATCCAGATTCGGACATCGTATAAAATGCAATTTTTTGTGGCTATTCGGTAACAACCGCCCTCCGAGCTCTCTATAGTATGGAAAATTAGCTCAGATTAGCGGGCTTGCTGATAAAACTCTAAATTAGCGTGAATCTTCATGCCAGAAGGCCATACGATACACCGAATCGCCCGGGACCACAGTAAATTCTTCCGTGGTGAAAAGCTCCATTTTTCGTCTCCTCAGGGCAGATTCACCGACGATGCAAAAAAGATCAATCGCCGTCCAATTCAGGATGTAACGGCACACGGCAAGCACCTGTTTTACCACTTTTCTAAAAGGACGACACTTCACGTTCATCTCGGATTATATGGCAAGTTCAAAACACATCGGCTGCCACTCCCTGATCCAAAAGGTGCCATACGCTTGCGCGGCATCGGTGACAGTCGCGGATTCGACTTACGAGGGCCTACGCGGTGTGAATTGTTGGACAGCATCTCACTCCAGATACTGCTTGATCGCCTTGGCCCCGACCCGTTAAGGTCAGACGCGGATCCAGATTTAGTTTGGCACCGAATTTCAAAAAGCCAAACACCCATCGGTGCCCAACTCCTAAATCAATCGATTATTTCGGGGATTGGTAATGTCTATCGAGCAGACATTTTGTTCGAAACAAAAATCTCACCTTTTCGGCAGGGGAACTCAATCTCGCGTGAAGAGTTTGATACGATCTGGACATTGGCCAAAGATTGGCTTCGGCTAGGAGTAAAATACAATCGCATTATCACGGTCGACGCCAAACAAATCGGCAAGACACCAGGTAAACTTCTTGCGCGAGAACGGTTACTGATCTATAAAAAGAAGACGTGCCCCGACTGTGGCAGCGATGTGGCGAGCGACACGGTAGGTGCGCGCACAATCTATTACTGCGAACGCTGCCAACACTAGAGCATGCCATGCCTTCAACAGAAGAGACCAAACCACTTGCGGTTTTGTTAGACATCATGGAGACGGTTGTCACTGAACCGTTTCTCGAAGTCATGCCCCGATACTTCAATATGTCGGCCAAGGAATTTCTTGCCGAAAAAGATCCTCGCAGCTGGATTGAATTTGAACATGGAAACATTACGGAAGAGCAATACTTTGCCTCGTTTTTTTCAGATCGAAGAAAAATCGATGGCGAAGGACTGAAACAAGCGATGTATGACGCTTATGAGTGGCTTCCGGGCATGGAGCAACTGCTTTCTAAGTTGAAGGAGAGCGGCTTTCCGCTCTTTGCGTTATCCAACTACAGCGATTGGTATCTCATGATTGACGAAAAGCTAAAACTATCGAAGTATCTGAACTGGGATTTCGTTTCGTGCAAAACGGGGCACCGCAAACCGGACCAAGAGGCGTATCTAGGGCCGACGGCCAGTCTTCGATTGAAACCCGAGCAGATTCTATTCGTCGACGATCGCCAGGTGAACATCGATGGCGCACAAAAGGTAGGCCTCCAATCGCACCTCTTTACGTCTAGCGATGCGCTTGAAACAATGCTTCGAAACAACAACTACCTTAGCGAGTGAGTTTCTACAATCATGGCAAATCAACCAAAAAATGTGTTTGGTGAACCACTCATTCCGTGTTGCATGGATCCGGTCACCGGCTTTTATCGCGACGGATTCTGCCGCACAGGAGCGGATGATGTCGGGCTTCATCTCGTCTGCGGCGAGGTAACCGCAGATTTCCTAGAATTTTCAAAACAGGCCGGAAACGATCTTTCAACGCCGAATCCGTTGTATGGTTTTACGGGTCTAAAACCCGGAGATCGATGGTGCATCTGCGTTGAGCGATGGAAGCAAGCTTTCGATGCTGGTCACGCCTGTCCGTTACTGCTTGAAGCCACTCACATTTCCGCGCTGGAATTTGTCGATATGGACGTACTCAAGCAGCACGCCATCACATCAGAGAACAGCTGAAAACGTAATGCGTTGCATTATGAGGGTCTTCGGCGCCACGGCAGCAGGCCGCAACCGATGATTGCGAGCAATAATCCCGCCGGCTCTGGCACGGTAGGTGGCGCTGGAGGCTCGGGTGGCGTTGGCGGATCCGGCTGCGGTGGAATGGGCGGCGTCGTCGTGCCAAAAAAGCCCTCCGCGGTAAACCCAATCGCACTCCGCTTCCCATTATCTCCCGAGCGACTGATCAGGAAAGATTCAGCTTCGGTAAGATCGTAGGTGAAAAGCGCTTCACCCACATCAAGATTGCTATCACCATTGAGATCGTTCCCGAATCCGGGCTCCGCCCACCCTAGTGAAAAATCAGCTGCGGAGCCGTCTGGCATCGTGCCCGTTGCCACACCCTGCTGCAATTGATTGTGCTGATCGGAAAAGGTTCGAAGCAAACTGCCGGAGGCCCCAAACGCTTTGATGTCATACACCTCATTGTAATGGAGCCGTTTTACCTCCGCCGCCAAGGGATCAACCACGTCCGGTTGTTCGTGTGGTGAGGTAAACGATAACGCAACCGCTTCTTCGACGGCAAATCCGCTA
>DLCF01000064.1 GCA_002480485.1 Planctomycetaceae bacterium UBA7805
ATTAATCCGGAGCCGATTCTGGCACTAAGCCAAGTTGGCAACATCAACAACACACCGCAATTTGTCCGTTCGCAAAAGGTATCACAGGAGTTCAAGAACGGTCGTCCGCATCGTGAACTGACAATCCATTTGTATCGCAACGGCCCCAATCGATTCCACGGTCCCTATAAGGAGTGGTATCCCAACGGAAAAATTTGGAAAGAAGGTTCATACGAGGAAAACAACCGAGTTGGTGAATGGAAGTGGTATGCCGAGAATGGTCAGTTGGCAAAGCAGGCATACTATGATTCAAATGGCCTAGCCGATGGTGAGTGGATTTATTTTCACGATGATGGAACAAAGCGACGGGTCGAGAATTTCCGGGCGGGCAAAAGGGATGGTAGAACTGAACATTTCAACGATGACGGCTCGCAACTACTCGAATTGTTCAACTTTAAGGATGACCGCCTCGATGGAGAGGTGACACGGTGGTTCCCCCTTGCAGAAGGTCAGACGGAGCCCCAAAAACAAAACCATTCGACATTTTCAGCTGGCAAGCGGGAGGGCGTTGCAACCGAATGGTACGCCGATGGAAATATTCAAAGCGAGGTGGAATTTAAAAACGGAAATCGGCACGGTCGAACGCGACGATGGGACAAAGACGGGAACATTGAGCTCGACCTTTTATTTGAGGAGGGCGAACCGGTCGACCCTAGTGCGACAACCAGCCCAAGAGAAAGTTCCGACCAGCCCGCGACCAACGAACGTGATGCCCAGCAAGATCCGGTTGAAAGTCCGAATACCGAATCCGGATCCGCTGAGTAAAATTCCCAAAAACGGTCTTCGGCGTAGAGCCGTCATCTGAAAGATTCCATGGAAAAATCCTCTCCTCAGCGACAACCACCGACGCCCCCTTCACGGCCAATGCCCACCGCAACGACTGTTATCTTCCTATGTGTTGCCGCGCTCGCGGTCATCACGTTCTTCACGATGCAAGGGCCAAGACGCAAAGAAATTCCCTACAATGATTTCTGGACACAACTCCAGGCAGGTAATATTGCAGAAGTCGAAATTGAAAATCAGCGGGTCGTGGGCAAGTTTAAAAAAGCGGAGAAGGATGATGGCGAGAAGGAGAAATTTTTCGCAACAGTACTGACTCCTTTCGCCAGTGAGGATCTCGATAAGGAATTGCGTAAACAAGGCGTGATCATTCGATCGGTAGCGCCGCAGGACAGCACGTTCCTGTTGATGTTTGTCTACCTTTTTGTGACCGTTCTGCTTTTTGTTGTTATTTGGGTGATGTTCCGCAGGGCCCGTGATCAATTCATGGGGGGTGGCGGACTTCTCTCCGGCTTCACGAAAAGCAATGCGCAGAAATATGATGGGGATAAACAGGCGGTCACTTTTCAAGACGTGGCTGGCTTGGAGGGCGTGAAACGAGATCTTCAGGAGGTGATTGAATTTCTCGAGAATCCGGAGAAATTCCAGCGACTGGGTGGTCGAGTGCCGAAAGGTGTGCTGCTTAATGGTCCGCCCGGAACGGGAAAAACGCTACTTGCTCGCGCAGTTGCCGGCGAGGCAGGTGTCCCTTTTTTCTCCATCAACGGTTCTGAATTTATTCAGATGTTTGTAGGAGTGGGTGCCAGTCGAGTTCGCGATCTATTCAAGACCGCGAAGGAAGCTTCTCCGGCAATCCTGTTCATTGATGAGATTGATGCGGTGGGTCGCCATCGGGGTGCGGGACTCGGTGGTGGACATGATGAGCGGGAACAGACCTTGAATCAAATATTGAGTGAGATGGATGGTTTTGAGCCGAATGAGTCAGTGATCGTGATGGCGGCAACGAATCGACCCGACGTGCTTGATCCAGCGTTGCTCAGACCGGGGCGCTTTGACCGCCACGTGACTGTGGATCGTCCCACGCAGAAGGGTCGCGTCGAAATTTTTGGTGTCCACGTCCGTGATGTTCCCCTTTCAGACGATGTCGATCTCGAGAAACTTGCCGCGGGGTCGATTGGCCTGACCGGTGCCGACATACGTAATTTGGTCAACGAGGCAGCGCTCTGGGCAACCCGGCATGACAAAGATCATGTGGAGATGTCAGACTTTGAGTATGCACGCGATAAAATTCTGATGGGCGCTAAACGAGAAGAGGTCCTTTCCGAAAAAGAAAAGGAAATGACCGCCTACCATGAAGCGGGCCATGCCCTTCTCGCATGGTTATTGCCCGGATGTGATCGATTACATAAGGTCACGATCGTACCTCGCGGACGGGCCCTTGGTGTCACGCAACTCTTACCCGAAGAAGATCGGCTAAATATTTCGGAGACCGACTTGGCAGCCAGATTGATTTTTATCCTTGGTGGGCGAGCAGCCGAAAAAATGATCTACGATCAATACAGCGCTGGCGCTGAAAATGATCTCTCTCAAGCAACGAACTTGGCACGAAAAATGGTGGCCCATTGGGGCATGAGCAAACGGCTTGGTCCGGTTGCCTATCACCTGAGTGAGGAACATCCATTTCTTGGCAAAGAGATCCACGAGCAGCGTCAGTTCAGCGAACATACGGCCCAGTTAATCGACGAGGAAGTGGCAAATCTACTTCATCATTCGGCCGATCGGGCTACTTCGATGCTTGTTGAAAATCGCGATAAGTTAGTGGCAATTGCCGAAGCGCTTGTCGAGCGTGAAATTTTAGACGATAGTGAAATTTCTGATCTGATCGGACCACCGGCATTGGACGAAGAAAACGTGACTGAGATTGAGACCGGGGATTCAAGCCCCTCGACACCCTCGGTCTAACACCGCCGACAGGAGACAGCAACGATGCTTGGACATTATGTTTTCTTCAGTCTTCATGACTCATCTCAAGCCGCAATCGACGCGCTGGTCGACTCCGGAGTGGGTTTGCTTGCCCCACTCGCAGGAATTGTATCCTTTGGCATGGGGCCACGAACAGCGGATTTAAGCCGTGCGGTGAATGACCTGCATTTTGATGTGGGACTGCAGATTGTGTTCACGGACCGGGAAGCACACGACCGCTACCAGGAATTGCCAGAACACCTCCAATTTATCGAGCAGAACAAGGAAAATTGGTCCCAAATTCGTGTCTTTGACATCGATCTGCCTGACCAACCGCCCTCCTCGTCTCAAACTTAGGACCGCAGTTTCTTACGACCCAGTGCGCAGTCGAAAATTTGTCGAGCATCTCCGATACCTTCGATAATCGTCAGATCGTCACCAGATGTCGGTTATTGAAAATTATCGGACCGTTGGCCCTGTTGGCACTTGAAGTCGGCATCTTAACGCCGCTTGTTGAATTTTCCTCAGGTTGGATGGCTCTGCTTGCTAATCCGAAGTTATTCAATGTTTTGTTTTTGGGGACCGTGTTATTCATAGTGTTGAGTATTCCTGATTTAATGGCATCGCAACGACCGCGACGCCTACCAACATCACTCTACTGTTTGGCCGCTAACTTTGTGCTTTACTATGCGTTATCGCGCCTCACGTTGGTGCTGGCCAGGCAATTCAAGGTGGACGAAATTCTCTGGTACCATGCCGCCGCCTGGCTCTGCCTCGTGCTTGCAGTGGGCGTTTCGGCAGTTCTCGTTTTTTTACCCGTAAAATCTCTCGCCCTCTGGTCGCAACAATCCTGGCACAAAGCCGCGGGCGCGATAATCATCGCAATCAACTTTGTGATTTTGATGCCCGATATTCAGAAATTGTGGAACCACATGTATCCAACCACGATCGGTCTCTCCGCAGAAATGCTTCAGGCGTGCGGTAGAGTTCCAACGACTGGCATGGCTGGTCGCCACAAGCCTGTTCTAGCGATTAAAGGTCAGGGGTCGCGATTGATCATTACTCGCTATTGCGCCGAAATGGAGTCGCTCACGGCTTTTTTGCTATTGGGCGTGGTGCTTTATTTTGCCTACCTGCCGCGAGTGCGTTTCGGACCCTGGATGGCGGTGATTGTTTTTGGCCTGCTGCTGCTTCACGTGCTCAATGCCATCCGGCTTGCTTTTTTGGTTGAAATTGCCGGCACTTGGAGCAATCCCTCGTTGGCGGTGAGCCTAGCTCACTCCCGCCTGTCAGGCCTTCTTTTTTTAGGGATTTCTCTCCTACTGCTTCTAGTGACCCGAGGCTGGTGGTGCCCCCCAATCATTCACAGAGAGTCTGTTGCATAAGAGGTGGAGTGCTCAAAGCGGGAGCCAGACTTTCACCGACCGGGGATTATCGCTGCCTGGCCTCGGCGTTGTTGGTCTCCGCTTTTTTTTTCGCCTTCTCTCCGGCGAGCCTGGCCCTCAATTGCTCTGCATCGCGTCGAAAAACAAAGAGGCCCTCAGTCGCAAGCGATGCCTCTAGCAGAGGCATGACTTTATCGGCACTCACTTCGTCTGCCAATACGTAGGCAAAGATGTAATTCGTGTTCGGATCTTGTGTGGAGTGCTGTGCCGCCTGGAGTGTCGCAAGAGCTTTCTCTTTTTTGCCGCCCCGCTTGTACGCGTAACACTGAGCAACCAATGATGGCAAATCGGTACCCATATCTGCCATGTCGATCGCTTTCTGAATGCCAGCCGGTGAGCCCTCCGCAGCCAATGCATACATCAGATGCTGCCTGGAATCGCGCTTCAAAGCCTCGGAAACTCCGCCGCTCGGATCGTCACCATCGACATTACTGAAATACTGAATTGCTTTGTCAAAGTCATGATCATAGTGATAAAGTCGGCCGGCAAGCAGATTTGCCTGCGGATCATTTTTGGACAGCTTAATCGCCTGAAGAACGCTTTTTTTTGCCGCGGCAAATTGTCGCAAGTTCCAATGAAACCTAGCCAGCATCATCTGGGTATCGAGGTCCTCCGCCTGTCTTCTTGATGCGCGATCAAGCCACTCTCGACCTGCGGCCATGTTTCCCGCCTCCATCCAAAACTGTGCCATCAGCATGGAGGGAGATAAAATAGAGTCATCTAGCCGCCTGGCATACTCCAGTTGACCGAAAGCCTCTCGCCCTTTGTTGGTTCGGAAGAGAGCACGGGCGAATCTTACGCGAGGTCCACTATTCTGTGGATCTAGGTTAACCCATTCTCGCAGGTACGCCGCCGCGGTAGCCCAATCGTCAAATCGCGTAGCGATGGTTGCCAGTCCCGCGTAAAGGCGAAGTTGTAGTCGCTTAAGTCGCATCGAATCGCCATCGTAGGATTCCAATAAGGTTCGCGCTCGCTCAAAAGCGAGCGAGGCATCTGTATTGCGGTTCTGCTGAAACGCGAGGTTGCCCAACAGGAGAAACGTCTCCGGATCTTCGGGATATTTACGTGCTGCCGTATCGAGTGCGTTGATCGCCATCTCAATCCGATTTTTTTCGATATACAAATCGGCGAGCATGAGCTCTGCGGGTGGAAGCTCGGGATATTTTTTTGCAGCCTCCTCAAAATCTTCCACCGCTCCGGAGACATCCCGTCCGTTAAATTTTTCAATCCCTTCAAAAACTTCCGGGTATTTTTTTGACCAGTCCGAGGCACTGACCGCCATCTTCGCAGCTTGATCGCCGGCCCCGTCTGCTGGTTGTGCACCGCCCTCCTGAAGGGCACCGCACATAGCGACATACAATGCCACGGCTGAAAATAAATACTGCAGAATCGATCGCTTGCTGTACTGCATCGCGTTCTCCCCACTCGGAATCTCAATATTTTCTAATTCACTCTTTAATATCGGCATTCCAGTATGGCAGTGTCAACTCATTTCCAACCTGAAAATTGGCATCAATCACTACAAATGGTGTGATATGCATTTTTTTCTGCGCTATCGTTTGCCCAAACGGAGCAACCTCTTTCTCCTCGCACATAATGTCGTTAGAACGAGGGCTGTTGGACAATCGTCCGCGGTGCTCTCACTGCCTCTGATGAGCTTTTGTAGTGGAAAGTGAATTTATTTTTGTAACTTGTCAGGTGGGCAGCGAGTCGATCCTCAAACAAAATCTCGCCGAAGCGGGCTTACGTCTTTCTTTTTCACGACCTGGATTTCTCACCTTCAAGCTTCCTAGACCATACAGCCTTGGCGAACCGTTCTCGCTGCATGATCCGTTCGCGCGGAGCCATGGGCTTTGTTTCGGAAAAATCGTCGCAGCGTCTGACGCAGAAGGAGCTGCCCGGGTGTGGGATCAGCTGAGCGACCTGCGGTTTAACCAACTGCATGTCTGGCCCCGCGATCGGGTCGCAGCAAGTCACCGGAATTTTCAACCGGGACTCACCGATGCCTCACGAGGTTTCGAGCAGGCGTTACTGAAAATGGCACCCTCGGGTCAATTGAGTGGTTTTGCACGCGGGAATAGCGGTGCCCTCGCCCGCCGACATGACCATGTGCTGGACTGTATCCTTGTAGATCCTGGTGAGTGGTGGATCGGTGCACACCGCGTAGACCGCTGGGTCCAACGGTGGCCGGGCGGGTTTTGGACACCCAGGAATTCGGCCGAGATGATCTCGCGGGCTTATCTCAAAATGTCAGAGGCCTTGGCATGGGTCTGTTGGCCTATAAAAGCCGGGCAGCGGTGGGTTGAACTTGGTTGTGCACCGGGCGGGGCGAGTCAGGCACTGCTCGGACAGGGGATGCGCGTGGTCGGTATCGATCCGGCAAATGTGGATGCTAAAATTCTTGCCCATGCTCACTTCCAGCACATCCGAAAACGAAGTGGGGACGTTCGCGTTCGAGATTTTCATGAGTTTCAATGGCTTACGGCCGACATGAATATTGCCCCCGATGATACGCTAGAAGAGGTTGAGCGGATTGTTAGCCACCGAGCGAATCGAATACGAGGACTAATCCTGACGTTAAAGTTAAACGATTGGAATTTAGCCAAGCATGTACCCGCCTACCTGGATCGAGTCCGCGGATGGGGATATCCGCGTGTTCGGGCACGACAACTGAGTCACAACCGTCAAGAAATCTGTCTTGCGGGCCTGCGGCCAACGCAAAAATCAGGGCGTCGAAAACGACCCCCTCGAGCCAACGGCAAAGGTCGCTGATATTGAATCCCGCTTCCGTTGCACGCCCCGATAGCGGTGCCTGCAGACACCCGATTAGAGAAATCCAACGGGACAGGAGGCCCCAAATCGGGCGAGGTGCAAGTAATTCAACTCGCTACTTTTTCGCACTCATAACAACTCGTGTTGACGGCACTCGGGGGCCTTGGTATGTAACCGCCTCTCTTGATCTTTTGTGATCGAATTGTCTTCTTTTGCGGGAAGAGAGATAGCGAGTGTTACCACTTAAACAGGTCCTTCGTTCTGCGCTGCTTGCCTCAGTCGCTCTGATTTACGCTGAAGCAACGAGCGGACAAATCTCGCCGCCGACAGTTCAGTTCCCTTCCGGCACGACCAATCCGGCACCACCTCCGGTACCGAGTGCTACGCCGGCTCCGCCACCCGTCGGCGCACCGAAACTGCCCGCCGCACCCGCAGTTACCGCACCTCCAAAGTTGCAAGCACCGCCGACAAGCCCGAACTTTGATCCGTATGCCGATCCAACACTTCCTTCTCAACCATTCAACCCCTCCGCGCCACCGCTAGGCACCTCCCCGCCCGGCACAGCCCAACAGCCACTGTTCAATGAGGCAACTTTCGGACAATGGCCCCGTTTTTTACAGCAGTTGCGATTCCGGCAGATGTATATGAACCGAGGGGGACAGGGTGGACTCGGTTGGACCGAAACTGCGATGAGTGGCACGTTTCTCATGCCTCTTTCGTTCATGCCTGAGAATGCACCGCTACTGGTGACCCCTGGTTTTAATTTTAATTGGCTCAATGGTCCCAACAGTCAAGTTGCCGGACCTGGAGCCCAAGCACCGCCACGACTTTATGCTGGTTACCTTGACTTGGGCTGGAGTCCGCAGTTAACGCATGGATTAAGTGCGGATGTGGGATTTCGTGCAGGTATTTACTCGGATTTTAAGTCTATCACTTGGCAGAGCTGGCGTTGGCAAGGTCGCGGTTTCGGTGTCTGGCAGACCAATGATAAATTCCAGTGGCGGGCCGGTCTGATTTATCTTGATCGTTTGACCATCAAACTTCTGCCCGCCGGCGGCCTGGTATACACTCCGGGCGGTCCTGACGGGAAGATGAAATTTGACATTCTCTTTCCAAATCCAAAATTCTCGTATCGTCTCGACTCTTTTCGTAACGCCGACCTCCGCTGGTATCTGGCCGGCGAATACGGTGGTGGTACCTGGAGTCAAAAATTTCCCAATCTTGGCACCATACAACCCCAACCACCCGCGAACACCACTGGCCGCATCGAGTACAACGATATCCGTCTGATTAGTGGCATTGAGTGGGCCGGTTACTACGGGCTCAAAGGTTTTGCCGAATCTGCCTACGTATTTAACCGCCAGCTACGCTACGACCCCAATTACGTTCTTTACGATCCATCATCCACGTGGATGATTCGTGGTGGCTTGACGTACTAAACACGCAGGGGCAGAGGTTACGCCTGCTGCATCGCCCGTTGGACAGCCGTGCCCATGTCAGCTGGGCTTTCGGCTACCACGATTCCGGCACTCTCCAGGGCAGCAACTTTTTCCGTCGCCGTGCCCTTGCCTCCCGAGATGATTGCCCCGGCGTGACCCATCCTTTTTCCCGGGGGTGCGGTGCGACCGGCAATAAATGCGGCGACCGGTTTATCAATTTGCTCGGCCACCACCGCAGCTGCCTCTTCCTCCGCGGTACCTCCAATCTCACCCATCATTAGAATTGCTTCCGTTTCATCGTCCTGCTGAAACAATCTTAGTAGGTCGACAAAGCTGGTACCCACGATCGGGTCTCCCCCGAGGCCCACGCAGGTCGACTGACCGAGTCCCAGATTTGACAATTGCCAGACTGCCTCGTAGGTAAGCGTTCCACTGCGACTGATCACTCCGACCTTGCCTTTGCGATGAATGTAACCGGGCATAATTCCGATTTTACATTCCTCTGGCGTGATCACACCGGGGCAGTTCGGGCCAATCAAAACCGCATCACTTGCTCGTACTTTTTCAAAAACGCGAACCATATCGAGAACTGGTACGCCTTCGGTAATTGCCACGACCACGCTGATACCCGCATCAATTGCTTCAAGAATTGCATCAGCCGTAAACGGCGCGGGGACAAATATCATCGTTGCATTAACACCGGTTTGCTTGACCGCGTCAGCAACCGTATCAAAAACGGGAACTCCTGCCACCTCTTGTCCACCCTTACCTGGCGTGCAACCGGCAACCACTTGCGTTCCATAATCCAAACAACCACGTGTATGGAACTCGCCCGCCTGTCCCGTAATCCCTTGACACAATAACCGCGTCTCTTTGCCAACCAAGATACTCATGAGGTTTAATCGCTTTCGTTTTAATCGACGTGGCCGCTTTAGCCTGCTGCGGCGACCACTTTTTTTGCTGCGTCTGTTAAGTCGTTGGCGGTGATGATATCAACACCGCTCTCCTCCAGGATTTTCCGCCCTTCATTCACCTCGGTTCCCTCGAGTCGAACCACCAGCGGGACATTGAAGCCGACACTTTGATACGCTTCGAGTAGAGCTGACGCGATAGTCGTGCACCGCATAATTCCGCCGAAAATGTTTACGAGAACAGCACGGACGTTGTCATCGGAAAGCAAAATTTGAAATGCTTCGGTGACCTGCTCGACATTTGCTCCACCACCAACATCCAGAAAATTTGCCGGCTCACCGCCATGCAATTTGATCAGATCCATCGTGCTCATCGCCAGTCCAGCACCGTTAACCAGACAACCGATATTTCCATCAAGCTTGACGAAACTTAGCCCCGCCTCGCCAGCGCGAACCTCCGTGGGCTCTTCCTCAGCCAAGTCGCGAAACTCTTGAAGATCTTTATGTCGGAAAAGTGCATTGTCATCGAAGCTCATTTTCGCATCGAGTGCCACCAATTCACCCGTTTCGGTAACAACGAGCGGATTGATTTCCACGAGTGAGCAATCCTGCTCCACGAAAAGCCGACACAGCCGTTGCATGAACTGCACTGCACTGCGCATGGATGCGACGGGCAGCTCCAGAGCAGTTGCCAGTTTGCGAGCCTGATAGGCATCGAGACCAGCATCTCGGTCAAATGCCTCCTTGAAAATGAGTTCGGGAGTTTCAGCTGCAACTTTTTCAATTTCCATGCCCCCCGCGCTCGAAACCATCAAAACCGGTGACGACACACCGCGGTCAACGACGATGCCAAGATAGAGCTCGCGGGCAATCGCACATCCGGCTTCCACTAGCACTTGCCGTACTTGTTGACCCGCTGCACCTGTCTGCAGTGTGACTAAATGAGAGCCAAGCAATCGATCGGCAACCCCGATTGCATCCTCCGCACTGCGGACCAACTGCACCCCATGCTGGTCCGGATGTTCTTTGAGCGTTCCCTTACCTCGACCACCGGCGTGAATTTGTGCCTTGACTACGGCCACGGCACCGCCCAGCGACTTAAAGGCACCACCCGCCTCCGAAGCAGTCGAGCAAACTTGATTCTCGAGTACGGCAACTCCGGCAGCACGCAAAAGTTTTTTCGCTTGGAATTCGTGTATTTTCATCCGTCGTGGCCCTTCCTCGGGGCAAGAGTTAACCTAAGTGGTGGTCGATTCGCGGGATACGATGACCGATCGGTGGAGTATAGAGAGCCAGCGGAGAAACCGTCAACGGGCGACCAATTCCTGTACTGTGGGGTGCGCTATTTTTTCCCACCCGATTTTTTTGTTCCCGCCCGTCCAAGATATTTTCGTAATTGTTTCCAGGTCCTTGTGTTCGCCACGTCGCTCTTTGTCAGCCCGGCCCGGCGGGCTTGCAGCACACCGTATCGCATGGAATTAAGCCCTGTCGTCTTATGGGCATCGGTCGAGATGACCACCAAGCCGCCTTCTGCTTTGACCGCGGCACAGGTGATGTCATCCAAATCGAGTCGTGCCGGATTGGCGTTGAGCTCCAAGAGTTTTTTGTGGTCAACTGCACTGGAGATCACTGCCGCAAGATCGATCGCGTACGGTTTGCGACGCCCAATCAATCGTCCAGTGGGATGGGCAATAGCCGTCGTATGCGGGTGCTCAATCGCCTCAATCATTCGTTCTGTAATTTGGGATTGCGACTGGTTTTGTCCGTAGTGAATGCTGCAGATCACGTAATCGGCTTGGGCTAGAATATCGTCCGGTAGGTCGAGTCCGCCTTTTTCGAGAATATCGCACTCAATTCCCTTGAGAACATCAATCTTCACATCTTTGTTCAGTTTGTCGATGTGATTCCATTGCACTAGCAATCTCTCTGGGTCGAGCCCATGGGCCATTGTGACCCGCTGCGAGTGATCAGTGATTGCAATGTAAGAAAGGCCGCGATTTTCTGCAGCTTCAACCATCTCCTCGAGCGAATTTTTTCCATCGGTGGCCGTCGTATGCATATGCAGGTCGCCGCGAATGTCACTCAATTGCACAAGCTCCGGCAAATCGCCCTCAGCGGCCCATTGAAATTCCTGGCGATCCTCTCGCAATTCGGGAGGGAAGTGGGGTAAACCGAGTGCCGCATAGACTTCCGCTTCGCTGGTTCCGGCAATTTGCTTTTCGTCGCGAAAAACGCCGTACTCATTGATTTTTAGTTTCTGTTTTTTGGCCATACCACGAAGGTGAACATTGTGTGCCTTGGAACCAGTAAAATATTGCCAGGCAGCGCCGAACGATTCGGCAGGCACCACGCGCAAATCGATCGATAGCCCACTTTTCAATCGCACTGACATCTTGGTATCACCTCGGGCGATAATGTCGGCAATTCCTTCGAATTCTGCGAAGCGGTCCATAACCGGTGCTGAGTTCTCGGCGTCGACCAGCAAGTCTAGGTCCCCGACGGTCTCCCGACCGCGACGAAAACTACCGGCAATTTCCATCTGAGAGATTCCCTTTGCACTTCGCATGTGCGTTAACAGCGCATTCACAATGTCTTCGGCCTTCGACCAGTAGATCCGTTCATTGGCCGAAGCCGCCAAATCGATTCCTGCCAAAATTGCTTCTTCGGTTTTTGCAGCAAATCCCTTCAACGCGCGAACCGCGCCCGACTCGCATGCGGCCCGCAATTGCTCGAGCGATACAATCTCAAGTTCGCGATAGAGGACCGCTGCCTTTTTGGGACCGAGGCCCGGTATCCGCAACAGCGAAAGAACACTTTCAGGAATCCGCGCAAGCAATTCATCGAGAAACGGCAGTCGTCCTGTTTCGATGAGCGTTGTTATTTTTTCGGCGAGATCTTTGCCAATCCCAGGTAAGTCGGTCAGTTTTCGAGAGCCATCTGCGACGATCGCCGCGACCGATTCAGTAAGTTCACGCACAACTCGGCTGCCACCGCGATAGGCCCGAATGCGAAAGGGATTCGCACCCTCAAACTCTAGAAGGTCTGCAACTTGATCGAGTACATCGGCAACCTGATCGTTCGTCACAGACCACTACCTCGAGCATTGTGGCACCTCGCCTTACCGCAAAGAAAACGGGATCACGACTTTCAGTGACCCGAGCAATCAGGCCTGAAAGGAGCTACCACAACCGCAGGACTTCACAGCATTGGGGTTGTCGAATGTGAAACCACGCTTCTCCACACCCTCGTAAAAGTCGACTGATGTCCCCTCAAGATAGAGTGCGCTCTTCTTGTCGACCACCACGGTCACACCATGCTGATCGGTTTTGGAATCGGCCTGCTGATCGTACTCTTTGTCAAACCCGAGTGCGTAACTGAATCCGCTGCAGCCACCGCCGGTGACACCTACGCGGAGAAAGGTACCTTCTTCATATTTTTGATCGACAAGAATTTTTTTTACTTCGGTGGCAGCCCGTTCGGTTATCACAATAGACATGGCACAAACATACTCCGTAAACAGGGAAACTTTTCGGGAGATGCCCGGCGGTGCTGTACCGGGGCCTCTCTTTGCTTCCAAATTATATCATCTCCGCGGGCAGGAAAAGTCGACATTCACGTTTTTGCGGTTTTTTTAGGACCAGCGGCTCCGACACACCTGTGCGGTTGGCGAAGTTACCGGGCGATGGGTAGAATTCTGCTTAATGCATTATTTGCACCAGGAATTCTCGAACCGGGCGATCCCCGAAAAACTGAAAAACATCCTGAAAATTTTCCACCCCTTCTGGAGATTCTCACATGGCAACCTTGAGTGAACCGATCACGACCCCCGAGGTACGAGAGACAGAGTGTTTTATCGGAGGTAAATGGACACCTGCCGTCAGTGGAAAAACCTTTGCCACGGTGAACCCGGCGACTGAGGAGGTGATCTGCGAAGTGGCCGAGGGCGACGCGGCCGATGTCGATCTCGCGGCCAAGGCCGCGCACGCCGCGCTCTACGACGGTCCCTGGGGAAAAATGGATGCTCGCGATCGGGGTGCGTTAATGTATAAACTGGCCGACCTGATCGAGCAGGATCTGGAAGGCCTGGCAGCCCTTGAGTCGCTTGATAACGGCAAACCGTTTGCCGACTCTTCGACCGCCGATCTTCC
>DLCF01000090.1 GCA_002480485.1 Planctomycetaceae bacterium UBA7805
AACTGCTCGCTGCGAATCTGGCGGGCCAATTTCAGTTGGTCCTGCTCCTGCCCCAGTGGTAACAGGGCCCGACCGTGACCGGCCGACAGCGATCCATCGCGGATCAATTCCTGAACCGCCAGAGGAAGCTCAAGCAAGCGAATCAGGTTCGCCACCGTCGAGCGATCAATCGAGAGACGGCGGGCCAATTCATCCTGCGACGCGCCAAACCGCTCGAGGTATTGACGGAAAGATACAGCCTTTTCCAGTGGCCCCAGATCTTTTCGCTGCAGGTTCTCGACGATCGTCATCTCCGCAACCTGTTGATCGTCTGCCTCGCGAAGCGTGGCGGGCACCTCGGTCCAGCCTGCCTGGATCGCGGCTCGCCAACGACGTTCACCCGAGATTAGCTGGTAGCGATCGCCATCCTTGCGGACCACAATCGGCTGGAGAAGGCCGTGGTCGCTCAGGCTTTCAGCTAAGCTGTGGAGCTCTTCTTCGTCGAACTCGGTGCGTGGCTGATAGGGATTCGTATCGATCTGGTAGACGTTGACCTGAAACAGTGCGCCATCCTCTGCCGGCGGTTGTGATTCGCCGCAAGATCCACCGGTCCCCGCGTTCTCAGAGGCCAATTTTTGCGACGGAAGGTTTCCGCCTGCCTGGCCTGTAGCGGCCTGACCCAACAACGCCTCCAAACCTCGACCAAGCCTCCGCTCCGCCGGTTTTCCCTCAGCATCACTCATCGAACGCACCTCCTTGTACGCGTCTTATCCGCCACAGGGCTGCCAATCTGCCAGAGCAAATCACAGTCCCCGGGCAATGGTGGGGCGGGATTGTAGCGACGCGTTGCGGCAGAGTCGAGGGCAGAGTGACAAAAGTCGTGGCAAGCGGCAACTGTAGCAGCCCACCACGCATTCGACCTGTTTCACGTGAAACACCCATCTTACCTAAACGCCGATAGCAGGGCCTGCAGCCACCGGTTCGCCAGACAACGCCGAGCGATCACTTGTGGGAATGAATGACCATGCCGGCCAACAGTTTGGGATAGAAGTAGGTGCTCTTTGCCGGCATCCGCTCACCATGCTCACTAATCTTGCGGATATGCTCAAGCGACGCGGGCATCACCAGCGCGCCGATGCGGTAGGGCTCAGCCACCTCGCCGGCACCACCCGGCTCGCTGTTCTGTTCGATGCCTTGCATGAACTTCTCAACCGAGTGCACATAGCCTGGCTTGGGATGGCCCGCTGCTCCCAGCAGATCGTCGATAATCAACCTGTGCAGGATGCTAACGCCCAGCCCTCGCCAGTCGCTGCTGTGGTCCGGGACAAGTTCGGTCATCCGCTCGCGACCCTTATCGGTGATTCGGGCCACCGTCCACCGCTCATCCGAGGTGGTCAGGAGGCCAACCGTCCCTTGGTCGCTCTCTCTCTCAATCTCATCCCAGATTGGCTCGGCCAGATCGACCCCCTCGCCGGCAATGCGGGTGGTAAAATATCCCGCCAATCGCTCAGCGAGTTGCTCTGCCGAAAGCTCGGGGACACCGCGGAAAAGGCGGTGTGTTGGCTGCACGATCAAGCCCGGATCATTCATCCCCACGCACATCATTAACACACCATTCGCTGCATCCTCCGCCGACAATTTACCCTCGGCTTGCAACTCGTCTCGGTAGTTGCAGGCCGTCTCATAGCGGTGATGCCCATCGGCTATGAACATTGGCTTGGGGCCCATAATTGCCGCCAGCTGCGTAAGCACCTCCAGTTCGGTGACAGGCCAGATGCGATGGATCACGCCCAAATCGTCGGTCGCCTCCAGCGGCGCCACACCTTCAATGGCAGCCTCAAGCAAATTCTGGGCTTCGGATTTCTCATCCGGATAAAGGCCAAAAATCTGGCTTAGATTTGCCTCGCAAGCCCGCGTTAATTTTAAGCGATCCGCCTTCGGACCCGACATGGTTTCTTCGTGTGGATAGATTGTGCCCTCGCCGAATCGCTCAAGCCCGCATCGGGCCATGAAGCCCCGACGCTCGATTGAATTGCCACAATCGTCAAAAACCTGATGATAGACATAAACGGCAGGATCGGACTCGCGAAACAGAATGCCTTCGCGCTGCCAATTGCGAAGCATCACCGCCGCTCGGCTGTAGCAATTACTCTCCTCGTTGTCATTAGCCTCAGCCCGATTCAGGATCAACCGCACCACGTTGGCCGGATGCCGCTCGTAGAGTGCGTCCTGCATTTCCGGATCGATGACGTCATACGGTGGTGCAACAACGTTGCTAAGTGAACCAACGTGACCAAGGTCGTAACGGAGTCCGGCGAAGGCTTCGATTTTCGGCATCAGAACGGGTTCCTCAGGAGAAGTGTCTACGGACCAGCAATCGGTATATAGCCTGGATTAAAGGCATATTTTGCCGGCAAGCACCCAGACCTCGCGCGATCGTAGCCCGAAGACGCGCGCAATGGAAGTCCCGTGGGAGACTAATCCCGAAAACGAGCCCAAAGCACTTCGCGGAAATACCTTAATAACGGTAATATTCCGGCTTGAAGGGTCCCTCCTGTGGGACATTGATGTAGTCAGCCTGCTCAGGGGTCAACTCCGTCAGCTTAACCCCCAGCTGATCTAGATGCAGGCGAGCCACCTCCTCATCAAGCTTTTTCGGCAACACGTGGATGCCGACCGAGTAGTTGTCAGTCTCGTTCCAGAGAGCCATCTGGGCCAGCACTTGATTGGTGAACGAGTTGGACATCACAAATGACGGGTGTCCGGTGGCACAACCCAGATTCACCAGTCGGCCCTGTGCCAATACTATGATTGAGTGGCCATCGGGAAAAGTGTACCGATCGACCTGTGGCTTAATTTCGACGCAATCAACATTGCTCTGACCATTAAGCCAAGCCATGTCGATTTCCAGGTCAAAATGGCCAATATTGCAGACAATTGCGTCATTTGGCATCTGCTCCATATGCCGCCCCATGACAATATCACGATTCCCGGTAGTGGTTACAAAAATGTTGCCCTGTGCAGCAGCCTCATCCATCGTGGTGACCTCGAAACCCTCCATCGCGGCCTGCAATGCATTGATTGGATCTATTTCAGTCACAATGACGCGGGCGCCGTACCGTTGCATCGAGTGGGCACAACCCTTGCCAACGTCGCCATAACCTGCGACGACCACGACCTTACCGGCAACCATCACATCGGTGGCCCGCTTGATGCCATCTGCTAGCGATTCGCGGCAGCCGTAGAGGTTATCAAATTTACTCTTGGTTACCGAGTCATTTACATTAATAGCAGGCATCTTTAGCTCGCCATTCTGATGCATCCTGTAGAGAGCTTTGATGCCCGTGGTTGTTTCTTCAGAAAGCCCGCGAATATCACCGAGATACTCAGGAAAACGCTGATGGACCATTGCGGTCAGATCGCCACCATCATCGAGAATCATGTTGAGCGGTTCACCGGAGGGAAACGTGAGGGTTTGCTCAATACACCAGTCGAATTCCTCCTCGCTCATGCCCTTCCAGGCATAGACCGGAATGCCGGCGGCCGCGATCGCCACGGCAGCGTGATCCTGGGTGGAAAAAATGTTGCAACTACTCCAAGTGACTTCCGCACCCAGCTCGACAAGCGTTTCAATCAAAACTGCAGTTTGAATCGTCATGTGGAGGCATCCGGCGATCCGGGCACCCTGCAGTGGCTTTTCTGTTCCGTACTTCCTCCTCAAGGCCATCAGGCCGGGCATTTCATTCTCAGCGAGTTGGATCTCTTTGCGTCCCCAATCGGCCAACTTATGAAATTCTTCCTCAGAGCAATCAACCACTTTGTAAGATAACTTGGCTTCGACTTGTGACACCGTTTCGCTCCTATTTGAATCTGCTGAAACTGTTTTGTTATTAAGCAATGAGGGTGCAAACACAGCACCGAATGTAATTTACCCCGTACCTGCCACCGTATGATATGCTCTCAGACGGCCGAATCCCAGGGCATTTCTTGCCAAAAGAGCGAATTTACGCTGCGAATTGCGTGTCAGGAACCTAAGGATGCAAACGCGCGTTTTGCCGCATTTGCAAACGCGGCGACCTGACGGGCATCTTTCGCACCCGGGTTGGTTTCAACGCCGCTTGCAGTGTCTACCGCGTTCGGCCTTACCGTCGAAATTGCTTCGGACACGTTCGACGCGTTGAGCCCGCCAGCGAGAATGAGCGGCAATTCCTCTAGGCGGGCCCGCTGATCAGCCAGTTGTTGCCAATCTGCCGTCTCTCCCGTCCCTCCGTACCGCTGTGAATCGTAGGCGTCGATCAGGACCGCCTGAAGGTTGACCTCTGGCAGATTGCACGCCTCGAGATAGCGGAGAATCGGCGTAAGGCCACTCGGGCCCATGCGAAACGCGCGGATCACGGGTCGCCCACCCAAGGCCAGCAAATATTCAGGCGGTTCATCGCCGTGTAACTGAATAAAATCAAGACCCAGGTGATCATACGCCGTGCATACCTCATCGTCCGTTGCATTCACGAAGAGCCCTACCCGAGCAACCGTTTCGGCTGTCTCTTGCACCACATGCAGTGCCTGGTCCACGGAAATGTATCTTGGACTTTCCGGATAGAAGTTCAACCCGATCGCATCGACTCCGGCCCGAGAAACGATCTCGGCATCTTCGGCACTGGTTAAACCACAAATCTTTACGCGAAACACGCTGCAGAATCCCTTGCGGTCGTTCAGACAATGAAAGTCAAGCCGGGCGACGATGCATTGTCGCCGATGTCGAGATTATAGCGCGACAACTACCACAAACCAAGTGCGCAAAACCCGCAAGCTGCGCACCTTCGCATGCTAGCAACGCGAACGAAAAACCTTATCCAACCCCTCTCAAGTTGCCCGCGAGTGCAGTCGATGTCGAATCATGGAGCATGCTCCCCAAGGACTCTTCGACCCCGCCCGCGAAAGCGTTGCTTTTTAGAATATGATGCCCCGCAATTCTTTACCATCCGGTGCCCGTCGCACCCCGCCACATCTATCGCTCGGCCCGCTCTACGAGGGGTGCGTGATCGCGCTAGCCATTTTGTTGGTGGCGCTGACCATTTGTCGTTGGCAGAGCGATCTTTTTCGCGCTCGAGCACAACTCACAATCACGCGAAAAAGTATCGATTCGCAATGGCCACCTCAGAAAACCTGCGAGCGGATATTCAATCGGGCAGTGGGCGCGATGATTGCCAACAAGCAAGCGACGGAACCGCTGACAGAGACCTCGCTTGTGTCAGACCAGTTGGCTGCTGATCAAGGTGATAGGAGCATTGAGGTGTTAATGGACGATGACTCGACTCCGCTATTCCTCAATTTTTCTATTTTTTGCACGGCAGAGCAACCCAATGTTGCCATCCACACCGTCAATAAGCTTGCCGGTCAATTGATGCGAGGTGATGCTATCGACAGCACCGAGGCTTTCGTTCCGGCCCGGATACGCTGGCATATGGTGCCCGCAAAAAATGCAACCCGGCACAGTGCGCCGCTCGCTCTCGGCATGCTGGGGGCATGCCTGCTGGTGAGCCTGTCGGTGAGTGCACCTCTGTTGATCTGGAGACACCGCTCCGCCGTAATTAGAGACCGCAACGATGCCGAATCGTTGCTTTGTGTATCGGTCTTAGCGCAGCTTGCCACTCCGATAAGCTACGGCCTCGGAGGCAAGCCAAAAGCCGTTTTCCGATTTATCTCTTCCACTGGGGAGTGGATCTTAATCACGATGCTTCTGGCCGCGCTAGCGGCCGCGCTGCTCGACACACAATTCGCCCATCAATTGCTCGGACAACCGGTCACGGCACTTGCCGATGGGATCCGCCAATTGTCGGAATTAACTTGGAGTTGAACATGTACGAATCATTTTATGGTTTTACTTCCCGACCTTTTTTGGCTGTCCCAGTGAAGGACCGCTATTTTCCAGCAGGTTCGATCGAGGCGGCTCGCGCGAACCTGACCCGTTGCGTCGAGCGGGGCGAGGGATGCGGTCTGGTGATGGGACCGACCGGAACGGGAATTTCACTACTCTGCCATCTCCTTGCAACGCATTTTGGGCAGCAATTCGAGACAGTCCTGCTCGCGAATCTGCGCATCACCAATTGTAGAGAACTGCTTCAGACCATCCTCTACCGAATAGGCATTCCTCATCAGAAGTTGGCCGACGGTGAACTGCGTCTGGCGATTATCGAGGCACTCTCGCCCGGAGGACGTTGCCCGCAAGGCATAGCGTTAATCGTTGATGAGGCACACCTGCTTTCACCCCGCATGTTTGAGGAGTTACGGTGCATGACCAATACAGTGCAGGATGCGGAACCCGGCGTGCGCCTGATTCTCGCTGGCGACAGCAGTCTGGAGGAGCGGTTTGCCCATCCACGTTTGGCCCGCTTCAATCAACGTGTGGCGGTCCGATGTTATTTGCACGCCTTCTCCCCCGAAGAATCCTACCAATACGTTCGGGCTCAGACCGACGCGGCAGGCACACATCCTGATCGCCTGTGGTCGCTTGCTGCCCTCCAGGCAATTCACCGTCACACCGACGGATCCCCACGGTTGATCAACCAACTTTGCAATCATGCTCTACTTCTGGCCGCTGAGGCCAAGGTACCCCAACTGGGAGACGCGGAAATAGAACACGCATGGAATGATTTTCAGCAACTGCCAACCACACCGGCCTCAACGTCCGACGTGGCGACGGCCTGCGATGCGGGCACCGCCGTGATTGAGTTCGGCAGCTTGGAAGAGTCATCGAACGCAGCGCTAGAACCGAGTGTTAAGCCAGTACCTGAGCATGACACAGTAGCCGAGATTCAAAATCGAAGTGCCCTTAGTCAAACCACTGAGACACCTGCGCATGAAACGGAAAATACAGACTCCAACATCGGGCTCGATGTTGGGGAGCAGAAGGCGGAGCATGATACATTGCTATCCGCACCAACACCGCATCACGTGCCGCCAAATAATCCGCACACGACGGCCATCAGCGTGACCGATTTTGTGGGAATCGAGGCCGAACACGTGGTCTCTTTGGATGCGGCAACGATTGAATCGATGGCATCAACGAGCCCTGCGGCGGCATCAACACCCCAAACAATCGAACCACATACAAAAGTTGAGGCCGAGCATCATGAATCGCACAATGATGTCCGACACGGGCAACATGAACCGGCCATCGGCAACGATTTTTCCGGAGAGCCGACTCCGCCCGGCACGACTCGTCCGTTAATCCCACTGGATAGCGGATTGCTCACTAAGTTGATTTGTGAATTACAGGAAGCCCATATGACAAAAAACGACACTCTGAAAAATCTGATTTCCAAATGATGTCAAACCTGCAAGAAGCAATATGTGACATTGAAACGCGGGCGGCCACAGGTACTTGTGACGAAGAGGCTATCCGCGCTCTGCGCGAACCAGTTGCACCTGTACTGCCAGCGTCGCTGCCTGAATTGGATGCGAATACGACTGAACCAACAACCAGTACGTTGCGATTCCAGGCACAAGTTGCAAAAAGCGGGTCGGCGATGGATATTGAGCCAAGCGATCCGCTTCAGGCAGCAGCCCACAAGCTGCTCGAGCAAATGGATGCCACGCGCGGCGCAACATTGCTCCTACTTGCGGAGTCATTGCCACCGCATGGGCAGGCGGGAAATAGATGGGGTCATGCCTTTGCTGGTTTGATCGATTTGCCAGTGCTTTCGATAGAGTTGGGATCCGCAACGACCACGAAGTCAACCACCACAGCCCGGGCCAGCAGAACGATTCCCCAGATCACTCAGAGCGAGCACCCGGGTCTCTGCACCTTGGCCACCGCATGGTACACCCTGAGTGGAAACCGGTCAGACCGCTGGTGGATCTCGATGCGGGAGCAATTTGGCATGATTCTGTTAGGCGGTTTCGGACTTGCTCCAGGAGCCATCGAGTCGATGCTTGGCCGATGTAGTCATGTCGCGTTTCTGGTCGAATATGGAAGCACGTCGCGAAGTTGGGCATCGAAAATTGGCGATTTAATCGCCACCAGCAATACTCGATCGGTCGGTTGTATTGCCACCATGGGCCCTCATACCGCTTGAATCGGGTGAGGGTCCCACCCGCTGAATCCCCACTGACAAATCTTCCGTTTCCGCTTAGAATCTGGAGCTTGTAGGCGAGACTCGGGGCAGGCTCTCAAACGCATGGAAGGCCCCGTTGCTGTCTCGTCTTGCATCGGTTTTGCCGTACGCGTCGTTTTACCGAGGACTCCTGATTATGCGGACTTTTCTTGTAACTGGCGGCGCGGGATTTATTGGCTCTCACATTGCCACCGCACTCGTTGAGCGCGGTGATAAGGTACGCGTGCTGGATAACCTGAGCACCGGACACCTCGACAATCTGGCCCACCTCGCGGATCGAATCGAATTCATCGAGGGTGATCTGCTGGACGTCGATAAAATTACTCGGGCCGTACAGGATGTGGACTGCATCTTCCACGAGGCTGCATTGGCCTCTGTGCCTCGTAGTGTCAAAGCCCCTCTCGATACCAATGCAGCATGCGTCACTGGAACGGTCACCCTGCTCGATGCGGCACGACGCGCCGGCGTAAGACGTCTGGTGTATGCGGCCTCCAGCAGCCTTTATGGTGACAAGCCGACAAGCTCAAAGCGAGAAACTGACCTCCCGGATCCAATCTCTCCCTATGGGGCGGCAAAATTGGCAGCAGAATATTATTGTCGTTCTTTCACTGCAACATATGGGTTTGAGACGGTGGCCCTGCGTTATTTCAATGTGTTCGGCCCGCGACAGGATCCCGGCAGTCCCTACTCGGCTGTGATCCCGCTGTTTATCACTGCGATTCTTGATAACCGACAGCCAGTGATTTTCGGCAATGGACTTCAGTCTCGTGACTTCACATACATTGCGAATGTTGTTCACGGAAATCTATTAGCGGCCGACGCAGAAGGCGTCGCCGGACGTAGCTTCAATGTGGCCGCCGGTCGAAGCGTGACCCTGCTGGAGATGCTTGCGATGCTTAACAAGTACCTGGGCACGAACGTGGAACCCGAATTCGCCGAGCCCAGACCGGGAGATATTCTTGAGAGCCTAGCTGATATCTCCGCGGCCCGAACTGCCATGAACTATGAACCGCAGGTTGGTTTTGAAGAGGGTATTTCCCGAAGCATCGACTATTACCGTTCACTCAAAGAAAACCAAACGGTCGACATCTGATTCGTCAGATGGCAGTAACATCGCTGGAGGTATGGAATGAATCGGCTACTCAGCAGCGGTACGGCAATACTCTTGCATCCAGTGTTTCTCATTGTCGCGATTAGTGCATGGTCTGGTTGCGATAACCGAGGCCAACGGTCCGCAGCACGACCACTGGTGAGCGGCAGCCCGTTGGTGGCGGTTGACCGTGCGGGATTCGACCGCGTGATTGCAGAGAACAAGGGCAAGGTTGTGCTGGTTGACTTCTGGGCAAGTTGGTGCCCACCCTGCCAGTATGCTTTCCCTCATACGGTTGCGCTCTTTACAGAGAACCGCGAAAGAGGCCTGCAGGTTGTTTCGGTCAGCCTCGACAGTGCCGCGGACGCCCAGAAAGCCCAACAGTTTCTCGACTCGGTCGGAGCAAGTTTTGAGAATCTGATCTGCACCGAAGAAAATGCAATCGCAAGCTTTGACATTCCGGACGCGATACCATACTACACGCTCTACGATCGGCAGGGTCGACTGCGGTACCGATTCAGCCCAATGTTCACTGATGGCGTCCGCGGGGAAACACCCGCATCGATCGATCGACGCGTCGAGGAATTGCTGGCAGAACAAGGGTAATAACTCATGATTTGTCTTGCCCGGTCTGGCGTACCTGCTTTTGTTTGGTGACTGCGTCTCTTGCATTCACCGGCTGGAAAAGTAACTTGCTGCAGGGGCTTGCCGTTTTCCTGTCTCTAGGCTCCCATGATATGCATGTGGTCCTCGCAATTTTTTTGGAAATTCCTGCTAATCACTGCAGGATTGAACCTTCTGGGAGTCATCACGTTTGCGACCATGTTTATTCGCGACTCGGATCGAGTACTCACCGAGGAACATGATCAACGGTTGCAATCTTCCGCCATTTTATTGCGGTCGGGACTCGCCGAACAGATCGACAGTGACCATCCGATCGATATACAAAAGACCGTAATTTCAGTCGGTCAAGAACTCGGCCTTCGGATCACTCTCCTCGATCCAGATGGAACATTGTTGGCCGATTCCTTCTACCCCCCGGGAGACAACACCCGAGCTGCAGAGAATCAGAAAGAGCGATTGGAAATTCTGCGAGCCGAAACGTCGCAAGATGGCTTCGGTAGGTCCGAGCGGATCAGCCCGACGCAGGGGATGCCGATGCGTTATTTTGCTACGCGTCTGGGTGCAAAGGGAGATTCAAAAGGTTTTCTCCGTGTGGCACTACCCGCATCCGACCTGCACTCAAAAAGCGATGCTGTACGGAAAAACATTATCCTCGGTGGAATTGTGTTCAGCCTGTTGACCCTCGGAGTCTGCATCTGGTTCGGTGGAAGAACCGTTTCTGCCGTCAAATCCCTTGATATGGCAGTCCAGGAAATCACGTCGAATGGGCCCCACGTAAAAGTCGATCTTCCTGACCGAGATGAATTTGGAATGCTCAGTGACCATTTAAATCGAATGAGCGCAGAACTGGGCCGCCGAATCGATCGCCTCCAGGGCGATCACTCGCGACTTTCTACGGTTCTTGAAGGGATGGGAGAGGGAGTCATTACGGTCAATGACGCCGAAAAAATACTGTTTGCAAATCCGGCGGCCGGAAAATTATTGAATTTCGATCCCCTGGAATCGGTCGGCAGACCGCTTGTGGAGGCCGTGCGTAATCACACCCTGCATGAAGCGGTTTTGGAAACAATCAGCGGACAAAATAATGGGAGTCAGGAACTGGAAATCGGTGAAAATCACGACCGTATTCTAAGGGCCAGTTTCACACGGATGCAGGGTGATCCGTGTCCGGGGATCGTGATCGTGCTGAACGACTTTACGGATCTCCGTCGGCTAGAATTGTTACGGCAAGAGTTCATTGCGAATGTCTCGCACGAACTAAAAACACCACTTTCTGCGATTAAAGCGTACGCCGAAACATTGCGGCGGGGTGCACTCGAGGATGAGCTCCACAGTAAAAAATTCGTTAGAAGGATTGAGGAGCAAGCCGAGAGACTGCATCAACTCATTTTAGACATGCTTCATCTTGCACGCGTGGAATCCGGGAAGCAGGCTTTTGATATTCATCCCATTCCGGTGTTACCCACAGTCGAATCCTGCGTGGATGACTTTTTTGAGACAACACAGGCAAAAAAAGTGTTGCTCTCCTTCGAATCGCCCAATGAAGATCTTTTTGTGCAAGCGGACGCGGAGGGCTTGCGTCACATTCTGAATAATCTAGTCGGCAACGCGGTGAAGTACACGCCTGACAATGGATCGATCACCGTTCGCTGGCAACGCGAGGAAGGGTTTGTCGTGATTGATGTCGTGGATACGGGAATTGGAATCGCTGCGAAAGATCAAGATCGCCTTTTCGAGAGATTCTTTCGCGTCGATAAAGCCCGTTCGAGGGAACTCGGTGGGACCGGCCTGGGACTTTCGATCGTCAAGCACCTCACGCTCGATTTCGGCGGGCAGATTGGTGTCAC
>DLCF01000091.1 GCA_002480485.1 Planctomycetaceae bacterium UBA7805
TTGAATGGTGGCCTTGCTTCGGGCGAACTGGTCGCTGATCGCCCGCAGCGGCTCGGGGTTCATCCGGTCGCGTTGGCCAAGCAGGTTCTCAATCACACGCGCATGGCCCCAGGCAAGGATTTTGTTCACGTTGCGCATCTTTTGGTGCAGCCGATTGTACGATGCGTTGCCGATTGGCACGACGGAGTACACGCAGCCGGGCGTGTCGCGGATGCCTTTGGCCAAGGCGGCGATTTTTTTGTCGCTCGCGATTGCCTTGGAATCCTTCACACCCAAGCCGTCCAGCGCACGGGCGACCGGCTCGTTGACGTACACGCCGGCGACCACAAGTGGCCCAAAAAAATCGCCCTTGCCGCTTTCGTCGACGCCAAGGCGCGGCTCGAGTTGCTCCGGTTGTGCATCGAGCGCATCGGCGAACGCCGCTTGGCCTAGCACCTCCGGCTCGAGGGTGAACTCGACAAATTCCTGTGTGCCCTTACCCTGAATCAGCAGCTTGCCGCTCTTGTACCACGTGATCGCCAGCTTGGGACGCTTGTAGCTGAAAACCGCGTGTGGCACCTCTGCCGACTCGAAGTCGCGCTTGGCCAAAATACCGCGCAACGCCTCCGCCTGCTTCGGCGTCAACTTGGCGGTGTGGCTGGTCATCAGTTAGGAACAGGCTCTGCTGCGGGCTCGACCCACTTGCCGTGCTCTCGGATCAGATCGACAAGGCTCTCTACCGCTTCGACCTCGGGGATGTTCATACGTACAGCTGTCTTGCCGACGTAAAGATTAATTTTGCCCGGAGCTCCGCCCACATAGCCGAAATCGGCATCAGCCATCTCTCCCGGACCGTTCACGATGCAGCCCATGATCGCGATTTTCACGCCCTTTAGATGATCGGTGCGGGTCTTGATCCGCGCGGTGACTTCCTGCAGGTCAAACAACGTGCGCCCGCAGCTTGGGCACGCGACATAGTCGGTCTTGAATGAGCGACAGCCTGCCGCCTGCAAAATGTTGTAGGCCAAGCGCAGTGACTGCCCGGCCCCGCTCTCGCCCCGAACGAGAATAGCGTCGCCGATGCCGTCGCACAGTAGCGAACCTATCGTCACTGCAGCACGAAGTAGTGCGACGTTGGGTTCAAGCTGCGTTTCGTTAAACGACAGACAGTCTTTTAATAAAATGGGGTTATTCGCACCGGCGGCCTTGAGCTGTCCGGCAAGCAGGCGAAATGCTGTGATTACTGGCAAATCAATGTTATCCTTTACCGTGACCAGCTGCGTTTCGCAATTGACGTTGATCGGCTCGCACGGATTAACTTCGAGAAGGTTTAAATCCTCGTAAATAGCCTCCGGCTTTACGTCGTCGCCAGGGCGGATACGAGGGGCGAGCTTGTCCCAGGCGGCTTGGGTGACTACCACGCGTATGGTTTGATCTCCCCCGCAAGCGACACTATCGGCTAAATTGATCTCTGGAGTATCCCGACGTTTGAACTCGAACGGATTGTACGAAAGGGGCACACTTGGAACTTTGGTGTAGGTGTTGGTCAACTTCGGGATTTCCGCAATAAGCGCATTACAGACTGCAATTTCGTTAGGAGAATCCTCAGTGAGCGAGACGCGAATCGTGTCGCCTAAGCCATCGCACAGCAGCGAGCCGATGCCGATAGCGCTCTTGATGCGCCCATCCTCGCCGTCACCCGCCTCGGTCACGCCGAGGTGTAGCGGGTAATTCCAGTCGGGTCCGAGCTTGGCCAAGCGAGCAGTCAACAGTCGGTAGCACTCGATCATCACCTTCGGGTTGCTTGATTTCATCGAGAACTTAAAATTGTGAAAATCGCGATCACGTGCAATGCGTGCAAATTCCAGCGCGCTCTCCACCATGCCAAGCGGCGTGTCGCCGTAACGGTTCATGATGCGGTCGCTCAACGAGCCGTGATTGGTACCTATGCGCATTGCTCGGTTACGCTTTTTGCATTCTTCAACAAGAGGCGCAAATTCTTCCTCGATGCGGACTAATTCAGCAGCGTATTCCTTGTCGGTATAATCGCGAACATTGAATTTTTTCGAGTCGGCATAGTTGCCGGGATTGACGCGCACCATCTCGCACCATTTCACCGCCTCCATAGCAGCGTCTGGCTTGAAGTGAATGTCCGCTACCACCGGTACTTTGGAGCCGCGATCTCGAATGCCGGCGATAATGTGCTCAAGATTTGCGGCGTAGCGCCTGGTTTGTGCGGTGATACGAATAATCTGGCAACCGACATCCACCAGCGCCATCGACTGCTCGATACTGGCCTCCGTGTCGAGCGTGCTGCAGGTGATCATTGACTGTCGCACAACCGGCTCGCCGCCCCCGACTACTACTCCCCCGTCGGTAGGATTACCGATGGTTACCGGGCGGGTTTTCCGGCGCTGATAACGATATGGAGAGTCGCAATAAACCATCACTGAAACTATTCGCCGGGGTCAGCCGGCCCCTTAACCTCTGATTCGTTTTTGAACATATCGACGAACAGATCGCTTCGTTCAAATACATCGTGAAAGGTCACATAGAGCATCAGGGAAATCAGGGCGACTGCAAAACAAGTTGTTGTCCATTCGAGAATCTTTACGGGAATTTTCCGACGAAAAATCCCCTCAATGAATCCCATCACGGTATGCCCTCCATCGAGCACCGGTATCGGAAGCATGTTGAGAATTGCAAGGTTCACGTTGAGCAACACAAGGAAGTTGAGTGCCAGTCGGTAGTCGGTTTTCACCCAGGCGCCCAGCATCGCGAGGATGCCCACCGGGCCACTCAAATCCTTTACACCTACCCCGGTTTCTTTCGGGTGAAACAGGGCATTGATGGTACGCCACATGAGTGTTGCCACTCCGGAGACATTTTCAATCGGGGTCGGCCCCGGATTCCTCACGATGTAGGTCTGCGGCGCCGGGGCAAACTGCACACCGATCATTATTACGCCTTCAACATCCTTGGGTGTGATTGGAAAAGTCATTTCGCCTCCTTCGCGCAGCACAACGATCTCTGTCCTGTTTGTTCCGTTTTCTTGAAGCGCCGAGATTAACTGGCCAGGGCCACCCACCGGCACCCCACCGAGCGAGATGATTTCATCCTTGGCCATCAGCCCCGCCCCTTCGGCGGCACCATTCTCCATCACCTTTCCCGCAATCGGTCGAAACTTCGAGGGCAACTGCAGGCGCTTAATCGTGATCTTCTCACTGACCGGCTTGGCCGTCAGGATCTGGGTGAATTCTTCCACTCCCGAATCCGTCTGCCGCTGGAACGTAACCTCAAACCGATTGGTCAACGCCAACGACGTCAACTTGTAGGCCTCTTCCCAACTCGGTATGGCTTCGCCGTCGATCTCCGTGATAATGTCACCCTCTCTTACGCCAAGCGCATATTCCTCGGACTCGTTATCCAACTCTCCGACAATTGGCGGGGTGATGGATACCGGCAAACCAACGAAGTAAATGATCCCCGCCAACACGAACGCAAAAACGACATTCATAATCGGCCCGGCCACTGCCACGGCGATCTTGGCCCAGGGCGAAATGTCCGGCAGCGGCTCGGTCTTCTCTGTTTCGTT
>DLCF01000111.1 GCA_002480485.1 Planctomycetaceae bacterium UBA7805
CTCCGCGGCCAACGCACTTTGATCGGCTGGATCTACAACGGGTTTGGATTCGGCAGGTGGGGAAGTCGACTGTTGGCTTCTTTTCGGTTGATCCTCCAGCCATTCGGCCTTTCCACCAGCACCTGTCAGCAACCGCTCCAAGGCAGCACTATCCTCAGCATCTATAACTGATTGTCGATCTTCGGTTGAAAGATCAAACATCTCCGCCAAAGCTCGCCAGAAGCGTTCAACGCCACCGGCCGGTGCAACCGCGAATGGTGGAGCCACGCCATGCTCGGCATACATCCTCGAAAGAATATCTGCCAACGAATCGCCTTCTCCGGTCGGTCGTAGACGTGAACCGGTGGCTGGGTTCGCTGCGGGGTCGGTGCTCGGAACGGCGGGGTCGGCCGGGCGGTGCCCATTGCCGTTAGTGGCGGACACACTGGCAGATCCTCCCCCGACATGCACCGCGGGCGCAGCAACCTTTGATGCTGCTTGCGGCGCAACTTTTACTTTTTGTGCAACAGGTTGTTTGACGGAACGGCTTGTGGTCTTCGGAGTTCCTTTTTCATTGCCCTTGCCACCGGATCGATTTCGAGCCCGCCTTTTTTCGGTGGCATCAAAGGCGACTACCATTTGTTGCTGTTGCTGCTTGTCCTCTTGTTGCATGACGCCCCCGAGAGTTTGCTCGTGTTTGCTGAATTCCTGTTCCAATTGAATCGCTCCTGCAGCCGATAGCTGGAACCGCAGTCGATCCATTACATCGGACGCTGACTCCGATTTTTGATCAAACTGAATAATTTGAATGTCTGTTTTTCCCTTGAGTATGCGGCGAACCAAGCCACTCAGCACGCCCAGCGGGCCGACCTCTACAAACGTTCGCACGCCTTCTGCGTACAATCGCTCAACTACCTGGACCCACTGCACTGTCTCCATCATCTGTCGAGTCAGCGACTCACGGATGCCAACCGAATCGAGCATCGGTGCAGCAGTTGTGCTGCTATAAACTGAAATATCGGGTGAGTGGATCGGCAAGTATCCGATTCCGGCAGAGAGCTCGCTGGACGAGGCTGTCAGCAGTGGCGTGTGATAAGGGCAGGGGACGGCCAACCGCTTGAAGTGCATCCGCTGCGATTCCAGCACGGCTTCCATGGCATCAACATTTTCCCGCTGTCCACCAACCACCACCTGATCGGAGCTATTCTCGGCACAAATAAAAACCTGCTTTTCGAACGACCGAATAATGTTTTCAATTTTTTCTCTAGGAGCGAGCACCGAGAGCAACGCCCCATCTTTAGGGCCGACATGCTCAACCGCATCGCCTCGACAACGGGCAGCCCGAGCGCCAACCTCCGCCGTCCACGCTCCTGCGGCGGCCAACGAGGGGAACTCACCAAAACTATGACTTGCAATGACATCCACTTGGAGGCCGATGTCGCGGAGCACTTCCCAGGCGAACAAATCACCCAAATACATCGCCCATTGCGTTTCCCAAATACCGACACCGAGCAAGTTATCACGCTGCCAGGCTACTTCGGCAAGCGTCTCATAGCCCAATTGACGCGATAGTTGATCCATACGATCCATTGCTTTTTTGGCTTCCGGAGAAACGTCAACCAATTCGCGAAACATGTCTGTGTATTGAGACCCCTGTCCGGGAAAGAGGGCGGCGATTCGGCCCGCGCGGCTGCCTGGGGTCGACACTTTACCCACGGAAGGACTGGCCTTCGATTTTTTCGGTACCGGCTTTCCGTTATCAAGAATCAGGTGTCCTACCTGCTGCCCGTCGACAACCGTGACGGTCGCCGCCCGATAACCGTTGGCATCCGCTGCCGGAATCGGCAAAGACTCGTGTGGTGACACTTGTAAATGGCCACCGGTCGCATCAGCTGCGCTTCCGATGTTGATCGGCATCCGGCCGCCATCCAGCGCGTGGGTCATCTTGAGAATTCCAGCAGCTCCGGCAGCGGCCCCACAATGCCCGACTACGCCATCGAGCGATCCGCACGCAGGTGCCGTTTGATCGTTGCCCGGATTATCCGCGTAGGTTGACGATAAGACTTCAAGCAATTGCTGCTCTTGTGCCGTGTCGCCGCTTCCGCAGAATTCAACTGCCCCTACGAGTCGGGGCTCGATGCCCGCTTGGTCAGACGCCTCGCTCAATGCGTTCCGCATTGCCTCGTAGGGTGTTCGAGCCGACTCCATTGCCGCTCCTCGAATCACACCACGGATCGGGTCACCCGCAGCAACCGCATCTGACAGCCGTTTGAGCACGAGCACAACGGCACCCTCGCCTGGGATGATTCCGGATGCAGTCCCGTTCGGCGAACGGGGCTGGCTGGCCAATTTTGAAACGAGCGACAAATCCTCAAAGGCTGTTAGGTCGAGGTAGCGATCACCGGCGGCACACAACACGACGTCATTTTCACCGCTTCGGAGCATATCAAGTGCCGCGTGAACTGCCATGACGCCAGAGCATTTCCCTGCGTCAAACGCTAATGCGCCACCCATTAGGTCGAATGTCTTAGTCAGTCGACTTGCAAGCGTGCTGCTGGTAAAGCTGCCAGTTTCGTCAACAAGCGACGGCATTTTTTCAAGCAGCTTTTCCTCGTAAGCACCGATGATTTTATCAATATCTGCGGCAGCAACACCACGATCGGCGAGCAATCGTCGTAGTGTGCGTCCGGTTTCCGGCAGACGTAGACCCATCTGCAATTGATCGGCAAACTCGCCGCCAAACAATGTGCCGACTATGACAGCAGCTCGTTTACGATCGAAATCTTTTTCCAGTAATTTTGAATCAGCCAATGCCGAATCTGCCGCCTCGAGCAACATGAACTGCAATGGATTCGCAGCCGCGATCTGCTTTGGCGGAACTTTATGCTTTTTCCAGTCGTACTCGAATCCCTGGATGAATCCGCCCTGCGCGGCTGTAATGTGGTGCGTTTTTGGTCCGGATGCATCCATGGCTCGCTGCGTGTCCCAACGCTCCCGCGGCACCGGACCGATGGCCGACCGTCCGCTGTCGAGTAGGGTAAAAAACGCCTCGCGGTCCAACGCGTCGGGCATCACACATCCAGCCCCCACAATCGCCACCGGTTCGGGAGGGGTTGGTAGTGCGGCCGGCAGTTTTTCAGTCGGTTGATGCTCACGAAGCGAAACATGAACATTTAATCCGCCAATTCCGAATGCATTTACCGCGGCCGTCCTTACGCCCTCGGTCGGACGGTGCCAGGGGGTGATGGAGGATAATAGCTTGAAAGGACCGTGATGCCAATCGAAGTCTTCATTCGGTGTCTTGCAGGTTGAACTTGGGGGAATCTGACCATGCTCCATCGACAGGACAACCTTTACCAAACTCGCCAGCCCCGCAGTTTCAAGCGTGTGACCGATGTTGGATTTCACGCTACCAATCGGAATCTGATGACCACCTGCGATGTGTTGTTCCACCAAAGAAGCAAGAGCACCCAGCTCCGTCGCGTCACCCACCTGCGTGCTGGTGGCGTGGGCCTCGATGTAATCGACCTCCGCCAAATCCTTGAGGTCGGGATAGGCTCGCTCGACCGCGAGTTTCTGACCTTCACTCCTTGGCGCCCACAGGCTACGTCCGCGACCATCACTCGAAATCCCCAATCCACGGATCACCGCTCGGATCCGATCGCCATCGGCAACCGCACGGGAGAGCGTTTTGATAACTAGCGCGACGTACCCCTCAGCGGTGACCAAGCCATCGGCCTCCTGACCGAAGGGGTAGGAACCGTTGTTGCTGACCGACTGGGCAGCAGAGAACAGCACTAGGCTATCCGACTTGCAGTAGGAGGCGCCGCCTACGATGGCCTGATCCACACCACCGGCAAGCAAACTTCGGGCACCGATTGCAAGTGCCTGTAGCGAGGAGGCACAAGCCGCATCGACCACCAGATATGGCCCCTCAAGCTTTAAGGCTTCATGAACAATTTTTGCGCCACCCAGAGCCTGGGTATCAAAAACTTCATTCGGCTTGCGACCTGGATAGTTGTCCCGTACCTCTTTCGTCAATGCATCGGCAACATCGGCCGTGCCATCCCCCAAGACCCGAAGTGCATCGGGGAGTTCTGAAAAAATGGGGGCGGTTTGATCAATCCCCGTTGCATAGATCATATCACCCATGCGCGTGCTACCGCCTGTATGCCCGAGATAGACGCCCGTTCGGATTCCTCCGGGCATTGCAAACGGATCAAGTCCCGCATCGCGACATGCCATTGACGCAACTTCAAGAAACAAATGGTGTGCTTCGTCGTATTGATAGCGCATTTGTTCTGTAATCGGGCAATTCGACTCATCGACCCTACGGTCAGAAACCAGCGAGCCCATCTCTGAATAACTTTTTCCCCGCTGATTTTTTTCGGGGTGAAAATAAAGGTCACGCGGCAACTTCTTCTCGGGTAGGGGGCCCCACGCGACATCGCCTCTGGAAAGCAGATCCCAGAACGCAGTTAAACCATCCGCGCCAGGCAAACGGCACGACATACCAACGATCGCAAGTGGTTCTTGCACCTTGAAAATCCTTCTGCGTTAGATGACTACGAACCCGCTGGGGGAAAGAATGCGGACGCGTAAGCTGACATCTGTTTCGGCTTAGAAATCGAATGGGTGGTAGGGGTGCGTCGGTGCACTTGAAACAGCACCCATCCGTGGTGGCAACGCTCTCCCATCCGTTTAGGGCCGAGGCTGCCCTGCCGAGACGATTGAGATAAATCTCGCCGCTGCTCGGCAGACCATTTAGTTTGAATGGAAACCCGCCCCATTTCAAGGGCTTGCGACTTATCTGGTCAGGAAGAATTTACGGATCCCGTGGCCGAGAAAGCGACAAATGGGGCTTCCGACAGCTTAGGATTTTGATGCCAAATGAAGGCATTCGGCATACATCCGGGCAAGCAACCGCTCGGCAGCGGCCGGACCGAGGGTCCGCTCATCCGTGAGGCAGGCCACGTAGAGGTGGTTGCCATAGCGGACAATTCCGAGCGATGCGGTCGTCCGCGGTCGAACTGGCGGGACGCCCACCACATAGGTAATGACCGTATTACCGGCGATTTGACCTCGATCTGAATCCGGCAACTCCGTGCGCATACACCGCCGTGCATCGCCTAAATTGCTGACTACCGCTGTAGAGAAACAGAGCGGCAGTCTCAGAATCAGCCATAACACTCCCGGAATTTTGGTCAAGATGCCGATGGCTGTAATAAACATTCCCGCCGCTCCCGATTTCTTGATCCAAGCGCTTGCCTCGGAAAGTGTCTGCATCAACGTCTCCTCGTTGAGGCAATCTGAAAAGGTCCGATCGAGAAATGCATAACCGATTCGGTTTTCCGCAGGTTGCCGACGGCTATCGGGACGAAGACTCACAGGCATCGTGATACGAATCCCACGCTGCGACCCGTTCACTTCGCGATTCCACTCAGCAAGCACGCGCATCGATGCTGCCATCATTAACGTATTTAGGGTCACGTTGCGTGTCCCGACCGCTTTGCGGAGCGAAGCCATTTGAGCTTCCGTAAACGAAAGAATTCGATAGGGCGGCGAAACGCAACTCTCTGCATACGGCAAAATACCGTTCGCGGATATTTTTGCTTCTGCCGCGGCGCGTTGTGTCGCCACGGAGTTTCGTTGAAGCTTCGCCGGAAAAAAAAACAGGAAACGCAAAGCTTCGGCCAACACGGATGTGAGCCGTTCTGCGATCGGTTTATCGATTTCCGAGATGATTGGCTGTGAGGCAGAGGATAATTCGGCAGCGGGGACTTCGGAGCACGCGAGAGATGGCAAGGGACGATTTGCGTAATGGGTCCAGATCTCGCCAAGCAACTCGCAGACGGCCAATCCGTCACAGACAGCGTGGTGGCCATAGAGTACAATCCTCCACTTTGCAGGCGATCCGCTTTGTCGCGTCGATGGGAGAACAACCAACCGCAATCCCGTGTCGCGGGATAAATCAAAAGGTCGCCAGGGATCGACTCCCGCAGAATGCGGATCCCAAAGTAACTCTGGAGGTTGCGCGGCTAATTTCCAAAACGGACGACCTGCCTTCCAGACCACGTGACTCATCACATTGGGATGTCGATACGCAACCTTATGTAACGCAGCGCCGAGTTTCTCTCGATCAAGCTCCCCCTCACAACCGCACTCAATAAAAAATCCCATGGGAAATTTTGCTCTGGTGTCGAGCATCATTAATTCCGCCAGCGGATCAAGTCGCCGTAGCGATCCTGCTGACGGACTTGTTTCTGCTCGATCCTGCATCACGTCGAACCTTGCTGGGAAAAATTTTTTGAGCCGCGGAAACGGCGTGAACCCCAAAATGTCATTTATCGGGTATCCCGGTGCGACTTTCTGGTCGCCCCTGCTCGCTACCAATGATAGCAGAGAATTTGGTCAAAGAAGCTGGATGGAGCGGTCGATAGGGCGCTATACGGCGTGTTATCGCGCTACTCAACCCGTTTGCCCTCGAACATAGCAGGCTCTGGTGACAAATTTTGTTTCCCCAACCGCGATGCACGCGTTTTATGTTTCCGTCGTTTTTCTGGCGGTGCAACTCGGACTCGGTCTCCGGTGGCCCGCAATGGCTGCCACGCCCGGGGTGGAGCGGCTCCCACCGCCCGCTTCGCAGTTGCAGTCGGTTCATCCTCCCCGGCTCCAACCGCCTGCCGTTGCAAGTGACCTAATCCATCCCGAGGATCTCTCAGCCGATAATTCATCTGATGTATTACACAAGCTGAAAAGCGGAAATACCGTCGTAGGATTGAAAGCACCACTGGGACTGATTGACCTGGAGGCCATCGCTTTCGCGCACAACCCGACGCTGGCTCAGAGCGCAGCCGATGTCAGCAGTGCAAACGGCAGATTGATCCAATCGACACTGGCTCCGAATCCAATTGCCGGGTATCAAGGACAGGAAATCGGCGATGAAGGTTCGATAGGGCAACAGGGATTCTTTGTGAATCAGGAATTTGTCCGTGGCCGTAAGCGGCGACTCGCCCGAGCGGTGGGTAGTCGCGAGGTTGCGTTGGCTCAGCAGAATGCGGCGATCCAACAACTCAAAGTGCTCAATGATGTACGATGCGAACATTTTAACGTGTTAATTGCCACGCGGGCTGAAATACTTGCCCGCGATGTTCACGTGCTGAGCCAGAAAAAACTGGATAAAACAAAAAATCTATATGAAAAGCAATTGGTGCACTACCATGATGTGTTAAAAGCTCGCATCCAGGCGCACACCGCTCATATTGCGGTTGGAAACGCACGCAATCGCTATCTTGCTGCGTGGCGAAGATTGGCTAGCCTGTTGGGCACACCGACCCTTGCGCCGCAACCCTTGAAGGGTGACCTACAGACAATCAGTGAGCCCCTGCAGTGGGGTGAAATCGTGCAGCAAACACATGCGCGGAGTCCACAACTGCGGCGCGCCCATGCGAATGTCGCCTGGCGGCAATCTCTTTTAGCTCAGGCTAAAACCGCGACTAACCCCAACCTGCTCTCGGTAATCGGATTGGCACAGGACACGGCAACGGATGATCTGATCGGCAATGTGCAACTTGGTATGCCGCTGCCTCTCTACAACAAAAATCAGGGCACCATCCAAGAGGCATACGCCGAGTTACGCAAAGCAGAACTTGATGTAGACCGTACAAAACTTGCCATCCGCAGTCGACTTGCCGCCACCTACGAGATCTACATGAATTCGTGGAACGAGGTCAATGAATACACGAATTACATTCTGCCGGACGCCCGCGCCGCACTCGAATCGGTCGTTCGAGGATACGAAAAGCAGGAATTCGACATGCTCTCCGTAATCGAAGCAGAGCGCACCTTTGCTAAGGCAAACCTCGCATATATTAAGTCACTCCAGGATTTGGGGATCACAAAAATTGTGATCGAGGGATCGTTGTTGGTCGGAAGTTTAAGGGAAAACTTGCAAGCGACCACTCCGGAAATGGACATCCACTTCTCGCCTGCGTTCGGACCGGGTGTGATTCCAGTCGAGACCGATCCGGGCGGTTGAAGCTGGGTACGTGAATGAGCAGAACCGAAAATGTAACAGAGAAAATTTACTGCACACTACGTCAAGGCCTTGCCGCGATTTGGCAAAATATCGTTGATAAATCGTTGCGAGACAGAGCAATGCCAGCCTCACGTTGCCCACAAGAAATCGCGGTCTAACAGCTCGCTGAGTCGCTGATTATGGGGACGGAAATATTCTCGCAACTCCACGCGTACCTGCTCAACTTCTGCTGAGTCGGACTGTGCATAGCTGCCTGTATTCAGCGGTTTGACATTGTGAAGTTCCATCGGTTCGACCCTGAGAAAATCGGTGACTTGCGTCACTGCCTGCTGTGGATCAGCAAAGAGTTCTTCGCTTTTGAGCACCAGTAACTGATCACGAGAAAAGTGCTGGTAATAGGCTTCAATCTGCTGTGCATAATGACCGCGGGCCACATAAGACCACATCCGATGCCGGTCGCTCGTATAGTGGTTATCCAGCACGCGTTGCTCCTCACCTGGAACGTGTTGATGCTCCTCAGCAAATGCCTGCCGGATTGGGCGCGTGTCCATACCTGTTCGCACCGAATGAAAGTAGTGAGAGATCGCCCGATCGGCTGGATCCCGGAGTACGGCAATTAACCTTGCATGTGGCACGATTGCCGCAATTCGTGAAGCGGCCGCCTGATGATAGAGATAATAAGGCGTTGCCTCCCCGGTCACCGCACCTGGGCCAAGTCGCTGCATCTGCGAGTGGGTTGGAAAATTAGCGCGGTACCACTGCACCCCCGATGTGTAGTGCCCGTCGAAATAATGCACTTCCTTCCGAAAAGCAACCTCGACTTTCTCATGACGACAAAGGTAATCGTAGAGTGATGTGGTTCCGCCCTTCATTGCGCCGATCACCAAAAAGTCAGGCAAGACTCTGAGACGCGATGTCGCACGACGCACCTGCCACTCAACCCAGCGACGCGAACGCATGATCCGATGCTGTAGCATTGTCCTTTGCTGATCGGTTGTCATGCACTCGTACTCCGTTGATGACCATTAAACCGTTTGTATGTGACGCGAATCGAAACGCCCGCGAAGCAATTGCAGCAACTTTGCGTTCATTTCCTCGGCTTTTTCCCGATCGATGGTCCGCTGCTTTTCATCGCGTTTCTCATTGGCCCGCAGGCCCACTTTCGGCATTACCGCATCAACAAGGTGCGAAAGGTTTAGGAAATCGAGCAAATCACGAACTCGCTCCGGTTGATTGAGATCATTGGTTGCCAAATGCAGCAGTGAAATCTCAGGGTGATGCTCACGAAAACGCACGACGCGGGCCTCTGTCTCATACCAATACCAGAGACAACGATAAAAATCGTCTGAATAATCCGGATCCTCATCCAACACGTCACCGATCGATAGCACATTGTCAGTCCGATGAGGATCAATCAGATACAAGCTTCCCAGCTTTGTCTTGCCTGGCACCGATCCGATGGCGTAAAAGGAGGAGGCGACGCTCACCGGATCGCGTCGCAGGTGGATCACGCGTAATCGGGAACCAAAATAATCGATTGCTGGCTCGGCAAAATTCTTCAGAAACTGGTGGTTCGTTTCTAGATAAAAATCCAAGTGACTCGCCGCCCGCAGAATATGAAAACGCTTGATTTTTTCGAACCGTTCCCTTTGCAATTGTGCATCGTCGTTGAAATCGGTT
Source organism: Planctomycetaceae bacterium UBA7805 (assembly GCA_002480485.1). GTDB lineage: Bacteria > Planctomycetota > Planctomycetia > Pirellulales > UBA7805 > UBA7805. The sequence continues at coordinate 9,698 of DLCF01000111.1, forward strand.
GCGTAATCGCTCTTCATCGCCGGATAAGGTTCGTGCAGCGCAATACAACTCGGAAGATTTTCGAAGAGACGCGCAAGCGTTGTCGTTCCGGATCGACCAGTCGATGCAACAAACGCGAAAGAGCGAACACGACGGCATCGCCGTTCGAGAAATCGGACGCTGGCTGATACGACCCACTGATTCCGTTTGAAACCCCGAGTGAGTTGGCCCCAGATGCTATCAGGTTCGGCAGCGTGTTGTACCAATGGAAACCTTTTGGCTGTCGGGTTTTTTAAATTGGATCGACGGGGTCGAATGGATCGTGCCCGTCACGGATGTTGCTGACTTAGGCTTCACGTTTGTATCATAATCCAGCCCCTGAACCGTGTGGAATATCCCCGAGAGGATTCGAACCTCTAACCTTCGGCTCCGGAGGCCGACGCTCTATCCAATTGAGCTACGGGGACCGAACTTTTGTGATTCCTCGGCACATGGGGCCGAGCGGTGCAGTGTTATTTCTAATGCTCACCAGTATTACGCGGTCCAGCGGTCCTGACCAGAAGCGTGCCGGAACAGACTCAACCTTCCGGTGGGATGCCGGTAGCCATATGCAGGACGAAAAAAGGGAAGTGCCCGACCAGGACTGACTCAGAATAGTTGAAAATTGTATGATTTTTAGCAAATTAAGGTCATTTTATGCGCAAGCGGAACCTCTCTACTTGCTTGGTGTTTAGTAGTTACCGATTCCGTGGCTTTTTGGTTGACCATGGCCAACAAAGCAAGCAAAGTGGGCCTCGAGTCTGTTTTTGCGATAAACATTTACCGCGGTAAGTGAAATCTGACAGGTAGCTGCAATGAGCCGTGAAACGATCTATGCATCAAGCGTTGAATATTTTCTCGCGCCGATCGGCGAATTGCTCGAGGACGAGAGCATCACCGAAGTAATGGTCAACGGATTTGACCAAATTTATATCGAGCGGCGTGGAAAAATTGAATTAACAAATGCCCGCTTTGAAAGCGATGACGCATTGATTTCAGCCATTCACAATATCGCACAATGGGTGGGTCGGGAAATTGATCCTGAGCGACCAATCCTTGACGCACGTTTGCCGAACGGGTCAAGAGTTAATGCAATCATTCCTCCGAGTGCACGAACCGGAACCTACCTGACTATTCGGAAGTTTTCCAAAAAAGCTTTTACAATGGACGATCTTGTGAACTTTGGCAGTATATCTCCCGAGGTTTGCGAATTTCTTGATATTTGCGTGCGACTCAGAAAAAATATTCTCATCTCTGGTGGAACCGGCACTGGTAAAACTACGTTTCTTGGTGCTGTGTGCGAAAGCGTTCCCGAGGATGAGCGGATTGTTGTGATTGA
>DLCF01000058.1 GCA_002480485.1 Planctomycetaceae bacterium UBA7805
GGAAAATTGTTCGAGCGGTCGTCTTTCGTACCGCAGTCGGCGGTTGCAGATGGTAGACAGGCACACGGTTCGGCCTCTGGTGTTCTACCCTGGGGATTGCCCATGGAGGCGGGTTGTCTAGAATTTCGGTTAACCGTAGCAAGGCGATCTAACCATATAGGGATGGAATTGATGACTATTCGAATTTCAATATTTGCTGCAAGCTTATTTCTCGGCCTTTGCGGGCAGTTAATCAATGCAGAAGAACCGATTCGCTATCTCTACAAATTCGATCGGGCTGATAACGCTCAGGACTGGAAAACTGTGAATGATGGCGTGATGGGGGGCATTTCAGACGGAAAATTTAAAATTACCCAGGATGGCGCCCTCGATTTTTATGGCAAACTGTCACTGGAGAATAATGGGGGCTTTGCCTCGGTGCGAACCAGGAAGGCAAATCTCAATTTTCAAGACGGTGATATTCTTGTGGCACGAGTGCGTGGTGATGGACGCCAGTATGCCTGGAACCTATATGTACCCACTTGGCGAATTGCTTTCGCTTGGAGGTCATTTTTCAATACCAAGAAAGATGAATGGGTAGAGATCCGCACGCCTCTCGCGGCATTTCGGGCAACAAGTTTCGGGCGTGAGATGAAAAACCGCAAACTCGATCCTGCAAAGATTAATGGTCTGGGAATTATCCTTGCCGACAAACAGGCAGGTCCGTTTGACCTTGAGATCGATTGGATTGGCATCGAGCGAACCGAATAAAGAAAGTTGGCTGCATGTGCCGTTGGATTGCCTATGCCGGCTCGCCCATTCATTTGAATGAAATTCTTTTGCGGCCTGAACATTCACTGCTCGCCCAGTCGCGGCATGCATTGCAGTCGACATTTGAGGTGAATGCCGATGGATTCGGGGTGGGCTGGTACACGGATCAGCTGACCCCGGGAATCTATCACGACACCCGGCCAGCGTGGAATGACCGGAATTTGGCCAGTCTTGCAGCACATATTCGGTCGCATCTCTTTTTCGGCCATATTCGCGCAGCGGTCGGTAGCATGGTGGTCCGTAGCAATTGCCACCCTTTCCGACATGATCGTTGGCTTTTTCAGCACAACGGGGCCATCGGCGGTTTCGGAAGAATCAAGCATCGACTCGACATGCAGATTCGGCCCGATTTGTATGCCGAAAAGCAGGGACAGACCGACACGGAAACCATGTTTTTGCTCAGCCTTACGCTGGGGATGATGGACGATCCGCAAGGTGGTATTTGCCGGATGATTGAAAAAGTAGAGGAGGCTCGCCAGGCCGAAGGAGTAGACGAAGCGTTTCGCATGACAGTGGCGACAAGCAATGGATCGTCCGTATACGCTGCCCGCTATGCGAGTCACGGATTACAGCCCTCACTCTACCATAGTACGCCGGGCGCCCTACTGGAGGCGACTGTAGGCGATCGCATTGAATTGCCTACCGATGGCACGCTAATCCTATCCGAACCACTTGATAGAGTGCCGGGGCATTGGGAAGAGGTTCCCGAGACAAGTTGGCTGGTGCTCTCAAACGGGGTGGCGAAGGCTTCGCCACTGTTTTAGTCGCTGGCAAGGCTATCTAAGCTGTTCACTTCGAGCCTTTAAATCAAGCAACACGGTGCCATCGGTAGCAGTCAAACGCAGATGCATCTCTGCAGAGTCATCGTTGTTGAATTGAATCACACCCTGGGCAGTTGCGCCACCAATATATGCGCCGCTGATCACGATTTCTTTTTTCGCTTGATCCCATTTGCCGCGGGTAATACCCATGGGAAAACTTCCGTTGCTGTCGAAGTCCCAAAAAAGAAAAATACCCTCGTTCGGATCATAACGTATGAGACTCAATTTTTTGAAGTTCCCGTCCGCATACGACTGTTGCGATTGTAAGAACTGCTTATTAAGAATCCAGCGAACGGTTTCGGTGCCTCGGATCGTTGTATCTTCAGGTACAAGAAACGACTTTTTCAGTTCTAGTTCGACCTGCCACGTGCCAACCCAGCCGTTCATCAAATCTTGTGGTGTCTCGGCAGCGACCGACTGTATTTCACCATCACACGCACTAAACAGCAAAAGAAGAAAAGCGACTGAACTCAGCTTGGACGTCATGGCATCTCGTTTCAAAGCGGAATTATTTTGTTTTATCGTTTGGCGAATCGTTCGTTTCCATTTTTACTTGCTTTCCGTCGACGGAGAAAAAAACATTGCCTTTTTCATCTTTCATCTCGTAGGTCCAAACGAATGAGCCATCTTCGCCAAATTTCCAGGTGCCCGTTCCGGTACCCGATTTACCGTAGTCGGCACTGAGTATCATTTCCTGTTTGTCGGCATCCCAGGTGCCGACAGTCGGAACCGGCTGAACCTGCTCAGCAGCCTTGAATTCCCAGATGTAGTACTGCTTGTCGAGAGGGTTGTAGGTCATCAAGTTGATGACTTCCGTCTTTTTTCCATCCAATTTGTCGTCGTAAAATCCCTTCCCCATCAGATAATTGTGCTTCAGGGCCCATCCGATTTTCTCCTCACCCTCAAAGGTCATCGCTTTGGGCACTTTCACATTCACCGTTGCCTTCCAGCTTCCGACGCGTTTGGCCAGAATGCCATGCGGATCTTTTTCCGCCATCACATACGCCGGAAATGCGAGATTCAATAAGCTGAAAAAGATCGCAGCGAATAAAAACAAATGCGAACGCATGACGGACCTCTTTGGATTTTATAGGATTCGAGTAACACTCGACTAGATTTGATAGTTTGGCAGCCGATCGCTGTGTGACGCGTTTTAAATTTTAAGTGTTGCGAAGTTTAGGTAGGTCAAAGTTTATCCTGCGTTTCGTATTTTCACAAGGATTGACTATTTTCTCGACGTCGCGAATGCTGCATCTCGAGGGAGCAATGCGTGCATACGGCATTGCGCAAACTATCCCACCACTCGCCGGAGAAATCGATCCCACTTTTTATCGTTTACACGGAATACGATAGCAATTTGAAAGGCCGCCAGACGGCGGGAAAGAAGTGGAGCGGAGGAGAGTCGAACTCCCGACCTCTGCATTGCGAACGCAGCGCTCTCCCAACTGAGCTACCGCCCCAAAAAATTTGCAAAAATGGAAACGTATGTCGGTACTCCGGAATTTGCGCGGCTAGGAGTGACTCGTGATTTGCCGGAACGGGATATCTTGCCGCCCAACACATATCAGCAACTATTTTACAGGTAAAAATCCTCAAGGGTAGACGGCAATATAATGGAGATAAATCTTTTCGCAGTGCGGCGAAAGCCGAAATAAGCGGCGAGAGGATCATCGGTTTGCAGGCCCCCTGCCGAACTCGAAAATTTGAGATAGAGGAATTGGATACGCGGAAGATCAAGTTGTCGATCTGCATATTTGTGCGGAAGAATTTGACACCCGAGTCACCACATTGCAGCGGAAGCAGCACAGTGGATAACCCGTTTTGCTTGGGCCGGAGAGTTCGTGGCTCAGGCCTTGATGTCAGTGCCAGCACAAATGGCCAGCAAAAACGGGTAGGTCAAAAGATTTGACTATCGCAGGGTGTGAATCATGGTCCGGCCCAAGTCCGCCCCCCATTTTTTCTTCCATTAAGGTGGCCCTCCCTTTTCAATGATCCGAACGATTTGATGGGTAATTCCCATGCGTAGAACTTCCTGTTGTCGACAGGTTCTCTTTGTGTTACTTATCCATCTTCCCATTCGCAGTCGAGCGTTGTTTACGGCGGTCTTGGTACGATGATCATCGATCAATTCAATACCACGCTCTCGGGCGGCGCTGCAATCGCCGCGCGGAGATTGCATCATGCGCTGCTCAAATCCGGCAATACGAGTCGCTTCTGGTATCTCGACCATCGAAGACAGAGCTTCAACGGTGACGAGAGCTACACATCAGCGGGGCAGCTCTGGCGTGGTCGGCATCATACCGTCTTTTCAGGTCTGCGAAAGCAAATCCATAAACTGAAAGTCCGTTACGCCTTGCGCGGTAGGCCGAGTGGTCTAGAAATATTTAGCTCGTCGCGAGCGTATCCCCCAACGCAAGTCGATATAAATAAAATCGAGTCCGACATCATACATTTGCACTGGATTGTCAAACTCATTGATTACCCCTCTTTCTTTGGGTCCATTCCCGATGAGTTGCCAATCGTCTGGACACTGCACGATATGAATCCGTTTACAGGCGGATGTCATCATGCGGATGCGTGTCAAAAATTTACCTCCATTTGTCAAAATTGTCCGCAACTTGGACGGTCCAGTGTGCAAGATCTGTCGCGGCAAACGTATGAAATAAAGAAAAAAGCCTTTGAGCGGAAAAATATTCACATTGTCACGCCCAGCCGTTGGCTCGAGTCGCAGGTGAGAGAGAGTTCCCTACTGGGATCGGCTACGAGTATTCAAACTATACACAATGGACTCGACACCGAAATTTTTACCCCGCGAGATCGAGTGAGGGCCCGAAAGCGTTTTGGTCTCGGCCAGAGCGATTTTGTGATCGGCTGCGCCGCCGCGCACCTCACCAACGTACGCAAAGGGTTTCGCGAATTTTTGGATGCGTACGCTCGTCTCCGCCACCGCAAGCAATGTGTCGCTCTCGCGATGGGGGAAGGGGAAACGCCAATGCATGAAAGTGGGGTTTTACTGCAGACAACCGGATACCTGGAAAAACCATCTGATGTCGCTGATTTTTACTCCGCACTTGATGCATTCGTCATCACGTCCAAAGCGGAGAATATGCCGCAAACTGTCGTTGAGGCCATGGCGTGCGGCGTGCCGACCGTCGGCTTTGCGGTGGGCGGTATTCCGGAAATCGTGCAGCCCGGCCGCACGGGGCTCCTCAGTACAGTTGGAGACTGCCAGGGGATCGCGAACGATATCGACTCGTTGATCGAATGGCCTGAGAGACGAAGACAGATGGGGGCAGAATCTCGCAAACTTGCCGTGCAGGAATTCGACGAACGGAAGCAACTACAGAAGTACCTTGAACTTTATCGGCAAGCCAGTAATCGCGAGGTAAACGCAGCGCCACGAGGTACTGCGATGGTTGCCTGAGCGCATTTTGAGGTATCTAGATAGCGCGGCAGTGGAAAATTGAATCCCCCGATCACTTCAGGCAGCTTTCGCTCGCCTCGAAACCAACAAACGGGCGATTCCGAGATTGCTGAAAGATAACGGTGCGATTCGAAATGCATTCCACGCGTGTTTCTGCGCAACAGCCCGGTTGCCACTTCGCCAAGCCATCCTCGCCCATGATCGATAAGTTCTCTCGACGGTTGGGATCGGCGAGCGAGGCAATTGAAAATCTACCGGCAGCGATTCGTTATTTCGTTCATACGCTTCGCGGACGGCACGCTCCGCAGATTTCAGCTGCAGGTCGCGTTGCTGCGATGTGATCGATTTCGGGTGCAGTCGATACTGTAACAAGGCACCAGGAAAGTTGGCAAGTTTGCCAACTTCCGCAAGCCTCAACCAAAGGTCTAGATCTTGTGCACATGTATAAGATTCCTCATAGCCGCCGACAGCAAAAACAGCATCTCGGCGCATCATGGCTGTCGGGTGCGGCACCGCTCCGATTCCCAATCGTAATTGCGCGACTATTGATTCATGAGTATGCGGAACCTCATTTTCTGTGAGCGGATCTCCGTCCGGATCAGTTAAGATGACGTGAGATCCCACCGCGACGCACTCCGGATGCGTTCTCAGATAATCGACCTGCATTGCGAGTCGATTCGGCATTGCAACATCATCGGCGTCCATCCTCGCAATCCATGCACCGTGCGATTGCCGAAGACCTGCGTTCAGGGCCCTCGTGAGACCTGTGTTTTGTTGACGTATCACACGAATTCGAGAGTCGTAAGATTCGTACTCCTGAAGCATTCTCTGCGATCCGTCATCGGATCCATCGTCGATGATAATAAACTCAAAATCAGCGAATGACTGAGCGAGAATACTATCGACCGCTGCGGCAAGGTAATGCGATGCATTGAATACCGACATCACTACGCTGATGGCTGGAAATTGCAACAAATCGAATCCTGTTTTCTATGCTACCTGCTCTTGTTTACCGACATCACACGGATGAGACTCAAGCCACAGACCCAGACAGAGTAGATTCCAAGTGACTTGGGGTTTTTTTTCACATTGCCTCGCAATCACAGCCGCCCCAGGTAATAACTCAAGTAGTGGGCTTTGAGGGTGGAAAACTCGATCACGTAATGTCCGAACATCCGGCCGCTGCAACCAGGATTGAATGGGTGCCCCAAATCCCTGTTTGTTACGTGCGCGTACGGGCTCGGGCCATAAATCAGCACAAGCCCGACGTAAGATACTCTTGAGTGGCGGGCCTGCAAATCGTAGTCGAGCTGGCAAACTCAAAACGAATTCGACGAGGTCCACATCCATAAAGGGACTTCGGGTTTCCAATCCGTGCGCCATTGCGGCCCGATCAACTTTAACGAAGATGTCACCAGGTAGATAGCACCGCAAATCAAAGTCGGTTGCTCGATCAATGCCGTAGATTGAATCGTTCGGCCGATAGCTTTTACTGAGCAAGTCCTCCGCCGATTCCCTTTTTGAACCGCCCCAAAGACTTGCTCGATGATCGGCAGAAATCACCGACAGGGCAGCAAGGTGGCGATCCCATAAATCCGGAAAGCAATTTTTAGCCCGAATATCTTTAAATCTGGTTGAGGCGTGACGACGCCATGGACCCAAGGGTAGGCACGACAACAATCGATACCATTCCGTGCTTAAAACCGATGACGACGGCATCGATTCCTGACGCTGAAGAGGTGAGTACCAGTCGTACCCACCGAAAAGCTCATCGCCTCCATCCCCTGACAGCACGACTTTTACATGCTCGCCGGCGAACTGCGAAATTAAATAGGTCGGTATGTTCGATGAATCTCCGAATGGCTCATCGTATACACGGGCCATCTGCAAAAGTGTCTCGCCCACTGGAATATCCATCTGCATCGCATGGTGCTCTGTCCGATACTGCTGGGCGACCGCTTCTGCATATGGAAGCTCGTTGATCAGATCGCCGAATCCTACAGAGAATGTTTTGATTGGTGCGGTCGCTTGTCCTGCCATCAATCCGACGATCGTTGCGGAGTCGAGTCCTCCGCTCAAAAAAGCGCCCACCGGCGTATCGGCTACCATTTGTCTTTCGACTGCCTGTGTCGTGAGTCGCCGAACCTCACCCACTGCTTCGCATTGGTCGATCGGGTTGGTCGACAGTCGGGGTTGCCAGTAGGACCACTGATGTACCGCACCAGACTGCCACTCTAAGGCGTGGCCTGGAGGAAGTGCATGAATATTTTGATAGATTGTCCGATCCGGGGGCACGTAAATTAAAGCGAGATAAGCGTCCACCGAGGCAGGATCGAGCATCGGACGCACCAACTCAGATTTTAAAATTGCCTTTATTTCAGACCCGATGATCAGTTCGCCCGCGGGGCCTTGCGCCCAGAATAGTGGCTTTTCTCCTAATCGATCGCGGGCTGCAAAAAGCGAGGATTGCTTTTCATCCCAAATTGCAAACGCAAACTGACCATTTAGCTTTTCAACCACCGCGGAGCCGTACTCTCGATATCCCAGGAGTAAAACTTCCGTGTCGGAGTGCGTGTGAAAATCAACACCTCGCGTCTGAAGTTCTCGACGCAGTTCCCGAAAGTTATATATTTCGCCGTTAAAAGTGACGCAGAATCGACGAGAATCATCCCACATCGGCTGTTGTCCGCCCACAGGATCGATCACCTGTAGTCGGCGGTGACCAAGGTGGCATTTTGACATCTGTACAACTCCGTCGGCATCCGGTCCGCGATGCGCAAGATCCTCTGTCATTTGCACGATTGGCCCTGCGTTAAGGCCCGGTCTGTTGGAGCAAATCGTCACAATGCCACACATTTAAAACGCCTCGCCGAGTGATTTTTCGTAAGAAGATCCTGATGCCAACGCAACAATATGATTTATGTTCTCACCCATAATTTTTGAGAGCGTCAGGGACTGGAAATCGAGATCGACAAATCGATATCCCATGTCTGACAATTCATTCACCGCCGATTCAGCACCCCGATGAATTTCGAGCAATACAGTTGGCCTCAGGCGAATCAGTTGCTCGCGCATGGCAGGAATCGCCTGCGATTCAGCACCTTCGATATCCATTTTCACAAAATCAAGTTGTTCGACATCGGAGAAGTAGTCTCCTAAAGAGATTCCCGGAACCGTGATTGAATCGCAATCCTGATGAAGCATAATACTCGACTCAAATGAAGACGGCCCGAGGTACAAAGCTACGTCTTCACAGCTTGTGGAGCCGACAGCTTTATTTTCAACAACCACGGTATTTTCATATGCATTTAGCTTCACGTTTGAACGGAGCAAGGCTGCATTTTCTGGGAAAGCTTCAAAGGCATACACCTTTCCTCGCGGCCCCACGATCTTTGCCATCAGCAGCGTGAAAAAACCAATGTGCGCACCAACGTCAGCACAGACCGCACCGGACTTCAAGAAACGGAGTGTCGCCTTACACACTCGATTTTCATATTGGTTTGCTAAATACTGATACTGCTCCTGCTTTCCAAAGATCATTCGGTGGTTTTCCAGGGGGCCGGAAAGAGACCATGCCGGGTTTGCCTGACTAATTCGCTTCCATTTTTGCGAAGCTGTTTGCAGCCCCAATATTCGCAGGAGCGAATAAACTGGCCGGTGGACACACCCAAGATAGGGTCGGTATGGACTATGCTGCGACACTCTTGGTAGCCCTATGCGGAAGGTTCAAAGACGTTGCAATTTTTTTTGCATAGGCAGCAATTGAGAACTCTTCTAAAAATCGTCTTCTGCCAGCTTGCGAAAATTTCCTGTGCAGTTCGGGTTCTTGGTCCATTCGACGGATAGCGGCCGCCAATGCCTGCACATCACCCTCCGGAACAATCAACCCGGCTGGCCCGACAACTTCTGGTATGGAGCCACTGTCTGAGCCAACAATCGGTACCCCCATCGCCATCGCGTCGGCGAGAACCCCACCAAACTGCTCCTTCCATCTTGGCAAGGTCAATGATGGGAGCACGAGACAATCGACGGAATGATAAAACTGCCATAGTTTATCTTTTGGCAATAGACCCAGCGGAACGACACGATCGTGTAGTTTTTTTTCCCGGATCCAATCTGTAAGTAATTGATCCTGAGGTCCGCTTCCGGCGAGTACTACGCAACAATGATCGTGTAGATTCGCCAACGCATGAAGTAAAACCTTCCAGCCTTTCTCCTCGCAGATCCGTCCCGCAAAACCCACCACAAATCGTTTGTGTTCCAAATCGACGGGAATTTGTAGCTTCGATACAGATTCTGGGGGCCCTTCCATCCCGGCAACAAGAGTTCGCGCTGGCACCGTTTTTGGCATCCCAGCTTCTCGGACACCATCAATTGATGTCTGCGCCGTAGCGAGTAGACCATTAAGCCGAGGCCATAATCGCCTACATTCAAACTTTTTTTTCCAGGACCCATCCTTGAAAATATTTTCGCACACCGAACAAACGATGTTAACGCAGTCATTGTTCCTAAAATATTTAAGGGTTGACAGAGTCAACGCGTCGGTCGGTTCTTGTTGAATCCATATCGAATCCGGATTGATCCGCTCTAATGTTTTCTTGAACCACGCTTTTTGTTTCCTTCGCCCCACCTCGGGAACATGGAAAATCTGTGGACTGCAGGCCTCTTTTTTTGCTTCCTCAGGTCCGATCCAACCGAGTTGCTTGTGGACATCTGGTAGTGTTGGCGGCGATTCAGAAATAATGCTCCCCTCGACATTGTAAGACCCGCAAATTTCAACAAATGCTTTCCAGTGCGGGGGATAAAAAGCATATTTACTCACCAGCAGAAAACGCTTCATAAAATCACTTTCAAACAATGTGTATCGTTGTTCTACTCGATCGCCGATACATGCCACGATCTGTGTATACGTGCCATGCGAATCTCTGATCAGCCAGCAACCTTGATTGCTGTGCCGGGTAGCCCCATAGTTTCAAATACGGTCTCAAATCTTTGTTTCCAAGTATGCTCGGTGCGTGCCCGCCTTAAACCTGCTTGCCTGATTTCTTCACGCTTTTTTGGATGCGCGAGGTAATATTTGACTTTGTCGACTAATTCCTCTGTGTCATGCCAAAAAACTATCTCCCGATCCGGTTCGAAAAAATCGGCCAGTTCATCAAATGCCTCCACGAGATAGAACGCTCCGCTCATCGTCGCTTCAAAATCACGCAGGCGAACCTGTTGGATGCGAGCTGCTGAACCTTGTGGTTTTTGATCAACTGCTGTAAAGCCTAAACTGATGCGACTCCGACTGTACATCTCAATCAGTTGCTGGTCGCTGAGTGGCGGCCCACACTGCGCGAGTGGGAGATCTGGGGAAGGCTGGCGGTTTCGAAGTTTATTTTTGAGACGATTTCGGAGTCTTTTCAGCACCGTGCCACGCTGGGGTGGCTGATTCCAAAACGGTCCCCATGCATGAACCTCGACGCCGCTTTGGTGGAGCTTTGCCAAATGCATGGGTCGGGTTCCATATTTCTGGCCGACAAAGGTCACATCAAAATCGTGCGGTCGATTGAAAGGTTTGTAAATTCGAGGATTCGCAGCCTCCTGACAGTAAAGGGGATTAGCACCTACTCTTCGATAATCCTCCAAGCGATCCCGCTCCGGCACGAGGCAGACATCATAAGCAGGGGCGATTTCTTCAATGAGATTAAATTGGTACGAGGCGTTGCAGTACCAGTTCACAGTGGGTATTCCAAGGCGGCCAATTTCGCGAATAGCGTCTGGTTCCACATAGGCTGAGTAAAAATAACTGAAAAACAAATCGATCGGTTGTCTAGCGTGTGCTCTCCGTACTTGATTTAAAAGTTTCTCCGAGAAGATCGGCCTATTGATGGCGATAAATTCTTTTTGAATTTTACAACTCGAATCCAAATTCAAATTAAAGGGCTCATAATCGATTTCAAATTCAACTAATTTATGCCCAAGATCTTTCAACGAATCATAAAGATTGGCCCGCCATAATTTCGTTGCGACTGTCTTGCGATCTAGGGCGTAGTCGGGTGCGGCGTAAAAAATATGCATAAGATCAAACGTTTTCTAATTCGGCGAATCGTGTTTTTTCCGGGGAGAGTTCTCCGCAAAACGGTTCAAATCTTCCGGACATTTGTTTCGTCATTACCCAATTCAGGGATGGGTAATTTTGTCCATTAATCGATCTCAAGCTCTGAGGCGGATTTTGCACTGGAAAGACTTGGCGCATGAACGGCAGCATAAATTACGTTGTCATTTTTAAAACCGTAAATTGGTCGCAATCTCTTGATCAAAATGATGGCCCAGATTTTTTTGACTGCAA
>DLCF01000046.1 GCA_002480485.1 Planctomycetaceae bacterium UBA7805
CCCTCGGGCGTGAGCTTGCGATGGAGAATCAGGTTGGTGAGTGACTCGCAGACGAACGCCGCGTTGAGGTAATCGTCGCCGAGTGCTTGGTCGCGAAAAATCGTGAGCCCACAGAGGGCGTTATAATGATCGGCCCGCTCGCCGTTGAACTGCGCGGGCGGTGGACTGATCGGAAAGATCTGCGGGCTTGCTCCTGCAGGTGCCGTGTCGCGAACGGCGAGCGAGCGAAGGTCATCGCGACCATTCAGATAGACGGGGGGCACCACTACCTGCCGCACGGGAATCGTGTTCCAGTTTAAAAAGCGGTCGCCCCAATCGTTGTGCGCCTGGCCGAACTGGCTCTGCCCGGCGATTGCCTCAAAAGATTTCATATCCGGATCGAAGCGGAAGTCGCGGCCGTGGATATCGACACCCGTGCTTTCTGGGTGGTCCGGGCGATGCACGATCCCGCCGCAACGCCCATTGGCACCGTAAATCCAGCCGTCGAGTCCTCGCCGAAGTGCGTTGGCCCGCAGTTGCTGCGATCCGGTGCCGAACCCGGTCCACTCCGCCCGCCGCACATCGGCCACGCCATCGCCGTCCGAGTCAGCAAGAAACAGGATGTCGGGTGCGGCGGTGACCAAAATGCCCTCGCGGTGCGGTAGCACGCTGGTCGGAAAGCTCAATCGATCGGCAAACACGGTGGAATGTTCGTAGCGGCCATCGCCATCGCGGTCCTCAAGGCGGCGGATCCTGCCCGCGCCCTCGGTAATCGGATAGCCGATCATCTCTGCGACATAAAGTTTGCCATCGGCATCCCAGGCCATGGCGACCGGGCTCTGCACGTCCGGTTCGCTCAGCACCAGCCGCACACCAAGTGCCGGGTCGGCCAGCTGAAACGCTTCTGCCGCCCGGGCCGGAGCGAGGGGGCCCTCGGCGCGGCAGGCAACGGTCGTCATTGCCAGAGTCAAGCCGATCAAGCCGAACAGTAAACGTATCAAAGATCGCATGACACTATGATCTGTCGCTTCCGAGCGATGTGCAAGAGCGTGAAACGGCAAGACGCCGCGTATGCCGACTTACGGTTCGCCGCTCCGCTGCGTTTCGCCCATCCAGCGGGCGGCAGAGCCAAGAATTTTTAATGGAATCTCTTGCAGAAAAATCGGGTAGGTTTCGTGTCCGGGTCGAAAATAAAACACTTTGCCCGCACCCAGATTCCACACCAGACCACTTCGGAAAGTTTCGCCCTCCTTCCAACGCTCTTCAAAAAGCACCGCATCGGGCTCAGGCACCTGAAAGGGGTCGGCATACATTTCCGTCTGCGGTAACTCGAATCGCTTGGGAAGCCCTTTGGTAATCGGGTGCTCGGGAGCAAGTAACTTGAAATCACTCGGCGTGCCGCGGTCCGCGTAGGCCGGAAAGCAGCAGTTGGGCAGGTAGAGTTTGATCCGCACCGTACCGTCATCCGTCTCGACAACTTCAGTGCGTGGCGTGGGCGGTTCATCGCGCTTGGGCAGGTAATAGCGGGTGCGGAGAGGAACTTCCTCGAGCGTCCAATCGCGACCGGCAAATGGTGCAATCGCTTCTTGCCGACTTTTGGCGTTCATCGCTTCCACAAACGGAGTGGCCCAATGCGCTGAGTGCAACGCGATCAGCGACAGCCTACCCTGCTTGATGCGATTGACTATTTCTTTTCCTGTCTCGGGCGTGATTTTCGAGTGTCGTACATGGCCCCACCAGATGAGCACCTCCGCCCAATCGAGCAGCGCCGGATCGAGCCCCTGTGCTGCTTCATCGAGTCCCGAGGAGCGTACGAGAAACCCTTGATTCTCAAGTGAGTCGGCAATCGCCTGACCGAGAAATCTTTCGCCGTAGGCCTGCTTCTGCTCCGCTTGCCGCTCATCCCAGACGAGCACCCGCACCGGGTTTGCTTCGTTAGGACTTCGCGCGGTTGCCGTTCGTGTCGCAGCGGCAAGCACAAAAAATAACAGCGAGATGATAAGGCGATGTGTCATAGTTAGACAGACTAACATGGACCGCACGCGGTGCCCATTACCATTCGGGCGATGATGGTGGTCTGAAGAGCACGCCTGGCGGGCATGACTTACGATTCGTCCGCCTTTTCGTCGACCATGCTGTAGCCCAATCGCAGCCAACCTTTGTCGATACGGAAGGCATCCGGGCAAAACTTGCGCATCATTGCAAGCGAACCTCCGGCAGGGGGAACCAATCCGTCGAAGTAAAGTTCTTCAGGCATCACGGCACTGAACTTGCGATGCAGAAAGTCCAGAGCTTGTTGCTCTTCCGTGGTTGCCGGTCGATCCTCGACCAGTTGGACCGTAACATCCCCTTGACGGAAGAAGACCGGACCGTCGCGCGTCGTCTCGACGTGAAACGCACTCTTGATATCGATCATCGAGTCGAGTTGTTCTTCGCCGCGGTGGAAACGTTTCATTCGCAGGGTGAATCCAATCATGTCATCGCAAAAGGAAACGACGATCGGTCGTTGATTGGCGAAGGTGACCGACCAGCGTTCCGTGCGATCATGAACCCAAAGGACTCGTGGTTCGGAACCGGTCAGCGTGTTGAGACAGCTTAGCCATTGCCGATCGGTGATCTCCTTGCCCCCAAAAAGTCCCTCGGAATAATTACCGATCACGGACTCATGCAGGGCGAAACCGAAATCGTTCTCCGGCACCGCCGGCGGTGGCTCAGGAGCGCCCAATTGCCATGGACGAGCGGATCGCATGTGGACTTGCAGCTTGTCAGGAAGCGTGCTGAAGCGGAGCAGTTCCGGAAAGGTTCCGTAGCAACGATTGGGCGCGCAGAAATAATCGGTGAACATGCGATTTGCTTCCTGAAGCGCTTGGGAAGCTTGCGTGTCTAATTCCTGTGCAATCCGTTGTTCGGTTTGACGCGATACATCGTCCTCCGCCTCGGGCCGCATCCGCGGAGCACGGCGACGAGCAATCCGCTCCACGACTGGTCTGTCGGCTGAAATATCATGAAATGCCACATCGGTTGAGCATTGAACCTGAGCCGGCAGGAAGCGGATTCCTTCTTTGTCGACGAGCATTCGCTTCGACGCCTCAATCTCGGTTTGGAATGAGCCCCGGACTCGGATCTGGCCCTGTTCGGTTATCGTCGTCGGTGCGCGACATGTGCCTTTGAGCACTAGATCGACCGAGGCTTGTTTCGGGTCAGGCTGCAGTACCGCCTTTACATGAGCGAATGTGTTCGCTTGACCTCGCGTGGTACGACGGTCACTAACCTCATAAATGGTTGTCGCCTGCTCCAGATCACGCTCGATCATCCGGTTGATCAGCGCAAGTTCGACCTTGCCATATAGATTTGGATGCCGGAAACGGTCACGTATTTGATCGATGGCGGCATGTCCGCTTTCAATCGATTTTTCCAGGCAATAGAGCTCACGTCCAATGATGTGGGCATCCTCATAGTTGGGTCGGATTTCATGCCTGGACAGTGCGGAGGCCAACTGGCTTAGACAATGATCGAATTGGCCCTCTGCCTTCATAGCTCCGACAATCTCTGCTTCATGCACGTAAGCCTGCAGCGTTTGTTGCAGTTTTTGAAACGGATCAAGCTCAATACCCTGGTGATAGCGACGGAACGAAATTAGCACCTCGGACAACACCTCCAGATCGCTCTGCTCGGCGGCCAACTCGTTGAGCAGCGCATCCCACTGCAGATAGTTGCGCCATCCCTCAGCAACCTCGGGATCTGCAGTGTCCAGAAATGCGGACAGCGCATCGACGGCCAATAGCAGTTGTTCGCGATAAGGCTCCAGTTGGGCGGGGCTCACCACCCGAGGTTCGAGTTGCATGGCCAACTGTTGCCGGATTTGGCGTGCACGCTCGGTTTGACGCGGTATTTCAGCTGAGGCCTGCGAAAGAAAAAAGTGGACCATGATCCCCGACAAAAGGATCACCCGCCATTCAGCAAACTTGCTCATCTTCACTTGGGGGAATCTCCCTTGGTACCTAGTTGTGCGTGCCGGAACTTGTAGCGGACACTGAACATTTCATCGGAGGATTGCTGCCCGTATTGCACCGTCACGCTTGGGTCCGGATTATTGGGGTTTAAGTACGAATTATCGAAAACTCCGGTCGCGAGAAGTTCGGTGCCGGCTGGCAGCCAGAGTGGTGTTTCCAATTCGTACGTGCGCTGCCAGTCGGGGTCCCACACTGGCACGGAAAGAATGGTTTCCCGTTTACTGATTTTGTCAGTTTTCGGATCCCGAGTGATCCGCTCCAGGCGAAATGATTTTCCCCGATAGTGGAAATGCGGACGAATGGCGTCAATGAAGACATCATGCTTGAAATAACAGGTGTCCCGCATGGTGTGGTGGCCCGCATGCGGAGGAATGTTGAATCTACCGATCGGTTTGCGAAAAACCTTTGTAAAGACCTCTTCTTCGGGCGCCTCATCCGCCCAGATGAATCCGACACTTGACTTGTCAAAGACCTCCTCGCGATAGTTCGGTGTGTAGTGGACCTCGAAAATCAGATCCGAATTTTTCGGAATGCGAACGGCCTGCCCGGGTGGATATTGTTTGGCGTTGTATGTGTCTCCCGGAACGTAATCGTTGATCAGGATAGCGCCCTCTGTGTTAAGGCCATAGAGATCAGCCATGCCCGCAAAAGTCGAATAGTCTTTTTCGGTATCGCTGCTCGGCACCACGTGGAGGCCCACATGATGCACCACTTCCGTGCTGCCAGGTTTAACCTCGACGGCACGAAACCAGCGGTCTTGTTCGAAGTTGAGATTCACGCGAAAAAACTGGTAGTCGAGAATCCCTGTTTTGGGGACAAGAAAGCCTTCG
>DLCF01000019.1:0-9879 GCA_002480485.1 Planctomycetaceae bacterium UBA7805
TCCGCCTCATCCATCTCGGCCAGCTCCGCCGAAAGACCGACCGAGAAGGCAACACCGGGCACATGCTCGGGGAGTGCCGCTAAAAGTTGATCAGCCACTGCCCCATCGTCGCCCAGGTTGAACACCACAAACTGCGGCTTTTCGGTCAACAACTGAAACGAACGGGTCGCCCGCTGCTGCAGCGGTGAAAGCTCCATGCCGGCCAGCGGCTTGCCCTCCTCGAGCCTGGCAAGCACCGGACCGAGCGCCTCGAGTTCCGCCTGCTCTTCCTCACGATTGGGCCTCGGCTTTTTGACCGATTCGGTCAGCTTCTCTACCCGGCGGGTGACAATCTCCAGATCCGCCAGCAGCAGATCTTCATCAAAGCTTGCCAGGTGCGCAAGTGGATCGCCACCACTATAAGCATCCACCACATGCACCAGACAGCCCGCCTCGCGAATCAGACTCAAGTGGCCCGCGTTACTTGAGCTTCCCTTCTCGAGTCCCGGCGTATCAACCAGTTGCAGATTGGCGTGCGTGATTTTTTTCGGCGCATAGATCTCCGCCAACTTTGCAACGCGCGGATCGATTACCTCGACCGCTGCCGTCTGGCCGCTGTGGGCCAGCGAAGGATCTGCCGCAATACCCGAAAGCCACGCAAACAGGGTGCTTTTGCCGGAGGACTGGTAACCGACGATGCCGATTTTCATGTGCGCTTTGCCTGCCGTTTATTCCATGGCCGTTGCCATTTAAAAAAAGGAATTATGTTTGTAACGCATCGCGAGCCCGACTGGCTAGGGCCTTGCCGAGCCCACGGATCAATGCAGAAAGCTCCGCTTCCACCTCAGCCGGCGGGGCAACGCCCCCATAGCAATAGGCGTAGTGCGCATCGACCACGCGGGCAGGCACGTGGTGCTGGTCTGTCAGGCCGCAGATAAGCAGTTGCTCTGCCATTTGCTCGGCATGTGCTCGGGCCGTTTGCGCCGGTCGCCGCTCGGCTAGATAGCGCGACGTGAGTCTTTCCCATTGGCGGAAAAAGGGTCGTGGCAAAGGGGCGAACCGGTGATCAGGGGAGCCTTGTCCACTAAGCAGTCCCGCACGATAAAGTCGTCGAAGCAGCAGTACACCGACACAGAGCCCGACCAGCACCACGAGCCACAAGATGAGCTGCCGAGCATCAAATGTTTTTTCACCATTCACCGTCTTTGGATCCGATTCAAATTGCCCAAGCTCTGCTGCAGCCTGCTCAGTTTTCTTATGCGACAGTCCCGGCAGGTTTACCGCCTCGAATAGTCCGCGGGCCCAAAGAGCCACCGTCTTGTAGATCTCTTGCTGTTGCCGTTCGGCGTCGAGCTGAACCACATATTGCGTCCAGAGGAAATCAGCATAATTCCGTATCTGACTGATTAAGTCCCAAGCCGCATTACGGTCAGTCGTGCGCTCGAATGCGGGGTTACTGGGTGTGGGATCGAGCCGTAACCAACCACCCCGATTTGGCGTAGAGGGTGCATACGGATCGCCTACCGTCGAGGCTACCTTTCCTGAATCGGTGCCCATTTCATCAGGAGGGATATAAGCTTCGGTCCAACTATGGGCGTCTTTTTGTCGGATTTGGTAATACGCTCCGAGATGGTTCCAATCACCGCCGTGAAAACCTATGATCATCCGTGCGCGAATGCCGACACTTCGAAGCATCAGGGTTAACGCACTGGAAAAATACTCGCAATGGCCGCTTGGATTTTCGGTCAGAAAATCAACAATCGGATCAATTTTCGGATCGCGCTCCACGCCGTCGAGTGAATAATTGAACTGGGGCGATGTTTTCAGATAATTGCAGATTGCAATTGCCTTCTCAGCCGTGGTTGCATCGGTAAGTGCCGCCTCCTCAAGGATATTCTTGGCAAGAATCTGTAAAGGGGCCAATCTATGGCCGGCTCGTTTTGTGCTCTGCTCGCGGTGAAAAGGCTGCAGCAAGGAGACGTCACCAATTGCATCGGTCGGTCCGACTGCTGTGATGCGTGTTTGACGCCGACTGCGAATACCGGTGGTGCCCAGTACCACGTCGAACGGTTTCGATTGTGAGGCGGTCCGCACCAGTTGCTGAGTGCGTAAATTAAAGGCAACCGGGGGTTGTGGATCGACGCGGACAGGAGGATAAATCGAAAATACGGTACGTTCTCGCAGCGGTTTCATCGCGATCCGCTGACGCACCGTTGCGTTTGAGGCGACGGGGATTTGAATCTCTTGTTCCCAGATGTTTCGCGCCTGCGCAATCGACCATGTGCCATTCCGATAATAATTTACAACTGCTCCTCGAAGCATGGGAGAACCAATCAGGCGAAACGGTCGATCGTCATCGGGCGAAAAAAACCACAAGCGCAGCACCGGTTCTTCACTCTCGATTGCGGTACCTAGCTCTCCCAGTCGCACGCTATCGGTGAATCCGACCATCCGGACGCCGCGCAGTGATTGATTGGAGGTGCCGTCGCCGAAGCGGGGGAGAAGGAGAAACGTCAGTAATGCGAAGAGGCAAATTCCCGTCGCCTGTCGCATTGCCGCCAGTGCGAGACGAGGATGAAATCTTGTTTTCCGTTCACCGAGAGCTGCCTCGAGTGAAACCTCGTCGGTCCATGTCTCCGGCCGCAAGGAATTCCGTCGCGCACGCTGTCGCGTATTTTGGCGAAACACAAAAAAGACGAAACCGGTCCACAGGCTACAAAACAGATAAATGAACAACAGCAGTCCAAAACCGAGACTCCTGCTGATCGCGGTAGCAACAATCACTTGCAATAGACTCAGCAGGTGGAGTTGCCAGTAAATTCTATCTGTTTTTAGTTGAAACAGAAGCACGATTTGTAGGTAAACCAGCAGATAGGCAATGGCAAGTAATTGCCGGTCGCGTTCAAGATCATAAAAGTCGTAGACCGCGATTAATGCGGCACACAACGCGGCCAGATTCGCTACCGCGCCATGCAGGTAAAACCACCGCAATCGATCGGTAAGATAAATGCTCGTTGCCGAAGCAGTAATTGTTAGCAGCGGTAATGTGACATTGCCTGAACTCACTCCCAGCATCACGCTCCCGAGCGACATCAGCAGCGCAGTGAGTAATTGAAGAGGTCGTTCGGCCGACATCGTTTTTACCTCACCTTTATCCCGTCTGATCAAAAAATTGTTCGAATGCATCGCTATTGGTGTTAATGCAACGGATCGGGCCCCCTGCGGTTGATTTTCTGGCCGAGGCATCCCTCATCGACGAGACGGTTGCCGGTTCACGGGCATACGGGCTGAGGATCAGAGTCGGTCTGATGCGATCCTCGCCACGGCAAAGTAGTTGAATGCCCTGCTCGAATGCATGCTCTGGCGATTTGCCGGTTTCTCCGAGTGGTCGGGTATCGGCTGTGGCTAACAAAGTAAGCAATTGTTCCAGTAAACGAGGTTGATTCGCACCGCCGCCGCTAGTGATCTCCGCGCCGACGATGACAAGCCGCAGGCTGCCATCGCGATGTCGACAAAATTCGCTGGCAATCGTCGCGGCGAACCCGATAACCTGCTCGATTCGTGCGGGGTCTCGATAGTGCTGCTCGCTTCCGAGATCAACAAGCAGATTCAACTCCTGATGGTGCTGCTGTTCGAATTCGCGTACCAATGGAATGCCACGACGGGCAGTGCTTCGCCAATGAATCACCCGACGAGAATCCCCTTCACGCCAATCACGCAATCCATGAAAGTCACCCGTTTGACGATCTTGGCGTAGTGGGTCACCTCGCATCCCCAGTTGGAGCTGGGCAAAAATCCGATCGAATGCTGGCAGTAACCGACCGGTGCGGGGAAAGACCACCAAGCGATCACCGTGATCGAGGATGCGAATGTGGCGGATCAACCCTAGCGGAAAACCGGTTGCGATCCGGGTGGGACCGATTCGATAGAGACCCCGCTGCAGCAATCGGGCACGATAGGTCAAATTTTCCTCACCGCCCCTTGGTAGATACCAGCACATCAGGTGGATATTTTTTTTCGCCAGTTGGCTTTTAGGCAACAAGTGCCGGATGGTTTCATCAATCTCCAGACACCGGCTACCGGCTTGTGTAAACAGACTTCGAGATTTAGCGCTTCGGACATCCAATTCAATATCGAGTATGTCCCCGCTGCGAATCATCCGAGGAATCTTGCGGTGCAGAGTCACACCTCGAAGTGATTTGATCGCCATCCGCCATGAAAAAATCAGGGTGAAGAGCATAATTGTCGAAACAATCATTAGCATGTTCACGTTGCGCAAGACGGAACCCAAAGCAACAAAGGCAAGAACCAGTAGATAGTACCATCCCTCACGACAGATTACGGTCTTGCGACGTCGCATGGGTTTGCCCAATCCTTTTCGAAGTTCCGCGAAGCAGCATACCTAGCCGGGGACCGGCACCTTCGCCGAAATCTGCGCCAGCACGTCTTCTGTTTCCTGGCGATGCCCCCCGTGCATGTATCCCTTGGTAATTACCCGGTGCGCGAGTACCGGCACAACCAGGGTTTGAATGTCATCAGGCACGACATAAGATCGCCCCTCAAGCACAGCCAGTGCTTGCGCCGCTCGATAGAGACATAACGTTCCGCGCGTACTTGCGCCCACATAAAGTTCTTCACTCTTTCGCGTGGCCTCTACAAGGTCAAGGAGATATTCGCGGAGGACGGCCGAGACCTGAACTTCACGGACCGCCGCCTGCAGCGAGAGCAACTGCTGGCCATCGAGGACCGCGCTGACTTCCTGCAGCGGATTGCCCGTGCGATGATCTTCGATAACCTGAAGCTCTTGTTCTCTGCTTGGATAACCAACGGAAATCCGAAGCAGAAAACGATCAAGTTGGCTCTCTGGCAGCGGGTAAGTTCCCTCAAACTCGAAGGGATTTTGCGTGGCAATCACCATGAAAGGCCGGGGAAGGGGGTGCGTTTCGCTATCGATCGAGACTTGGCAGTCGCTCATCGCTTCAAGCAGAGCACTCTGAGTGCGGGGGGTCGTCCGATTAATTTCATCGGCCAGCACAATGTTGGCAAATACAGGTCCCGGCAGAAATTCAAATTCCCCATCGGTCTGCCGATACATGGTGCTGCCGGTAATATCGCCGGGCAGCAAGTCAGGCGTAAATTGAATTCGACAAAATTTCCCGCTCAGACTTCGGGCGAGTGCTTTGCCAATCAATGTCTTACCGACTCCTGGTACGTCTTCGAGCAAGACATGCTCGCCCGCCAGAAGTGCCACAAGCGTGAGTCGAATCGCACGGGGACGGCCAAGCACCACGCTGGCGATGTTCGCCTCCAAGCGTTTGGCATGTGCGAATTCAATGGCTTGTGGTGCGGCCGGTTCGGTGATTCCCGGATCGTTCATACGGTTCGCTTTCTCAGGGGCTCTCTCGGGCTTATCGCCGGATCGATCCAATCGGTAACTCGAGGCCACGACACGGACATACCGATGATTGTTTAGCACGCAGTATAGCCTATTCGGCCCAAAAAGTGCGGACCCGCGCGATTTCGTGGCGAGAAGATGCCTCGCTAGGCTCTTTTTTTAGCCGCCAATGATGACTCGCTGGGAACTTTGACGTTCCAGGCAAGCCCTAGCTTTTTCATGGCTAGAATGGTGAGCCAACTGATATCCAATTGCCACCATTGAAGACCGTGACGCGCGGAGGTGGGAAACGCGTGGTGGTTGTTGTGCCAACCTTCACCAAATCCCAGCAAAGCACATATCAAATTATTCGTCGATAGATCAGACGATTTGAATGGCCGATCACCGAACATATGACAAACCGAATTAATAGACCAAGTGATGTGGTGTCCCATGAATGTGCGAACCAAACCTCCCCACAGGAAACCGAGCAGTGCACCATGCCAACTCTGGGTGATGGCCGCGCCGATCAACGCTGGGATTCCAAGACTGGCCAACACCCACAAATAATAAAACCTGTCTACCCAGACGAGAAATTTGTCTTCCAGAAGATCGGGCACATAACGTTTGACATCGGGCTGCGACCAATAGGTCGTCAGCAGCCACCCGCAATGCCCATAGATGAAACCACGAACCGCGTTCGTGAATCCGGAGCCGTGGAGATTTGGAGAGTGCGGATCACCGATGCGATCTGATTTCTGATGGTGCTTTCGATGCACCGCACACCAGACAAGAGGTGAACCCTCAATGCTTAAAGCACCCATCATCATCCAGATGGCACGAATGGGACGATAGGTCTCAAAGGAACTATGTGTGCCGAGGCGGTGAAACCCGATAGTCACACCCATCCCAGAAACACACCAACAAGCGATGATCAACAGCAGAAAAGGCCAACCCATCCAGCCCACGGTCCAACTGTAATAGATTCCCGCCACCAAGCCGATAAACGGCGCAATAATGGCAGTTAGCATAATCGAGCGATTCCAGAAGTCTGCTGGCTGACTGATTTCTTCTTTCGCATGCGGCTCGGGATGCGCATCTTTGCGTAGCTTTTCGTTCGAGCGATTCGACATCTTGTCGACCCGTCCGACGGGCACGTGCGGTTTGCGAGGCGGATCGGATGTACTCGGTGCTATGGACAAGGGTGAATTTCCTTTTCGACGTTGCTGTTACCGAGGGGCGGGGGATCCTAACGGGTCCTCTTTGTACCGTCTACAGCTTTTTGGATCGGTGTCCCGACGGTAACAAAATAGAGGCGATACGCGCAACCTGATATGTATCTCTTATTTGACCTTTAAGGTAACGTGCCCCCTGCTGTGGCGATAGAGCGGTATGCAGGCAAGATTTAAATAAAATAGGTACTTTGCGTCTGACGCAACGTGCCATGCGCAAGGCCCCACTCCGCCCCCCCGTTCTATGGGACATTCGCCGTCACGCTTGAATTTGCCGCATCGCAGCTAGAAACGGATCAATTGGATGCGATCTTTTAGAAGAGCTCGTCGATTGATTTACCCGTCTCTACCACTTTGATCGGACGGCCTAAACTGCTGATACTCTCGCTTTCAGGATCGACTTTCAGCACGCGGCAAAAGGTCTGAAAAAGATCCGGAATACTGACCGGACGGTCGGCTACATCCATGCCGTCGTCGCTTACGTTGCCGATGGTCTGCCCGCCACGAATACCTCCACCGGCGACCGCTGCGGAAAACACCCGCGGATAATGGTCACGACCGCCACGCGCGTTGATTTTTGGTGTCCGTCCGAATTCTCCCATCCAGACCACAAGCGTAGAGTCGAGAAGTCCACGCTGTTTGAGATCATCAACCAGTGCTGCAGTCGGTTTATCAACTTGCTCCGACAACTGGCGGGTCTTTGCGAAATTATCCTGGTGGGTATCCCAGCCTCGGCAATTCACCTCCACGAAAGTGACACCCGACTCGATCAGGCGACGAGCGAGAAGACACCCGGAGCCAAAATCAGATGTCCCATAAGCGGCTCGGACGTGCTCCGGCTCACGCGTCAGATCAAAGGCCTGCATCTCGGGCGAGAGAATCATTCGTGATGCTTTGTTATATGTCGATTGGTGGGGGGCCTGGACATCGGATGAAAGGTTCTGGTCCTGCTGGAGTTTTGTCCGCAGCGCGAGTCGACGCCGGTACCGATCGATGTCAGTAGTCGGTTCCGTGTTACCAGGCGGCTTGCTAGGAGTGCGATGGATAAACGGGTCGAATTGCGAGCCAAGCAGGCCACCGCCCGCACGTAATCTGCCGCCACCAATTTGCACATATGCCGGCAGAGCGTTCACCTCACCGCTAAGTTGTTGGGCCGCAACCGCACCGAACGCAGGGTATTTCACAGTCGGAGTCGGCAGATAGCCGGTATGCAGCAGGAAAGATGCTCGATTATGGTTCCCCTCTTTGCTGGTGAGTGAACGGATCAGGGCGAAATCGTCCATGCGTGATGCGATGTGTGGTAGATTTTCAGCGATCCGGATCCCCGGAACACTAGTAGCAATCGATCGCGTGCCTCCTCCGTGAGCGTGTCCCTCGAGGGGGCTGAGTGTTTCATAAGGGCTGGGCCCACCGGCCATCCAAAGTAGGATGCAGGCGCGATGCGACTTGCGATTCTGCGCTGCAGCGATCGCTAGTGAATCGGACCACCCGAGTAATCCAGACCCGAGCACTGCAGGGGGCATGATCCGAAGAAACGCCCGCCGTTGCCGGATGTTCGCTAGATTCTTCTGACGCATCGATCCTGTATCTCCTTAATTCCGCTGACGAAATGCTGCCGTATTTAAGAGTGACCAGAGGATATCCTCGCAGGCTTCGCGGCGAATCCCTCGTGCATCCATATATTCAAGACAGCGACGCTCTTCCTGATCGGTCGGAAATCGACCTAAGCAACTCAGGTAAAGTGTTTCCACCAGATTTTTATTTTCCGGTTCTGCCCTCAGGAGTCGACCGAGCATTGTCTGCTCACGATCACCGCGGATAAGTGCGTTAATTTGCGGACTGTTCATCATCAGTAACGCCTCGGGAATGGTTGGATTGATCTCAGATCGCGGAAGACTCGGGTCGTAAAAAAATTGTTGCACGAAAACCTGTCGTTTTTTTTGCAGCTGTTTTTGACTGGCAAGCGTTTGATTCTTGCCGCCCTTCCTCTCAGGACCGGCTAACTGAAGAACCTGCGTCAAATTATTAAAGACTGCATCCCCACGCAGCGGTTGTGGCCCGGCGATTCTCCCAGTGGCAGGCGAGATCGCCTGATAGGCAGCAGTGGATAGGATCGTGTTAAAGAGCCATTTGGTGTCGTAGCCGGACGCGACGAAATGCGTTTCCAAAAGACCGAGAATGTCAGCGTTCGCGCAATCGCGTTCGGGACCGATATCGTCCACAGTGTCATAAAATCCCCATCCCATCAGCTCCGTCCAGATGCGATTCACATAAGCGCGGGCAAACCAGGGATTTTTTTCTGTAGCAGTCAGCCATTCGGCCAGCGTCTGCCGGCGTATCTGATCCTGAGTGCCGAGTTCCAGTGAGTGACCGGTAAGAAAAAAGACCGGCTTGGTGATCCGGCCCTGGACATCGGGCATTGCAAGGTCCGGCGTGAAATACTCCAGCTTTTTTCTGTTTTTTGATTTCTTTCCTCGCCCCTGGTTGTTTCGAGAAAAAACTTCAAAGTTCCTTGGCTCCTCGTTGCGCACCCGTCGGATGCCGACTCGTGGAAAGAAGGCAGCCAGCTGATGGAATTGTTCTCGCGTCCATTGGTCCGTGGGGTGATCGTGACACTGGGCACATTGAATTTGGATGCCGAGAAAAATGCGTGACACCTCTGCAGTGATGCCCTCGGGATTACCCTTCTGCGCTAAAAATAAGGCAGTCTCGCCATGGCTTCGCACATCGCCACGCGCAGTAATGAAGTCGGAGGCAATCTGATCCCAGCCCACATTTTGGTTCAGGCGATCGGCGACCGCATGGGTAAGCGAGGTGGAGACCAACTTCAGTGCCCGCTCATCGGAGCGTCTCGCCAGGATTGTGTCACGCCAGTATCGTCCCCAATGCAAACCGAAGCGCGGATCTGCGAGCAATTGTTGAATCGCGATGCTCCGCTTTCTCACATCGCTGCTGCGGACAAATTGTCTTACTTGCTCAGCATCGGGTCGCCTGCCTACCAAATCCAGTGAAACTCTCGAGAGAAATGTGGCATCATCGATGGATTCGGTCAGCGTTGTTGGAGAGCTCAGTTGCAGGTCGATGAGCTTGGCGACCGACTCAAAATCGGATTTCTGGGCGGCGGATGCCGAACGAATCCCAGAGAACATAAAAAGAGAGAGGACTGAGATACCGATCGCAACTGGCCGCTGCAGGTTGAGCCGTGGCTTTGTTTTGACCGTCGTCACCAACCATCGGACTATTTTCATCGATCGGTTCCAGCGGTCACCTACCTGCCCCCGGTCTGCCCCCGGT
>DLCF01000019.1:10261-16568 GCA_002480485.1 Planctomycetaceae bacterium UBA7805
CCCAGCGGTTCCGTGATCAGACGGAAATGTAAGCAAAATATCAAGGTTGTGGCCCATTATCGCGGTATTCCAGCCAATTCTTGTGAATTGGGCAACAACTCGACTCCGTTTGTGAGCTACATTCTGGTATACATCGGGAGGGATTTCGGTTTTTTGCTTCGGAGACATTGCAGATGCGCGGATTTCACCCCCCCAAACTGATCATTTCCATCGTCGCAGCACTGTTGTTCGGATGCCCGGTCATTCCCGTCGGCACGGTTCACCTTGTGATGGCGGAAACCGGCGATTTGCAAAATGACGCGTCCGGTCGAATGCTTACTGGATCGCTTGATTCATTGGAAAGTTGGTTGAAGACCAGTCGCTATGGTGTGGCTTGGAACGCGTATTTGAAGACCGATCTTTTGCGGCGTGAACTGGCCAAGGGAACCGATGCAAACCGCGACACTTTAAAGGAAATCCTGCGGCGTTACCAAAGTAACGCTGCTGGTCTGGATCAGCAGCGTTTTGCAGCGGTCCGAAACGCGCTTGCTTCCTATACCACGCAGCTTGCAAAAAAGGACCGTTTGCCGGTTGAGAAACTCCCCGAGATGGCCCGTTCGGCGCATGAGTCATTTCAGTCCCCAAGCCCTGCCGTAGTAGCTGCCGCCGAATCGCGTACCGAGCGGGCGGCAGAAAAATTGGACCAATTTCTTGGCCAGAGTCCGGAGCGATCCAAGGGATGGAAAACGTTTATCCGCTGGTCTGATTTACAATCACAGTTTTCCAGCGATCAACCGGACACTGCTCAACTGGCGAGGGTGCTTCAGCGACTATCTGCCGATGAGCCGGGATTGGAAAAAGCACAATTTGTTGCATTGCGAAAAAGTTTGCGTCGTTGGATCGATCGTGCATTGGCGGAAAAGAAGACCGCTGCAGTGAAGAAAAAAATAAAGGCCTACAGCAGCGAGTTGGCCGAAAGTTTGCGGCAGTACGGGGCGAAGTCCTCGCATTGGGACTCGATGGCAATCGCCTCACGGGTTCATTTCCTCAGTCGCTTCGGTGTGGCTCCGGAATTGATCGCTTCTGTTCGTGGACACTTCTCCCATCCCAATTTGTCTGCTTACATTTCATCAGAGCTGATTTCCAGCGCGATGGATCGTGCCATTGATGAGGCAATCCGTATTCGGGAAAACATTCTGGGTGTGCAGATTGTCGGAGAGGGGCAGATCAGGGGAAGCTTGCAGGTCAATCTGCTGCCGGATGAAAATCGGGCTGCAATTGGATTGAACATGCGCGGTG
Source organism: Planctomycetaceae bacterium UBA7805 (assembly GCA_002480485.1). Taxonomy (GTDB): domain Bacteria; phylum Planctomycetota; class Planctomycetia; order Pirellulales; family UBA7805; genus UBA7805. Next base: position 11,540 of record DLCF01000019.1, read on the forward strand.
TAACAGAGTCAGAGACAGTGGGGTCCAAAAGGTCTGTTCGGGTATTCTCAAGCTCCACGACGAGTTTAGAGGGAACCAAAAAGGTACATTTCTCGGCCGACGGATTCAGCTCGCAACCGGCCCGCGCGGGCGCGACCACCGCAACCCGAGTCACGGGGATTGCAACCCGAAGAGGCAATCCACTGGTTGAAAAGTTAGCTTGGCGTAAGGTTGCAAAAAGTAAGGGGCAGGCACAACGTCAGAGTTCGCAGCTGGCTGCCAGGCGACTAGAGGAACGAATGGATGGAGAGGGCGATAAACTGCTTGCCGATGCCAATCAGCAGTATGGAGAGAAATTCCGCGCACCACTTGTACGCAAAGATGCGTTTCCCCGGCTTTTCGATGTCAATTCGGATGGTTCGCAGATTCGGCTGTTGATGCACGAGGCTGCGCCCGACCAGCTTGCTGCGCCCATGGCCGTGACCCCGCCACCCGCGGGTTCCGATTTGGCAATCCGACTCCATGAGTCTTTCGTGAATAATATGGCGGCTCATCTATTGGGAGGAAAAGAAGTCAGTAGCGATGACGGGGGTCAGCAAGATGGTGACCAGCCCAATTTTCTCGAGCGGTTCAAGCAGCAGCGGCAAAAGAAAGTTGCCCAGCAACGCAAGCAGGAGGGGAAACCACCTTTACCGGCCCCTCAAAAGGTAGCAGAATCAGCATCCTGGCAAATGCGCTTTGCCAAGCGAAACCCGCTGTCGGTTGAATTTCGTAATGGAACAATCCGATTTGTCATCCGCGGCATAGAATTTTCAGGCCTTGATGAACAGGTATACGATCGCCCGATGAGCATGTCGGCAGTCTATCGAGTGGAGCAGGATAACGTCGGCGGGCTGCGATTAACGCTCCTGGATCAAGGGGTGGAGCCTACAAACGTGGAGAAGGGCGGGCGGTTTGTTGCCGCCGATGCACCGCTGCGGTCGAAACTCCGCGTCCGTTGGAAGGAGACGCTCGAAGGTAAAAACGGTGAAAATAAAGAAATTCGGGTGTTCCCATTCGAATTGCCGGACCCCCGTTTCAAGCAAGTTGGGCCATTAGCATATCAACGGTTGGATCTGAAAGACGGCTGGCTCACATTGGGGATGCAGCGGACCATGAGTCAATTACAGAAGCAGGCCCAAGTCGACCATTCACGCTGATTGTCTCCTTGTATACAGGATGATGCAAATGCAATCTTCCCAGGTTGAGATCTCTTTTGAGTGTTTGCCACTGCAAAGTTTAGGTCGGCTCGGCATTCCCTTGGATGCATCACCTGCATTTCATGAGAGGGGTCAACGAATCAAAGATGCGATTGAAAAACATGGTACGTGCAATACCTATTATCTCTTTGACGCCCACTGTATTTTCCGGCTAACGAACGATCCATCGTGCGGAATGTTGCGGTTCGGTTTTGAAGGCACAGTGATTACTGACCCGGGCGACCTGTGTACCCGGTCGTGTGATCTGGATGTACGGCTGTTGCAGGAGACTTGTGATTGGTTGACTGAACCGATCGTCCGCTGGTTTTCAGAAACTGTCAGTGTTGCCGTACGGGTAGAGTTTGATCGTTTTATAGCCGAGGGAGATTTGTCCCGGAGCAGAGTCCGTGCCTCACGCGCCGCGACGGCCTGCGAGGAGACAAGCAGTTCTCTCGGTATGTATCTGTAAAAAATGCGGAGCGGACCTGTAAGCCGGGTCCTGTCGCGGTTCGTGAAAACCACGTGGCAGCCATTTATCTAGGATGACGATTGCCCGCCATCTCATGCAGCCTACCCGAAAGTCATAACGCATCGGACCGATCCGTGTTCCCGCATTGGGAAACTGCTTTCTGTTTGGCATTGCTCCGGGTGGGGTTTACCTAGCCAAGTCGGTCACCCGACCTGCTGGTGCGCTCTTACCGCACCGTTTCACCCTTACCTCACTAAGGTGAGGCGGTTTCCTTTCTGTTGCACTTGCCCTGGCCTTTCAGCCGGTGGGAGTTACCCACCACCCTGTCCTGTGGAGCCCGGACTTTCCTCCCGCCCGCTGCCGTTACGGCAAGGGGCCAGCGACTGCCCGGTCCACTCCGCATTGGACTATCCTAAACCGCAGGGTCGACAATGTAAAATCGGCCGCTCTTTTATCACATTGCGATCGTCAGTTGTTATGGCGATCTATGCCATATGAGGCAACTTTTGATTTTCGCAGCAACGTCCTTGATAGGTGTTGCGGGTTTCAAGTGCGTTTTCGATCGCCCTTTTAACGCCCGGCTTGTCGAGGCACCAAGTCGGCCCCACAAAATAATCGGCCGGCGCATCGCCGCTGATTCGCTCGACAATACAGGTCGGCGACAGCAGTTCAAGAAATTCAACGACAATGTTCACATACGCATCGCGTTCCATCAGATGCACTTGGCCTGCCGCAATCTGGTCCACCAGCGGCGTATTTTTAACAGCATACAGATTATGGATTTTGACCGCATCGATGTTCAGACGCGCGACCTCCCTCGCTGTGGCGAGCATGTCCTGATGTGATTCTCCGGGCAGGCCGAGCATGATGTGTGCGCAGATTTCAAATCCGCGATCACGGCTTCGCGCAACTGCGTCGATCATCGCCGCATGTGTGCATCCACGGTTCATCCATGCCAGCGATCGATCATGCATGGTCTGCATGCCATACTCAAGAGAAACGTAGGTTCGCTTCGCTAACTCTTCAATCAACTCGAGCACGTCCTCCTCCAGGCAATCGGGCCGCGTGCCGATTGCAAGCCCCACCACACGTGGGTCGGCGATCGCTTCCTCAAAAAGCGGGCGTAGCTTTTCAATTGGGCCGTAAGTATTTGTGGCCGGTTGGAAATAAGCGATGAACTGTTTGACTTTGTATCGCTTCTGCAGGCGTCTGATTCCCTCGTTCAGCTGTTCGGCAATCGCTCCTCGGGGGAGCCGTCTTGAGGGGCTGAAGCTGCGATTGTCGCAGAAGACGCAGCCTCCGACCGCGACCGTGCCGTCGACATTCGGGCAGGTCATCTTGGCATCGAGGCTCACCTTCTGGATCCGCTGTCCGAATTTCCGCCGGAGGTGAAAACCATAGGAAAAATAGCGGAGGCCGGCAGCTCGCCAGGCACCATCGCGCGGAGGACATGCATTCATTGACCTGTCGCCATCGGGGGTATAAAAACAAAGAAAGTGGACGTTCCTGCTGGGTTCACCTCTGCGCTATGCACTCCGGCTACTATAGCGTATGAGTGGCAGAATGCGACCGAAAGGGAGCCTCGGGGCGTGCCGACAAGGCGGGATTTTAATATTCGCAGTAGATTCGGATCGGCAGAAGCAGAGAAGAGAAAGACTGGGCTGAGCAAAAGCTATACCTGCGGGAATCGCAAACAGATGAACGAAGGAAACACCGCAAATAAACAATCGCAGGATTCTTCCGCAAATTTCGGAACGCTGGTGCCGAAGGGGGGGGGCGATCCGATACCTTTACTCAAAAAAAATCTGCTGATCGGGCGTCGCGAGAGTTGCGACATTGTGCTTCGCTTCAAAAATGTTTCAGCACACCATTGCCAACTGTCGGTGAGAGGCGGCTACTGGTATGTGAAAGATCTCAAAAGCCTCAACGGGGTGAAAGTAAACGATGTGTCAATTGCTGACCGGCGTTTGCAATCAGGAGACACGCTTTCGATCGCGAAGCATCACTATCGGATTTACTATGTGCCGGCGGAACTGGGCGCAGTCGGCCCACCTCCCCCGGATGCGCCGCCGGAGGAAATTTTCGGTGATTCGCTTCTCAAACGGGCTGGCCTGGAGCATCCACCAGGGCAAAAGCGTAAGAAACGTAGGTCGATCGATCCGTTGAAGTCGTCACCCCCGAAACCGGACCGCTAATCGCGTTGCCGATGAGCAAAAAGAAGAAGAAAAAACTTCGAGTTTCTTTTCGGAAAAACCGGCAAGCCCGCACGCGCCAGGGAGGCTTGACCCAGAAATTCGAGCGAGAGGGATTCGAAGATGACGACTCTGTGCGTCGGGAGCAACTGAGTGGGAAAGGAGAGCTGGCAAAAAAACGCACAGTGATCGGCCAGGAGGTCAGCGGGGACAGCACCGGCTTCTCGGTGTTGCCAGAGGTCGATCTGGAGCATTGCCTCTCGGGCCGTGTGCTCGAGGTTCGTGGGTTGATCAGTGTTGTCCAAACGATTGAAGGCAAACGGTACGATTGTGCCGTACGCCGACTGCTCAAGACTTTGCAAACCGATCAACGGCATGTGGTGGCGGTTGGCGATGAGGTCCAATTCCGACCCGATGGCGATGAAGGACTGATCGAACGGATTGAACCCCGCAGAGGTGTGCTGGCCCGCACAAGTCGGGACCGGCAACATGTGCTGGTGGCGAATGTAGAAAAAATGGTGATCGTTGCCAGTGCTGCGGAACCAGATTTGAAGCCGCATTTGATCGATCGCTTTCTCGTTGCAGCCGAGCAGGCAGAAATTGAGCCGGTGATCTGTGTGAACAAAATGGACCTAGCACAGCCCCGATCTTTACAGCCACTAATCGGCGTTTACGCGCAAATGGGTTATGAGGTGCTGCAAGTCTCCGCTACCGATGGATTGAATCTGACCCAACTTCGCGGCGTGTTACGAGACCGAGCAACGGTTGTTGTCGGTCAAAGCGGTGTAGGAAAGTCTTCGCTGCTCAACGCAGTGGAGCCTGACCTCGGCCTGCGAGTGAGCGCCGTCAGTCGTGAAACAAAGAAAGGCCGACATACGACCACCACCGCCCGGTTGATCCCTCTTTCCGGTGGGGGGTTTATTGTCGATACCCCTGGAATCCGACAGTTTGCCCTGTGGGACGTGGCGTCCCAGGAGGTGGCCGGACTTTTTCGGGATATTCGGCCGCTGGTGGGTTATTGTCGATTTCCCGACTGCACACATACCCACGAGGCCGATTGCGCAGTGAAAGATTCGGTCGCTGATGGTCGTCTCGACGCGCGGCGATATGACAGCTACTGCCATATGCGCCGCGACGACAATCATTAGTCG
>DLCF01000019.1:16916-29177 GCA_002480485.1 Planctomycetaceae bacterium UBA7805
AGTTTAGGACGGAAATCGTCTCAGGGATCCTGTTACAGGTGCAGGGCGATTAGGTTAAAATTTAGAGGTTCTCGAAAACTTTGTAACAACAGGAGTCAACTTGAAAGAGATGACCCGCGTTGAGGGTGTCCGCAGCGAAACGGCCGTGCTCGTTGGCGTGATCCTTCCTGATCGAAATTTTCAACACGATCCGCTAGAAGAATTGGCGGGGCTTGCTCGTACGGTGGGAGCCCAGGTGGCAGCCCAACTCGTTCAAAGAAGAGAGGTGCCCGATCGAGCAACCTGTCTGGGCAAGGGTAAACTAGAATCTTTAAAAATGCTCGTAGAGCAGTGTAATGCGGACGTGGTTCTTTTTGATAACGATCTTAGCCCGGGACAGACACGCAATCTTGAAAAAGCTCTGCGTGTCAAGGTGATTGACCGGACAGAGTTGATTCTCGACATCTTCGCGCACCGTGCACGCACCACCGAAGCCCGCCTGGCGGTGGAACTGGCACAACTTGAGTATTCGCTGCCACGACTCAAACAAATGTGGACCCACCTTTCGCGGATTGAGGGTGGAATCGGTATGCGTGGACCGGGTGAAAAGCAATTGGAGGTTGATCGTCGGCTGGTGGAGAAGAAAATTCGCGATTTGCGTCGCGAATTGGAGGTAATCGAACGGCGCAAAGAGCGTACCGTATCAGCCCGAGCGACACACCGTACGGTGTCGCTAGTAGGGTACACAAACGCGGGCAAGAGCACGCTGATGAATCGGCTGACCGGTGCGGATGTTCTGGCACAAGATCAGCTTTTTGCGACCCTCGATACTCGGACCCGTCGATGGCAGCTGCCCGGTTGGGGGCCTGTGCTGCTGAGCGATACGGTCGGATTCATCCGTGATCTGCCGCATACACTGATTGCCAGTTTTAAAGCGACACTTGAGGAATCGCGACAAGCCAACTTGCTCTTGCATGTGGCCGATGCCTCCAACCCGCAGGTACTGGAACAAATCAGAGCGGTCTACGGGGTGCTTGGGGAGATTGGCATTGAAGAAAAAAATACGTTGCTGTTACTCAATAAAATGGATTGCGTGCGGCATCGGCAAAGACTTGATGCAATTTACAATCGCTATCCGAGCGCAATCCCGGTGAGCGGTTCCAGCGGGTTAGGTTTGAAGCGATTGGCGCAAGCGGTAAGCCAGGCACTAAGCAAACACTTTCGGGAAGTCGAAATTCACTTTTCTTCCGCCGACGGTCGCTTAGCAGCCTACCTAGCAGAGCATGGTGAAATTCTCTCGCGACGTTACGATCCCGCGGGACAGGTTACCATTCACTGTCGGATCCCGCTGCGGGCACTTGAAAAAATCAGCGAACCGGGAGTCGAGATTATCAACTGTCAAGCAACGCTCAACGAATCGTCCAACAATCCCCAACCCGCAGATCGTGCATTTTAACACCGTATAATTCCAGAGGACACGCGAATGGCTCGTCGAAAAATTGAAGCAATGCGATCAATTGTGACGGGTGCGTCCAGCGGCATCGGACGGGCCGTGGCACTCGAACTTGTTCGTCGCGGGGCAAATTGTGTGCTCATGGCCCGCAATGAAGAGCGGCTGTTGGATCTGGCTGCCGATTGTAATGCGATTGACCATGGAGGGCAGGTCGAGATTGTCGTGGGAGACGTCACCGACTCGGGTGTCCGCAAGTTGGCAATCGAAAAGTCGGTAATTTCTTTCGGAGGCGTGGACGCGGTGATCAACAATGCGGGCGTCGGTAGCTTCGGGCGTTTTGCCGACTCAACGCCTGAGCGTCTTCGGCGGATTATGGATGTGAATTTTTTTGCTGCAGTGGAATTGATTCGCGAATCGCTGCCGGCCCTCCTGCGGGGAAAGAATCCGATTGTGGTGAACGTTGGTTCGATCCTGGGACATCGCGGAATTCCCAGAATGCATGAGTACTGCACGAGCAAATTTGCCTTGCAGGGCTTCAGTCAATCGCTACGGGTGGAACTGCGTGGTGAAGGGGTGGACTTGTTAATGGTGAGCCCGGGTACCACAGATACTGAATTTTATGAAAATGTGATGCATGGTCGGGGCAATGTGCCCTGGAATAAGGGTCGCGGTACACCGGTGGCGGTGGTCGCAAAAAAAACGGTGCGGGCCATGGAGCTTGGCAAGCGGGAAATTGTTCCCAATACCATGGGAAGACTGCTTTTGTTGGCAAATTGGCACGTGCCGCACTGGGTGGATCGAGTCCTGGAGCGATTCGCCTGAGAGTTTTTAGGCAGGCTGAATCCAGGGCCAGGTGCACTGCGGAAACGATAAAAAAGTACCGGTCGATGATAAATTCGTACTAGTCGATTTACGCCTGAAAGGCTAAACTGGTAACGGTTTGGAGCTTTATTGACTGAGGGATCAGCCGCTGCAAATCAATCGCCCGCCCGGCCGCCGTTTGCCAGAGCCACCTGGAGGATTTCTTGATGCTTGCTCGCGTTGTTTTGATGTTGCTCAGCATTTCCGTTTTGGGCTCTGCGACGAGAGCGGTCTTCGCTGACCCTGAGCAGATCGATCTGGCACAACAGGTCAGTTATTACACGCAGATCCGTCCGATTCTCCAGGCAAGTTGCCAGGGATGTCATCAACCGGCCAAGCCACAGGGTGACTACATCATGACCGCGTTTGACGCGATGGTTGCTGGTGGTGAAAGCGGGGAGGTTGCCATCACGCCCGGAGATCCCTCTGCGAGCTGGATTTTGGAACGGATCACGCCCATTGACGGTGAGGCCGAGATGCCGCCGGATGGCCCACCCTTGGCGGATGCTGAAGTGGAATTGGTGAGACGATGGATAGAGCAGGGAGCGATCAATGATACCCCTGAGAATGCATCTCGTCGCTACGACACTGACAACCCACCCAAGTACACGCGGCCTCCGGTGGTGACTTCGCTCGACTATTCTCCGGACGGTCGCATGCTTGCATCCAGCGGGTTTCATGAGGTCTTTTTGCTCGCTGCCGACGGCTCGATGCAAGTTGGACGCCTCATCGGTTTGTCGGAACGTATTGAATCAGTGCGGTTTTCACCGGATGGTTCCATGCTTGCGGTGGCTGGTGGTTTGCCCGGTCGCATGGGCGAAATTCAGATTTGGGACCTGTCCAACAAGGCACTCAAACTGTCTGTACCCACCACGTTTGATACTGTTTACGGAGGAAGTTGGTCTCCAGATGGCACGCGTATCGCTTACGGCGGAGGTGACAACAGTGTGCGTGCTGTCGATGCGGAGACGGGTGAGGAACTGGTATTCATGGCTGCGCACGACGATTGGGTCCGCGACACGATCTTCTCGCCCGATGGCAAATCGATCTTTTCCGTTAGTCGCGACAAAACTGTTAAAAAGACTGATTTTCAAACACAGCGATTTGTGGGGAATGTCACCACGCATACCCCCGGTGTGTTGCAGGGTGGCATGATTAAAGTGGCACGCCACCCGTCTCGAGAAGAAATTCTTGTCGGTGGCGCTGATGGTAAGCCCAAGCTCTTCATGATGGCCACGAAAGCGGCGCCCGCCAGCGGCGGTAATCCCAATCAGATCCGAGAATATTACGCGCTTCCGGGCCGTCTGTTTGCGGTCGCTTTTTCTCCGGACGGGAACTGGTGCTACGCTGGTAGTAGCCTTGACGGGGCGGGCCAAATTCGTGGGTTTGAAACCGACTCCGGGAAAGAACTCTGGAAGTTAGATCTGCCGGAAAGCGGGGTCTTTGCCTTGGCTGTGCGGCCTGATGGTAATCAGTTGGCAGCGGCCGGAGCCGACGGGATGATTCGATTTATAGACAGCGCCTCAGGCAAAATTCTCAATACGGTCAACCCGGTGCAGCTTGAGGCTGGTGAGCTCGCGCCGTTGGCGAATCAGGATCAGTCGCCTGAGTCGGATGCCCAAGCAGCCAAAATAGATCCTGTGCAGTTCGCGGTTGCAATCATACCGGAGGACGACGAGGTTGTTGTTCAGCCGACAGCAGCAAACCAACCGATTGATCTGGAGCTTCAAATTTCGCCCGAATCACTCCGCATTGATCGGCCGATCGACAAAGCTCAGTTTCTTGTAACGGCATTGTATGGCGATGGTTCGTCGCAGGATGTGACCCGCAATGTGGCCTACCGTGTGGAGGGAAATTTGGGAGCAATCACACAGAGCGGTGTTTTCACGCCCTCCGAGGATGGCAGCGGTAAGGTGGTGGCAGAGTTTGAAGGGCACCGTATTGAAGTGCCTGTCGAAGTCACTGGAATGAATGAAACATATCACAACGATTTTATTCGCGATGTGAATCCAGTGCTCACCCGACTCGGGTGCAATCAAGGTACCTGTCACGGATCCCAGAAAGGTCAGAATGGATTTAAGTTGTCACTTCGCGGCTACGACGCAGTCAGTGATGTGCGGGCCTTCACCGACGATCTTGCTGCCCGACGAACGAACTTTGCCTCTCCTGACGATAGCTTGATGCTGCTTAAGCCCACCGGTGGAGTGCCGCATCAAGGTGGGCAGCTAATGGAGTATGAGGATCCCTATTACACGATCGTTCGTGATTGGATTGCCGACGGTGCAAAGCTGGACCGTGACTCAGCCCGTGTGACCAGTATCGAGGTGTTTCCCAAAAACCCGGTCGTGGACCGGCCAGGTGACCAGCAGCAAATGCGCGTTGTTGCCACTTACGCCGACGGCCAGACCCGAGATGTTACGGCGGAATCTTTTCTTGAGAGCGGCAATACAGAGGTCGCCACAACAGACGGTACGGGTTTAATGACGGCGGTGCGTCGAGGGGAGTCGGCGATCCTGGTTCGATACGAGGGTTCCTATGCGGCGACAACGCTGACCGTAATGGGAGATCGAACAGAGTTTGTCTGGGAGGAGCCGGAGGTGTGGGGCAAAATTGACGAACTGGTTCGGGATAAGTGGGAGCGGATGAAAATTCAACCGGCGACACTTTCTTCCGACACGGATTTCATTCGGCGAGTAACTCTTGATCTTACCGGGCTGCCACCCACGCCGGATGAGGTCCGCCGTTTCCTGGCTGATACACGTACGGGATCGATCAAGCGAACTGAGCTGGTGAATCGCTTGATAGGATCAGACGATTTCGTGGAGTATTGGACCAATAAGTGGGCCGATCTTTTGCAGGTGAACAGTAAGTTTCTCGACAATAACAATACCAAGTTCATGAATGCGACCGCATTTCGCGACTGGATTCGGGGTCACGTGGAAAGCAACACGCCCTATGACGAGTTCGCGAGGGAAATCATCACGGCCAGTGGTTCAAATAAAGACAATCCGGCGGCTTCCTATTACAAAATTCTTCGGGAGCCTGACGAGATAATGGAAAACACGACACAGCTATTTTTAGCTGTGCGTTTTAACTGCAATAAGTGCCATGACCATCCGTTTGAGAGATGGACTCAAGATCAGTACTACCAAACAGCCGCCTATTTCGCACAGCTTGATTTACAGGAAGATCCGAAATCGGAGGGTCAGAAAATCGGTGGCACCGCAGTTGAAGATGCCAAGCCGCTTTATGAAATTATCGGCGATAAGATGGAAGGTGACATCAAGCATGAGCGGACCGGAGAGATCACTTCGCCGCAGTTTCCATTCGATTGCGAACATTCGGTGGCTGAGGGCGCGAGTCGCCGGGAGCAACTCGCTTCCTGGATAACCTCTCCGGACAACCAGTACTTTGCCCGCAGTTACGTGAATCGACTGTGGGGCTACTTGCTCGGTGTTGGAATCATTGAGCCGATTGACGATATTCGTGCAGGAAATCCAGCCACGAATCCTGAGTTGCTGCAACACTTGACTGATGAATTTATCCGCAGCGACTTTGATGTGCGGCAGATTATGCGATTAATATGTACCTCTCGTACTTATCAATTGTCCGTTGCTACCAATCGGTGGAATGAGGACGACGGCATTAACTATTCACACGCGAAAGCCCGGCGTCTACCAGCTGAGGTTCTTTATGATGCGGTGCATCGGGTCACTGGTGCCGTAAGTAAGATTCCTGGATTACCCCCGGGCACGCGTGCAGCGGCCATCCCGGACGCAAACATTAAGTTACCCGATGGTTTTCTCTCCAATATGGGCCGTCCTGTGCGAGAAAGCGCGTGCGAATGCGAGCGTTCGAGCGATATGCAGCTTGGGGGCGTCATCTCCTTTGTTGGTGGGCCGACAGTCGGTGATGCGATTTCTGATTCTGACAATGCACTTGTGGACTTAGTGTCCGAAGAGGTCAACGATGAGCGACTGATCAGCGAGATTTTTCTGCGGGTGTTGAGTCGACCCGCGACGGAGGAAGAAATTGACAACTGCATGGAAATGCTTGCCGAGTTGCCCGGTCATCATGAGGGTCTCGTTGCTCGCTTGCCTGTTGTGCAGCAGGAGGCCACCGATCGGAAGTTGAAGTTGCAGGAAAAACGCGATGTATTGCTTTCAGAGGCGAATAAATCGCTGGCCGTTCAAGAGCAAGAGGTGGGGCCGCGCGAGCAGCAGCTGATGAAAGAGCGTGACGAGAGCATATTGGCCGCTGAGCAAGCGCTTGCTGATTTCGATGCTCATCTTCCAGTAAAGTTAAAAGCGTTTGAGCAGCGGTGGACCGAGGGCAATACGAGTTGGCAGGTGCTTGCGCCTGAAGCGCTATCGGCAACAAATGGCTCGACCTTAGCAGTGCAGGACGATCTTTCCGTCTTTGCTTCCGGCAAAAATGGGAGAGGTGCCTACCACGTTACAGGCCAGACACCGATTGAGGCGATTACCGGTGTTCGCATCGAGGTAATCCGAGATGAGCGTCTGCCTCAATACGGACCGGGGAGAGCGAACAATGGTAACTTCGTGCTTAGCGAAATGGAAGTTGTCGCATCGCCCAATACCGATCTCTCTGGCTGGGAAAAAATCAAGACATGGGATTTAGCTCAGCCAAATGAGGCTGCGGTTTGGAAAGCGGAAGAGGGTGCAGAACTGCAGGCGAAAGAAGATTCGCTATCCGTCCGCGGAGATGCGATCGATGTCGAGACGACACTCACCGATTGGTACTCCTTAGGCCCGTTTTTGGACCCTAATGCTTACGATGTGGAGTTCGGGCCGGAGGCCAAGCCGGTCGATTTGAAGCAGACGTTCGAAGTGGATGGAAAGACAATTCGCTGGAAGCCTCGTAGCGATCTTTCGGATGGTCGCAAGCATTCCTATTCGCCGGGTGATTATTCGGCAACCTATTTTTATCGCACGATCGATGTCACCGCTCCGCGGAAGATGGTGTTGCGTTTTGGAAGTGACGACGGAATTCAGGTCTGGCTTAACGGCGAGCAAGTGCATGCTAAAAAAGTGAACCGAGGGGTGGTTGCGGATCAAGATCTAGTGCCCGTCATGCTCGAACAGGGCGAAAATCACTTGCTGCTCAAAGTAAGCAACGGTGAAGGTCCGAGTGGTTTCTATTTTGCGACTGACACAATTCCGGCAATCAATCCGGCGATCGCCACCGACGCTGAAGGTGCCCCCGGATCTTATGCTGTGGAGGTCGTGGCCCGTTCTGATCGCAAGGCTCCAGCAAGATTGTTCTGGAAGATTGAAGGCGATACAGTTTTCAGTGGTCGTCGCGTGACCGCAGAGGCGCCGCTGTCAGAGGGCAGTGAATGGCAAACATATCGTTTTGACTTTGTTTCTCCGCAGCCAGTCAGCGGACTGCGTTTTGATCCGGCAGGAGCGACCGTTGATGTTCGTGAGGTGCGGCTCTACCGCCATGAGTTGCCTAAAAAGGTCTCCTTTCAGAACGCGCAGGCAAGTTATCAGCTCGACAGCCATCGGGTAGGTCGTGTGATTGATGGTGAGGTTGATGATTACAAGGGCTGGGCCTCGGAGCCTGGCCGCGGGCAAACGCTCTACGCATCGTTCGAGACGAAAGAAGATTTTGGTTTTCGCGGAGGTGCCAAGCTTGATTTTCTGTTGGATCAGCAGTATCAGAGCGATCAGCACTCGATCGGAAGATTTCGGCTTTCCGTTACTGGTGAACCGCGACCGGTGCTATATGGAATTCCGCCGGAAATCGTGAAGGTCGTTAAACTTCCGCTTGCGGAAAGATCAGAGGAAGATAAAAAGCTTCTCGAGGAATTCTACAAAAATAATGACTCTGATCGGATAAAATTGAAGGCGGAAATAAAGGTAGCACAGCAGCCGATAAAAGTCGATAAAGAGATAATGCAACTGCGTCAATTGCGGAATCGCGTCGCAGCACTGCAGAAACCGTTGCCAAAAGATCCTCAGTTGGCGGAACTGGAGCGGGCGATTGACTTGAGCCGTCGTCAACTGGAGAATCAGCGACTTACCGTAGCCCAGGATATTGCGTGGGCATTGATTAATAACCCTGCATTTTTATTCAATCGTTAACCGAGTGGACGATCATAAGGCATCCCCGACCGGATGCTGAGATGTTCCCAGCGACAGGAGTGAACCGATGCTCGTTATCCCCGGCCAAGCAGCCAAAGATTTGTGCGATCGCAATTTGGGAGTCAGCCGTCGTGATCTGTTGCGGGTCGGCGGTGCCGGTATGCTCGGAATGGGGCTGGGTTCGATGCTGGAACTGCGAGCCATGGCAAATCGCTCCGAGACGATCGGAGGGGGCCCCGGTTGGGGTAAGGCGAAGAGCATTATTCTCTGCTATTTGCAGGGTGGTCCGAGTCACATCGATTTGTGGGATCCGAAGGAGAACGTGCCGGAGAACGTTCAGAGTGCTTTCGCGCCGATTTCCACAAAATTGCCGGGAGTGAAGTTTACTGAGAATCTTCCAAAGCTTTCGCAAATTAACGACAAGTTCACTCTGATTCGGGCGATGAGTTATACACCGAAGGGCCTGTTCAACCACACGGCGGCCATTTATCAGATGATGACCGGATACACCACCGACAAGGTCAGCCCGTCGGGGCAGTTGGAGCCACCGAGCCCCAAGGATTTTCCGAACTTCGGTGCGCAACTGATACGGCTCCGCCCCCTGCAAGAGCCGATGTTGCCATTCGTAATGTTGCCCCGACCGTTGCAGGAGAGCAACGTAATCGGTAAAGGTGGCACGGCTGGTTTTCTTGGCAAGGCTTACGATCCTTACACGCTGTATCCTTCGGGTGATGATAATGACATGACCAAGATGGATCGAATCAAGGTTGATGATTTAAAGCTGCATCCGCAAGTATTTGCAGAACGGCTGAAGCGACGTGCACGACTTCGCGAAATTATTTCGGATGGCATGCCGAAGATCGATAAAGCAGTCGCAGACTATAAATTGAATGAGTACTACGACCAAGCGTTGAATCTGATCGTTTCAGGACGGGCCCGCGACGCTTTCGCACTCGATCGCGAACCGGTGGATGTGCGTGATCGTTATGGCCGGAACACATTCGGACAAAGTTGTCTGCTTGCACGCCGCCTGGTCGAAGCTGGTACGCGTGTGGTTGAGGTCGTATGGCCTAAAGTTGCCAACTCGGACAACCATTCGTGGGATCATCACGTCGGTCTGACCAAACGGATGAAAAATCAGTCAGCGCCAATGCTCGATACTGGGCTCTCTGCATTGGTGTCGGATCTGGATGAACGGGGTCTGCTTGATGAAACCCTGCTGGTTGCCGTTGGTGAATTCGGTCGTAGTCCGCAGAGAGGTGTCAGCACCTCGGGCAACGGTAATAGTGCTGATGGGCGTGACCACTGGCCGTATTGTTACACGGCGCTGATGGCAGGAGCCGGGACGAAACGGGGTTACGTCCACGGTAAATCAGACGAAACCGCTTCTTCGCCGTTGGAAGACCCGGTTCATCCGGGTGAGTTGTTGGCAACGATTTATCACGCGTTCGGAATTGCCCCGCGGTCGATCGTATACAATCATTTGAATCAACCGCGAGAGTTGGTGAAGTCCGATGCGGTGACTGGATTATTTGCCTGAAAACTGGCCGGCGTCATCCCTGCGGGCGATCCGCTAACAGCCGCTACGCGGTAAACGTTAAACGTCAACAGATGACCGAACCGGGCCTACCTCTTGCACTGGTGAGTCGCTTGTTGCTCGTGGCATTCCGGTTCATAATGCGGAGTCGTTCGAAACCCGTTAAATACGAATTGTGATGGCCGAATCCTTTGACCCCTACCACAAGTGGCTGGCGATCCCGCAGGAGGATCAACCTCCCTCTCATTATCGACTCTTGGCAATCGAATCTGGTGAGCAGGATGAGGAGGTCATTTCCAACGCGGCCGATCAACGGATTTCCCATTTGAAAATTCTTGAGATGGGGGAGCACGGAGAGACGGCCACGGCGTTGATCAGTGAAATTGAAGAAGCCCGGGATTGTCTGCTTGATCCTGAGAAACGTTCAACTTATGAAGCGCGATGTGAAGAGGATAGCAGTATCGCTGCTGTCGATACACCTTTTACGATCGATTCAAATCCAGCTCCGGCGGAGGGCGTGTTTACCGATTCTTTGAACCAAACCACAGCAGACAAAAAGACGGATCCATCGCGTAGTAAAAAGAGTAAAGCTGCAAATAAAAAAGCAAAGAGAATCAGTGTCATCGGGCATATTTTGGCACCACTGATCGGCCTGGCGCTGGGCGGAATTGTGCTTTTTGTTATCAAGTCCATGCCAAGCGAAAAAGAAGATCCGTCGCAGATTGACTTCGAAATGGGCAGCATGCGTCAGAGCGATGGGCAAGATCAGGAATCTCCGGAGGCGGGTGCAGAACCTGATGCAGAGGGGGGAGAGGCTGCACCGGATGTAGATGCATCCGGTGGCGAGCCACTGGGCGATGAACGAAATGTTGTCGAAACAATCAATGAAATTAACGACCAAGAGCAATCGTCTGGCGAGATGGAAGGAATTGCTGGAGGTGCGGTCGCATCCGATGAAGATCTGATCACCGAATCCGATCGGACCGAAGAAAAGAATAGAGAAGATGATCAGGCAGAGGTTGCATCAGAAGCTGTTTCACCGCGGGGAGGGAATACCGATCAAGTTTTCGGAACATCAGATCCCTCCTCAGCAGAGGGTCCGGTGGTTAACGAACAAGTCGATTCAATCGACGTGCAGCTGAGGGAACAAAAAGAAGCGCTCGTCGCTGCCATCGATGATGGCAACCTCATGTTGCAATTAGAACTTGCAGTCACGATCGCCACGTTGGAAGATGTCGATCATTGGGAACGGCAAGTCGAACTTTTTGAAAATTACAAAGAGGTTGGGGCTCGGGCAGATAACCAGGCAATTATCAAAGCCTCCATCTTGCTCTCGCAGCAGGCTGCCGACCGAGGATTAGAAAAAAAGGCCCGCATGCTTGCGATCGAAGCGCTAAGCGCGGCACGGAGTGAAGGGAGTCCGTCGCTCGTGCGGAAGGTGACGGCCTACATCTTACAATTGTCTTCTGCGGAAAGCGAATAGATGAGCTTGGCGGGCCCCGAGATTCTTTACCAGGAAGGTCCCTGTTTCGTCGTTGCAAAGCCGGCCGGAATCCTCACGCAAGCACCTCCTGATATTCCCAGCCTCGAGGGGTGTGTCCGTCAGCTGATCCGGAAATGCGAGGGAAAAACTGGCAATTTCTATCTTGGTGTGCCGCACCGACTTGACCGACCCGTATCTGGTGCGTTGGTGCTAGCGCGTCATGTGCGGGCCTGTCGGAGGCTTGCCGATCAATTTGCAGAGCGTAGCGTCGGCAAAATTTATTGGGCCGTCGTGGAAGGTGTCGTCCAATCGCCCGAGGGTTCCTGGATCGATCATATGCGGAAAATCCCCGGCCGAGCAAAGGCGGAAATTGTTTCCCCCGATCATCCCGACGCACGTGAAGCACGTTTGACCTATCGCGTGTTGGAAGAGACTACATTCGGGTCTTTGCTGGAGATTACCCTGGAGACAGGTCGGATGCATCAAATACGATTGCAGGCGCAATCGCGTGGGTTTCCTGTACTCGGCGATACGCGGTATGGGGCAGTTCATCCTTTCGGTGTCCAACATGATGATCCACGATTGCGGAGCATTGCCCTGCATGGGCGTCTGCTCACGTTCCAGCATCCGATGACCCGAGCATCAGTCACCGTTGAAGCGCCTCTGACAGCGGACTGGTCATCGCTGAACCTCGTGGCACCCTCCGGCTCGCCTGAGAAGGGGGGGCCAAGCATGCTAGAATGACAGAATCACTTATCAAAGATGCAACTACAGGAAGTAAATGGTGGAATATTCAGATCTTCGCGAATTTTTGAAGTGGTGTCTTATTATCAATGCC
>DLCF01000122.1:0-20121 GCA_002480485.1 Planctomycetaceae bacterium UBA7805
GACGCATTGCCAATCACTAATCGCCTGGCAATCTATTCCGCGTTTTATCTGGAGTAGATCGATGTGTCCCAATACGCTTTATATTCCAGAGTTGCGAGAAATGCTCGCTACCGGGGACGATGCGGGCCTGCAGGATTTCTGTACCGCGGTCCACCCCGCAGCGGTTGCAGATTTTACGGATATGCTGCGCACCGAGGAGGCGTGGCAAGTACTCCGCCACACGGATCCACAAACCCGAGCTGAGATTTTCAGCTTCTACGATTTACCGAAGCAAGTTGAGTTACTGGAGAATCTCGCGTCAAAAGATGCTGCTCAATTGGTCGGTGAGTTGTCGCCTGATGATCGAGTCGATTTATTAGAGGAAATCGATCCTCTTGTGGTTGCTGATTTTCTGCCTCTCATTCCGGAATCAATCCGACGAAATATATTTCACCTTCAGCGATATCCGGAGGATACTGCCGGGTCGATGATGACCACAGAATTCGCCCGTCTCGAAGAAACGACAACGGTAAAAAATGCAATTAGCTCGATAGCATCTCAGGCTGAAAATCTGGAAACGGTTTATTACCTCTACGTGGTCGATCGCCAAGATCGATTATCCGGTGTTCTGTCAGCGCGGGATCTGGTTTCATCAATCGGTCGCCCCGATGCCGTGATCGGCGATTTGATGGACACACATGTCATTTCAGTGGACGCCGATGAGGATACAGAAGAAGTTGCCGAGCAGGTAGCAAAATATGATTTATTAGCAATTCCGGTGGTTGACCAACAGCATCGGATGCTTGGCATCATTACGCATGATGACGTAATCGACTTTCTTCGCGAACAGGCGGTGGAGGAAACGCAGCGACTCGGTGGCGTGGCTCCGCTGGATGACTCCTACCTGCGTGCATCGATACCTCGCCTTACCTGGAATCGCGGTCTCTGGCTAATCATCCTTTTTATCGGCGCTTTACTGACCGCATTTGCGCTGGAGCAGTACAAGGACGGACCACTCACAACCGCGTGGCTTGTTTTGTTTATACCGCTAATAATTTCGAGCGGAGGAAATTCCGGCAGCCAATCTGCAACGCTAATTATTTCTGCATTAAGTGCTGGGCACATAAAACCAAGCGATTGGGCGCGTATTATTGCTCGAGAATTGATCCAAGGAATAGTGCTCGGGTTGGTTCTCGGTCTGATTGGGTACCTGGCTGCTTTATGGCTTGGGCCTGATGATTCAGCTCATCTAATTCATGCGCTGACCGTTCCAATTACCGTTCTTTTGGTGGTGATTGCCGGCACATTAATGGGCGCCATGCTCCCGCTTATATTCGAACGTATCGGTTGGGACCCGGCGTTGATGAGCACGCCATTCATTGCTGGAATTATCGACGTGGTCGGGATTGTGATCTATATGACGGTTGCTATTTTGCTTATATCAGGCACAGCTTAATTACCAAATTAAGGATAAATTTAAATGCCATGGCCACAATCTCCCAAACTGGGGGTGAATATTGACCACGTTGCCACAATCCGACAAGCGCGACGCACTGTTGAACCAGACCCTGTTTGGGCTGCGGCGTGTGCCGAACTTGGAGGAGCAGATTGTATTACCATCCACCTACGCGAGGACCGGCGGCATATTCAGGAACGAGACTATCTAATTCTCAAACAGACAACAAAAGTTCGACTCAATTTAGAGATGGCTTGTGATGATGTGATTGTGGATTTAGCGTGTGCTCATCCACCTGATCAGATTACCTTGGTTCCGGAAAAACGGGAAGAACTTACTACTGAGGGTGGCTTGGAAATATGTACGAATGACCGTGTGCGGGATGTGATTCGTCGTGTGCAAGATGAGGGCATTGCGGTCAGCTTGTTTCTGGAGCCGTCAATTCGGCAGATTGACCGCGCCGCAGAATTGAAGGTGGATGCGATTGAACTGCATACCGGGACCTATGCGGATGCACAACCTGAACAAGCCGAGCAGGAGCTTTTTAACTTGGTTTCGGCTGCTAAGCATATTCACGAATGTGGTCTTATAATAAATGCGGGACACGGACTAAATTATCAAAATGTGGGGTCGATCGCATCAATCCCAGCGATGCACGAGCTGAATATAGGCCATAGCATCATTGCTCGCTCAGTGTTTGTGGGACTTGAGGCTGCCGTGCGGGAAATGAAACATTTAATCGTCGGCGGTGTGCCTGGTTCAGACACATGAGCAGCACCATCTAGCGTGGTAGTCCGCTATTTCGTAAACTACCGCGCTCAAGTTAAATCAAGCAACCTCCCACGGATGGCGAAATCAATGTCGACGCGAGGCGAAGCATTCTCTGGGCTGTCAGTAGCACTTACCACACCATTCAACGGCGATTCGATCGATTATGATCGCCTCGCTGAGCAGGTTGAATTTCAGATAGCGGCTGGCACGACCTGCGTAGTTCCAACCGGTACAACGGGTGAATCTCCGACGCTGTCCCATGATGAGCATGAAAAAGTAATTTCAGCTGTTGTTCAGATCGCTCAAGGCCGGATCAAAGTAATGGCAGGTACGGGATCGAATAACACGGAAGAAGCGCTCCGGCTTACTCGCTGGGCAGCACGTGCCGGAGCGGATGCTGCACTTGTGGTGGCGCCGTACTACAATAAGCCAACGCAGGAAGGCATGTACACGCATTTTAAAATGATTGCCGAGGCCGTAGACATTCCGATCTGTGTTTACAACATTCCGGGCCGCACTTCGAAAAATATCGAACCAGAGACCTTGATTCGACTTGCCGATATTCCTCAAATCACAATGGTTAAAGAAGCCACTGGCCAAATGGATCAGGCATCCGCAGTTTTGGCGGAGACCGACCTGACATTGCTGTCCGGAGATGACAGCATGACGCTTCCATTGCTCTCTGTCGGCGCCCGGGGGGTAGTTTCAGTCGTTGGGAATATCATTCCTCAGGATATGATTGCCCTGATGACGGCATATGAAAACGGCGATCAAAAACAGGCCATCGCATTTCATCATCGGTTATTCCCGCTGTGCAGCAAACTGCTAGGACTTTCGACAAATCCGATACCCATCAAAGCAGCCATGGCGATTTTGGGACGTGACTCAGGTGAATTGCGAATGCCACTGTTGCCGCTCACGGCGGATGAAACTGCAGTATTGAGGCAAACGCTGAAGTCTTATGGGCTCCTCTGATTTTGGGGGTCATTCAAATCAACCCCTAAATGTCGCATTGTTTTTCGAGCATCCCACACTTAATGGCGGGGAACGCTCGACCCTAGCCTTCTGCGATCAGTTGAGCGATCAAGGCTTTGCATTTTATGCGATCGCGCCATTTGGTTGCCGGATCGAAGCAATGTTGCAACAGTTTCGGATCGTGCACGTCCCTTTTTTATTTCGCGATTCAAACGGCACTCGTCTATCCCTCGAAGCGCTAAGAAGTCATCTTGCGGACACGATAGGAGAGTTGCGCATTGACCTCTTTCACGCCATCAGCCTGTCGGCCAGTCGCATTGCGGGACCTGTTATCTCTGCGCTCAAGCTTCCCGGTATCGCGCACCTGCGCGATATTATGAGAATTTCCCGGCGAGCAATGCAGGATATCAATATGAACAATTTGATACTTGCAGTATCCCAAGCAACGCTTGCGTATCATCGTCATGCTGGCCTGAATGTCGAACGATCAACGGTACAATACAACGGTATTGATCTACATCGTTTTAAACCTGATACCGGTGCCGGAACGTTGCGCTGCCATTTAGGACTTGATTCGCAGGCGAGGATCTTGGGGACAGCGGGCCAGATTATTTTACGAAAAGGCCTTGATGTCACAGTGCAAGCGTTTAGACGAGTTGCAGATCGTTATCCGACAACGCATTTAGTTATTGCTGGCGAACGGCATTCAGACAAAAACGAGACGATGCAATATGAGGAGACAATTCATGCGGTCGTTCGAGATCACCAACTTGAGAACCGCGTTCATTTTCTTGGATTCTATGACAATATGTCTGGGTTCTATAACGAACTTGAACTTTTCGTTCACTCAGCAAGACAAGAGCCGCTCGGTCGGGTTTTGCTTGAGGCAGCCGGATGTGGATGTCCCGTCGTGGCGACAAATGTCGGTGGTACTCAGGAAATATTTCCACAGATCAATCAAGCAGTCCTAATTCAGCCGAATGATCCTAGGAATCTCTCGCGGCACATTTGCAGGCTTTTGAGTGATGCTGATGCACGAGAAGAGCTCGCGGAAAATGGACGTCAAGCAGTGGAAGAACGTTTTGATATTCGGTTTCGATCCAGGGAGTTAGCTGGCCATTATCGAAAAATCGCCTCAATCTAATGATCATTTGAGATGCGTTGCATATTCAGGGTAATCGATTTACTTCAATTAGTGTAAGTTTGATTAAATAGGCAGTCTAATCAAACTTATAACCCAATTAAATTAATCATATGTCGCCAAGAAACCAAGAAACTCACTGGATCGGATTTGACCTCGGCGGAACAAAAATGTTCTCGGTCGTTTACGATAAAGATTTCCAGTTGTGTGGTAAGCACCGCACAAAGACAAAAGGGCATGACGGACACAAGGCGGGCCTCAACCGGATGATCAATACCATTCGGCAATCAATGGAAGATGCTGGTATCAGTGATCAAAACCTCTCGGGAATTGGAATCGGTTGCCCCGGTCCGCTAGACTTGGACCGAGGAATTCTTGAATCCGCCCCTAATTTAGGCTGGAAAAATGTACCGATAAAAAAATCACTCGAGGCAGAATTCGAATGCAAAGTAAATCTGATTAATGATGTTGATGCTGGAGTTTACGGGGAATATCGATTTGGGGCTGGAAAAGATTGTCGTACCGCAGTCGGGGTATTTCCGGGAACGGGTATTGGTGGTGGGTGTGTTTACGATGGAAAGATATTACGCGGTAAAAAGTCTAGCTGCATGGAGATTGGCCACATGCAGGTTGTTCCTAATGGACCACTGTGCGGGTGCGGCAGACGGGGCTGTTTGGAGTCGGTGGCCAGCCGTTTGGTCATTTCCTCGCAGGCGGCGGCAGCAGCCTATCGCGGACAAGCACCGCATTTAATGCAGAATCAAGGAACAGATATTTCACGAATTCGCAGCGGCGCATTAAAGGAGGCAATCTACTCAGGGGACACAGTGATTGACCGCATTGTTCGTGATGCAGCCCGATACATCGGTGTTGCCGTTGCAAACGTTGTACATATGCTTGCCCCGGATAAAATCATTCTTGGTGGTGGAATGGTCGAAGCGTTGCCAGATTTATTTGTCACCGAAGTGAAGAAAACCGCATCTGATCGAGTACTTCCAACCTTTTCCAAGTCTTTTGATGTGGTTGCGGCTGAGTTGGGTGACCTAGCCAGCGTGATCGGTGCTGCCGCCTGGGCAGACTTCAATAGCGAACCAAATTCCGCTTGACTTGATTAGGTATCTTAGCCCTTTGTGCAAATTTCATTGTCTAAAGCGGTGGCAATCAACTCGATCTCGGCTTGTTCGTGCTCGATAAGAATTCCGTAAAAATTCATGAATGCTTCGAACAAATCGGTTTCGGGTAACGCGTTGTATTCGCGGTACAGGATACATTCGGCTGCGTCGATAATATCGCACATTTGACGAAATAGGGAATCATGCTGAGCGCTCAACCTCTCAGCCATAGAGCTTAAAGGGGGTGTTTCGTCAATTGCGTCATGGAAATAACCGTATGCATCCTCAAGTGCAAAATGCAAGGCAAGTTGATCTCTCAGTGCGTGGTACATCTCGACTCGATCACGCATTTTAATTTGCTCGGCACCGGTATCCGATGCATCGCGGACGGCTGCATTGAGCAGTTTTCGGAGCTGCAGATCTTCTTCCTTGATTTCTGCAAGAAAGGCAGCATTGACCGTCAGCGTACTGGTGAGAACCGCCATGTTCTTATTACTCCATCAAAGTAGCACGGCCCAAACTGCAAAATCATCAAGTGGCATTAGGGCCATTATTTGCAGGGCAGATTTCGGTGATGCGTTGTTGCTGATAATATTGCGATATTGATCTCCGAATTGGGCAATTTTGATTAGGTATTCCACTCAGGTGCAGCATTCGACCACCAACGGGAAAAATATTCAGATCCCCTGACCACACGAAGCGGTAACGTGAACTCTAATTTTTTCTTTCTAAATATCCTTGAGGGTTTCTATCTGGATTCAGTTTATAAATTCATCGTTGAAATGCGATATTTACGCATCGAAACTGTGATAATTCAGTTTTCGAGTCTTTCTGGGTCCCGGAGACGCGCACCGGTGGAATTCGTTGGGGACATCCGGTAAACCAGTTGTCTGTCCTTAAGCCAACTGTTCGTGGCAATAAATTCCTCAAGATTGTTTTGGTTCGGGAAAAGACCAAAAATCGTTGGGCCCCAGCTACTTTGTCCGACACCGTGCACGCCTACACCCTTTAAGCGGTTGGCAATATCAGCGACAGCAGCTGAACGATAAAGCCCATGCTGGTAAGGAGCAAAGGCAGTGCCGGACAGATTTCCATATTCCGTTAGAGCTGCGCCGAAACGCTCGATGTCATTGTCGGCGATTCCGCGTAGCAGTTCAGTTTCGATCAATCTAGTTAACTGGACTCGTCTCGCCGGTTCGGGAAGAATTTTCGAGAACGCATTCTTTTCTGCCTCACCCGCGAGCCCCTGGTCCTCTCGGCATGTTACGGTTAACCACCGCCAGGCTCTGGGCATGTCAAAATGCATGAATTGATCGTCACTCGACCCATGCTTATCATCGCTATGACCAGGATCATAGATTAAGCCACCACGTCTGAATCCGATCGATCCTACTTTAGATCGGGAACCGCGACCAAGTCGGTCTGGTGCTTGCAAATCATCATCCGCATCATTTTGCTGGAAGTGACGAAGAATTGTTAATATCGCCAGGCTGAGTTGCGTACCCGATCCGAATCCAGCATGGGAGGGCGGTGCGGATTTGACGTGAATCCGAAGCGGTATCGCTGATCGACTCGTTTGATCCCACAGTAATGCAACTGTTTGCTGTATACGATCGCTGAGGGGCCCTGTAATTTTCCAGTTAACACCGCGAGAAGCGATGATATTTAAATGGGGGTTTTCGATCATCACTCCCACACCACCTCGGCGGGATGTCGTTGGATAACCGTCAGGCAGTAGGCCGAAATGCAATCGGGATGGTGCCCAGAGTTCAAGCGTTTCGACATGTTCGCCAGAAAAAAAAGACATGGTATTACGGCCTCATCGCGATCAATCTTTGCTTGACTTGTCGCCTGTGTGTGATCCAGAGGTTTTATTCCGCATTAACGATTCGACGCGATCGTTTATAAATTTGAACGCGGCCCTCTCGGCCAAACCACCGGTTTTTTGGACTAACGGGTGAAGAGATGCCAGATTGTTTAAAATCTTATCGTCTTGAATAATACCTACTCGGGTTGCATCGATTGCCGCCTCGATCACTGCGTGTTTCGCTCGGTTGAATCCGCTGAAATCACGAACACGGCCTTGTGATATCACACGCATCTCCATCGTAGCTCGCATCTCTTCATCGTCGATTGATTCCACACGCAGAAGATACCAGCGACACGTGTCGGACAATCGATTCACCAGTGAATTTTTTAGTGGTGTCATGGGTGGCATGGGTGAGATGTCATCTAGGGCAGCGTGCGCAATCAGGTTAACGTCATCCGTGACATGAAAGACAGCCTCGTTGACTTGCTGCAAATTGCGATACGAACGACTGGATTTGAACGGACGCAACAGCAACACGTCGCCGTCATCATTGAATCGAACCCCCATCGGAGAAAGATTGGCGACGCCATCTGGACTTTGGGTGATCAATAGCCCTTCAATGATCAACGATGCGTATTCGTTCAAATGAGGTTTATCAGTCAATTGATTCCCGCCGATCTTTGATTCGAGTGCGGTGCGCTTCGTTGAGCGTCAAAAATCCCCAGTCTAGTGCCTCATCCTGTTGATAATTTTTACCGAGAGTTAGCGCTGTCATGGCCTTGCTTAATTCATAGCCAAGGTAAAACGAGTGACCAATGTCCATTCGTTCGCAATGATCATTTAAAAAGTGTTGGAATAATCGAAATGGATCTCGGTCAGTTAGATGAACATCACGGCTTACAAGATGGATCCCCGTTTCGTCGACAAAAAGACGAATATTGTGGTCGCGAATGTTTGCTGCCAAATCGTCGAAGAACCCCTCGTTGTACGTAGGACGGTCCACGTCGTGAAGCATCACCAATCGATCATCAAGGTGCTTTGGTAACACGCCATGCTGCACGGCGTGGTAGACAAGTTTGCGAGCAATATCGCATTCACGAATGCTGTGTTTGGCCCAGGCAATAACCGCAGTGGTCAAAACGCTACGTATGCCAATCTCCTGGCAGAATCCCAACAAAATTGTATTAATCCCGTGGGAGTCGGTGTCGGTCAGCTCGGTGAGATTCCCGATGCCCATCATTATTTCCGCATCAACATAGCGATCACGGACTTTTAAGTAGTTGTTAAGACTTTCCGCGAATCCGAAGCCAATTGGAGAGAGAATTGGATCGATTCTTAGAGGTACGCCGCGTGATGCAAGGTAGTCTATGGTCTCATCTAACGTTTCCTGTCTGGAGGGGTCATCGGGCACGACAACCACTTCAACGCCCCAGTCCACGGATGCCTCGCGGTTACTGCTATTAACCGAAAGAACTAGTTCTGCTCCGGCCGACACCGCCTGTTCAATCTCATGGACATTCATGCTATCGATAGAGACGCGACAACCCAAGTCCTTCAATGATTTAACAGCATCAGCGACGCCAGCCCAAGTTTCACCAGGGTTACAACCAAGGTCGATTAAATTTGCACCCTCACTTGATAATTGTTTTGCCGCTTCATTTATTTCTCTAAGAGATAGTTTTGGAGCGTGGTTTATTTCAGCGATGATCTCAATATCAGAGTTGCCGTATGATTCGCTCTCTCTGTCGGTTTGATTAAAAAAAATCCCTAATCTTCGAAGATCTCTAGGGCCTCGCAATACTGGACAGCCCACCTTTTCCCGGATTAGATCCAAATCCCCGCTGCAATACCCGGGAATGATTACACAATCGGCGTTCTCGGGAACAGTAACCCGTTGGGCGACCCATTTCGGAGTCATCAGGGCGGCCACCGTTATCCTCAGTACATCAACAGTGTACGAAAATTTACAAGTACGGGATATTTTTTCCAAGGACTTCCGCAACGCGCGCTCGGCAAGTCTCCCGGTCACAAAATGAAGATTTTTTCCTGCCCATTCCGACATTTGGTTTGCCTAACTCGGGAGATTGAGATAGCTATCGACGTCCACCATTTACCGCAATTATCTGTCCGGTGATGAATTCTGCTTTTTCTGATACGAGGAATTCGGCTGCCATTGCGATCTCATCTGCCGATCCCCATCGACCCAGTAAAGACTCTCCGATTGCGCGTTTTTTCCAGCGGTCTGGCGCTGACTCACCCCATTTTGTTTTGATCCAGCCCGGAGCAATTCCATTGACTCTCACCGTTGGTGCCAGCGTTTTGGCTAATGATCGGGTGAACGCAGTCACCGCGCCCTTGGTTGTGCCGAAAAGCTCGCCAGCATCGCCTTCCATGCCGGTTTCAACTTGATCCCAACTCATGTTAATGATGACACCGGATTGATTTCGGACCATCATTTGTCCAATCCATTTAGATAATCGGATTGTTGCAAGAACATCGACATTCCAAAGCAACTCTAGTTTTTTTTCGAAGTTCTCGTCTGCATTGGCTCCTGTCAGAATGTCTGCTCCAGCGTTGTTAATCCATATGTCGGGGACAAAGCCTTGTTGTGTGGCAGCGTCAAAAAACTTTTTTTGGCCTGCTTTTTCTGATAAATCGATACATACGCCCGTGGCTTTCGCGCCACAAAGCTTGGCATCGTTGACAGTGTTTTGGATTGCATCAAAATCGTGGCCGCCATGAATCAGTACATCAACGCCCGAGCGTGCGAGCGTCAGAGCGATTTGCCTGCCGATGCCATTAGAGCTTCCGGTTATAACGGCGAACCGCGGATGATTCCGTTCACGAGTCATGATGATGGGCCGGATAAAAATTAAACTTGTTACCGATTATTTGTTTTACAACACCAATGGTGCACACCGCCAATCAGCACTAGACAGACTGGTTTTATTTTTCGGAAAAATTTCGGGGGCGAGAAGTGCCAACACCGTCACGGAAGGTGTTCGATCACATACGCATCAATTTGTCTGAATCCCTCGTATTTGCCTAGGGTCGAAGGTAGAATCCGAAATAATACCTATGGTTTGATCCGTTGCCGATTTGAGAACTCCAATCCGTCCGGAAACACCAGTATGGCCGAGCATCTGATTGACCGTCTACATGACAGTTGTTTCGTGTTTCGTGGTTACAACATTACAAACCTTGGTAAAACACCTCAGTTACTGGAAAATCGGGCCTATGGGCCCATCATGGAGAGATACCTAAAACAGGCTTCCGATATTGCCTCCGAAGAGGTGGGTCAGGAAATTAATCTGATCGCTAGGGTTCGGGCGAAGCAAGAAACTAATCTAAATTCATTTCCGGATGCAGTCGCTTTGGTGTTGGCGTCGGAAGTTGCCCAAATTGCGATGCTTAGGGAATGCCATGGAATTGAATACCAAGCATCTCGATTGGCTGCAGGCTATAGCCTTGGTGAAGTGTCAGCAAATATTTGCGGCGGAGTGCTGGCTTTTAGTGACGCGCTGCGGGTCCCGGTGTCATTGGCGATAGATTCCGCAGAACTCGGAAAAAATACAAAAATGGGGGTGGTTTTTTCTCGCACTGGCCAAATCGACATCGAATCGATCATGCGATTATGCGTCGAAATCACCTTGGAAGGACGTGGAGTGATTGCAATCTCCGCGCACTTGTCACCAAACTCGCTTCTTCTGCTCGGTGAGCATGAAACGATTGACCGATTTTCATCAATTCAGAAGAGAAGGTTAGCCGCTGACATTCACGTTCGAAAAAATCGACATTGCTGGCCTCCGCTACATACACCGATTGTAAGGCAACGCTCGATTACTGATCGAGCAGCCACGCGACTCCAGAACATTGGAGGCAAGCTCGCGACGCCAAATCCCCCAATAGCATCACTGGTCACAGGTAAAATTGACTACAACGATTTCAATGCGAGAGAAATCTTGAACGACTGGACTGACCATCCACAACAGGTCTGGAGTGCAGTTTGTAATACGTTAAGTAGTGGTGTACGGACGGTTATTCACGTTGGCCCCGAGCCGAATCTATTCCCTGCGACTTACAAACGCCTAGCCGACAATGTTGTGGGGCAAGGCCGTAGTGGTCCCGCGACGAGCATTGGGCAACGTCTAGTCAAGGGAATGATTGACAGACCCTGGCTGGCAGCCCTTTTGCCCACGGAAGTGGCCCTACTAAGAGCCCCCTCTTTAACCCACATCATCCTGGAGGATTGGCTGTTAGAGAACGCCCCGACACAACAATCTAGCTAGATATGGTAGTCGTAGCGTATACGATATTGGTCGCCCTGCAACTTCTTGACGATTGACCAATAGGCATGGGTCGGTAACATACAGTCGTAGAGCTGCGAGCCTGATGCGTATTTCAACCTGTATGAGAAGATGAAATGACGTCCCAAAAAACCCAATTGGAGCCCGCTCGTGATGGCAACATTACGGATGAGCTTCGATTCGTCGCCGCGCGAGAGCAAGTTTCACCCGAGCCAATGTCACCCGGTGCACCTTTACCTGATGCACCCGGGCAAATAGTGAAAAAATTGAATATCGTTCAATCGCAGGTCGATTCCAACGGCCAGGTCACGGCCTCGGTGGACAACGCTGACGAGATTCAAGCGATCGAAGAGGATCCAACACTTTTTCCGAATTCCACGCGTATTTACGTTGAAGGCGAGATTCACGCGGATTTGAAAGTTCCGATGCGAGAGATTCGTCTCTCCGACACTGAACATCCCAACGGAGAAATCGAAAAAAATGAACCCGTACGAGTTTATGACTGTTCGGGACCGTGGGGAGATCCTGACTTTGAGGGCGATGTAACTCAAGGTCTCCCGGCGTTGAGGAGGAAATGGATCCTAGATCGAGCTGATGTCGAAGAGCACACTGGCCGAGCAGTGAAGCCGGAAGACAATGGTTATGTATCTGAAGAGCATTCCGAACGGTACAACCAACTGGAAAATGTCACTAACCGGCTCAAGGAATACCCCGGGTTGAAGCGAAAGCCGCTGCGAGCTAAAGGAAGTACAAAAATTGGTGGTGATTGGCATCCTGTAACGCAAAAGTGGTATGCCGATCAGGGCATCATAACCCCTGAGATGGAATATGTCGCCATTCGGGAAAATTTAGGGCGTAAAGAAGAGTTCAAGGCGATTGCCGATAAGTATCCGAATCTTCGAGACTTGCCACCGGAAGCGTCCGATCGAATTCGACAATTGTGTTCGACACCCGACGGATATGAAATGCCGCGGCCGTCGGAGATTGACCCGAACCTTCAGGTACCTCGCAATCGCATCGATCATCAGCACCCAGGGCAATCTTGGGGAGCGTTAACGCCAGCTTTCATAACGGCTGAATACGTTCGGGCCGAGATAGCCCGCGGTCGAGCGATTATTCCGGCCAATGTTAACCATCCTGAAAACGAACCGATGATAATCGGTCGAAACTTCCTGGTAAAAATCAACGCAAATATCGGTAATTCAGCAGTTACCTCGACGATCGATGAGGAAGTGGAAAAGATGCGCTGGGCGACAAAATGGGGGGCTGATACGGTCATGGATCTTTCGACAGGAAAGAATATCCATGAAACCCGTGAGTGGATCATCCGCAATAGTCCGGTACCAATTGGAACTGTTCCGATTTACCAGGCCTTGGAGAAAACAGGGGGAAGTATTGAGGCATTGACGTGGGAGTTGTTTCGCGACACGTTAATCGAGCAAGCTCAACAAGGTGTTGATTATTTTACAATTCACGCTGGAGTGCTCAAGAAGTTTATCCCACACACAGCGAAACGTTTGACCGGGATCGTATCCCGTGGCGGATCCATCCTGGCAAAGTGGTGTATTCACCACGAGCAAGAAAATTTTCTATACGAACATTGGGATGAAATTTGTGACATCTGCGCCGCCTACGATGTCAGCTTCTCGATCGGAGACGGCCTTCGTCCCGGTTGTATTGCTGATGCGAACGACTACGCGCAATTGGCTGAACTGGAGGTTCAGGGGGAGCTGACCGAACGCGCATGGGCTAAAGGCTGCCAGGTGATGAATGAGGGGCCTGGACATGTACCAATGCACCTCATCCAAGAAAACATGCAGAAGCAGATAGATTGGTGCCACGAAGCACCCTTCTACACACTCGGGCCACTGACAACCGACATCGCGCCGGGTTACGACCACTTCACCTCTGGGATAGGGGCTGCTCAAATCGGCTGGTACGGCTGTGCGATGCTTTGCTACGTAACTCCGAAAGAACATCTGGGTCTACCTGATCGGAACGATGTTCGTGAAGGTGTCGTGACATATAAGATCGCGGCCCATGCGGCTGACCTTGCCAAAGGTCATCCGGCAGCCCAAATTCGTGACAACGCATTATCGAAGGCACGTTTCGAGTTCCGTTGGCGAGACCAGTTTGCACTCGGGCTCGATCCAGCACGTGCAATCGAGTATCACGATGAGACGCTGCCGGCCGAGGGTGCAAAAACAGCGCACTTTTGCTCAATGTGCGGTCCAAAATATTGCTCGATGAAAATTACCGAGGATATCCGGGAGATGGCGAGAAAGGACCCCGAGCTGATAAGTATCTCTCCCATGAATGAATAGCTGCTTGCCCGTCGCGGCCGATATTATCATTCCGCAGGCCGACAAGCATGCAATATTTTTTATTCATCACAGTATCCGTCCTGTGGGGCATCAATTTTGTGTTGATGAAGTACGCAGTTACCACCTACACGCCACTCGGCGTGGCGGCCATTCGCGTCGCATCTGGGGCTGCCATCCTCGGGGCAATATTTTTTATTCGCGAGAGAAATTGGCCCTTTAGAATCACGGATGTTGCGCCATTGGCGTTGATTGTTGTTCTTGGCTATACCTGGCCTTTTTTTATTCAACCGCACCTAATTCAATTTTGTGGAAGTGGTGTGATTGGACTAATGCCCTCCCTCGTTCCGCTCGTAACCATCGCTATTTCCGTTCCGCTACTAGGAGTTTGGCCATCGACACGTCAGTTTACTGGAGTCCTCATAGGTTTAGGACTGATCGCACTTCTCTTTTTAGATGGTGTTAATCGGCGCATCGACACGATTCACCTTCTTTTAGCTGTTACCGTTCCTTTTAGTTATGCAATCTCCAATACTTATGTCAAAAAACGATTTTCTGGCGTGCCTCCTGAAGGGTTGACTTTTGTTTGCCTCGCAATCACAAGTGCGGTGCTAATCCCCAGTTGTTTGTTGGAGGGTGAAAGTGCTTTAGATCGGTTTGCCGCAAGCGATCAAGTGATTTTATCAACACTTTGTGCCATATGGCTTGGTGTGTTTGGCACTGGAATCGCTTTGCTTTTCTTTACATTGATGTTGCAGCGTCGGGGACCCCTCTTTGCAGGGATGGTTACCTACATAATTCCAATAATCGCACTTTTCGCTGGTGCCTGGGATGGGGAGTACGTGTCATGGTTGCAAATCCTAGCCCTCACCGGAATCCTTGCCATGGTAACGGTGGTTCAGTGGCCCGAAAAAAAACAAATGGACTCCTGACAGAAGCTACTCAATCTTGTTGTGAGGCGAATATTGGGCCAGCGGTCTCTTGGCAATTCGAGTTAATTTAATTTGAGCAGGACCAAGGTAACCGAGGTGGTTACGCGATGCCGAAAATGGCTTGACTTTGGTCGGTGTTTGCTGAGAGAATAAGTTGCCGGACAATTTGCAGCTCCGCTGCCACATAATTTCATTTGCCGTGAAAAGAAAAAACGTTGGCCTTAAATGCGATTGCAGTGCCAGTTGCTCGCCAACGGGCATTTTGTTTAATTCGCAACGTATTATCGTCGTCAAATTCACGAAATTAGTATCATGATCATATCGAAAGAGTTCAAGTTTTACGCCGCACACCGAAATGAGGAAATTGGCGGAAAATGCGCAAACCTACATGGACATCGGTATGGAATCATTTGCAAATTTGAAGTGGAGCGAGTTAATTCTGTTTCAACTCCATTTGCCGAGTTTGACGACCACGTCGGACGACTCATTGCTGAGCAGTACGATCACGGCATGCTGATACACCGTGGCGATTCTCTCTATTCGACCTTAAAACGCCACGAGCGTGAGTTCAACGAGGAATTTAAGATGAAGATCCTCGATGGACCAACGAGTGTTGAAAATCTTGCCCACATGCTATTCACCGAGATAACCGAGTTGGGTTTTCGACTTGTTCAATTAGAAGTTAAAGAGACCGACACGTCAGTTGTCGAGTATACCCTTGAAGATTGGCAAAAGACAAATAACGATTGTCTCTCTGAGGCGAAGACAATGCCACGGTACGCATAGGTTAAGCATAACTATACCGTATCGCTCGAGCTTCTCACTCACCCACAAGATAAGCCCTCGTACTGATAAGGCGTGCGCATGATGCATAGCGTGGTTGAGTGGTTTGCCGTCGACAGTGTGGCAGCCGGTGGAATCACATCAACATTAAGCTTGCTCTCTGCGTATCGGCAATCGAGCATCGAACTTAGATGCCTCACGTAGCGTGTATCGTACTTTTGATTATTCTACGGGGAAATTGACCGCTAGCCGTGTCAGCAATGCCCTGATTGCCATCGCGAAGGCCCGGGCAAATCGCACCATTTTGTGGTTTCCTGTCATTAAGCTATGCCGGTTATACCGATTAACGGGGTAACTGGCGTGCCATCTGTAAGGACCGGTCTAGGCATTCTCGGCACAGCGGAAAGGAAACATTGTGATAGGCAAGAAGAACAATTTCATTTTGAATATCCTCCAGGCACCTTTGCTGTGGGGATCGGCTTTCTCGTTGGCATTTTACTATGTCGTGGCAGCGGGATGGGTTCAACACCCACTAATTTATCGTTACTTCGCCAGCCATCCCGTTGAATACATCGCGACGACAATGTTTTTTGTGGGCTTGGCTGCTCTAGTCTGCAAGTTTTTACAGCTAATTTGGCAACCCAATGTATCTGGCGAGTCGATTCTTGGGCCCTATATTCCGGAAGAAGTAAACATAAACAATTGCGATCATCTTATTTCGACAATCGATCAAAAGCCCGCAAAGATCCGACAGAGCCTTCTCTGCGATCGGATTACGCGTGGTATTCAGTACGTCATGCGACGTAAAACCTGCGAAGGACTCGAGTCACACCTAAGATTACTCTCGGAGCAGGCGGAAGAGCGCGCCTCGTCTGACTACTCAACAGTCCGGATTATTATTTCAACAATCCCCATTCTGGGGTTTCTCGGAACTGTCATCGGAATTACCCGAGCTGTTGCGGAACTGGCGAGCTTAGTGGGTGATATATCGTTCGAGGAAGCGATTAATTCCGTTGTATCGGGATTGAGCGTCGCATTCGATACCACTGCACTCGCACTTGCCCTTTCGATTGTGCTCATGTTCGGTATGTTTTTCATAAATCGCTGGGAGACTCAGAGGTTGTCGAGGATCGAGGCTCAGGCCGAATCGGCATTGATCGGACGATTTTATGTTGAGGTGGAAAACGAGGATCCACATCTTGTTGCAATGCGGGCAATCGGCGATCAACTCATGCAGAATACAGCAGGCCTTGTCGAACGACAGGTATCTATTTGGCAACAGAGTATTGACAACGCCGAAGAAAAATGGCGAACGACCGCGACAACGACCGAGAAGCAACTAGAGACAGCATTTAGTCGAGCCCTTCAGGCCAGTGCACGCGAACATCGAGAACAGCTGATCGAGGCTGAGGCTGTCAGTCGCGAGGAGCGAAAACAAATTGCGGCCACCCTTCAGAAATCGGCAGAGGCAGGTTTCAACCAGCAGCAAGAGATAACGAGACAAACGGAGGTGATGCTGAGTGTAGCCCAGGCTACTGAGCAGATAATCAAGCTTGAGAATGCTTTGAATCAAAACCTGTCTGCATTGCATACCTCACGTGACTTCGACCAGACGATTCACAGCTTAACGGCAGCGATTAGCCTGTTGAATTCGCGTATTAGCCATGTAAAGTCACCGGCTGTCCCGGTAAGACTCACTTCCGAGCAAGCGGGAGAAAACGCCGCATGAGACGGCCTGCGTCAGCGCAGCGGATTACGCTTTTTCCGTTCCTTGCCGTGCTTATTTGCACGATGGGTGCGCTATTAGTGCTCCTCGTGGTCATTTCGAAGCGCGCGCAAGCGACAGCCGCATCGCAAGAGGCAAAAGACACTCAAGCCGAATTGACGAGCATATTGAGGCAGCAGGAAGAGTTAAGCAAGGGCACCGAAGAACTTCATCGCTTGCGAAAAGAAATTACAAGCCACATCAAGCAAAAGCGCAAGGTTCTCGCTCATATCGAGGACCACATGCGCAGGCTCGGTGAGCAAATTAGACGGTTGCAGGCCAGCAGCTTGGCACTCGACGAGGAACAATCGGCGGAACAACTGGACCCGGAAAAATTAAAGGCGGAGTTGAAGCAGCTCAAGGCGTCAAGGAATGAACTAGAGTCGCTCATTGGGGAATTACAGTCGCGGCCGAAAAAAAAGACGACTTCTTATCGGATCGTGCCATACAACGG
Source organism: Planctomycetaceae bacterium UBA7805 (assembly GCA_002480485.1). GTDB lineage: Bacteria > Planctomycetota > Planctomycetia > Pirellulales > UBA7805 > UBA7805. Next base: position 17,807 of record DLCF01000122.1, read on the forward strand.
CACAAATGGTACCAATCGAAGGCCGATTTATCTTGAATGTAAATCAGACGGCGTATATTTCCAGCCTGAGGGAATCCATTTGGACGAGAAAGATTTTGCTCGTCCCCTCGGCCCTGAAAATCCTCTCGCGTCCGGGATTCGAGCTCAGAGTGGCTTTTTAAGACAGCATCGTGGAACGTCAGGGGATTCGGTCGACCCTTACCCGCTGCTTATCGTGCGTCCGTCGGGAATCAAAGCCTATTACGCTGCTCGTGTTGCAATTAGATCATGGGGCTCTGAATTTGGATATGAACTTGTAGACGAGGATACGCCTCTTGATTTTGATCCACCGGACCCCACTCTCGCGCGCGTAACTCAAGAAGCACTAAATATTGCTCGGCCTAGACACCAATTTATGGTGGCCAGGGCACGGGAACTAACCTTTAGGTCAGGTCAGCGCACGTCCGAGACAGGCGGTAACGGTCGCGGCAGAATGGTGGGAGTCGGACAGGGTGATGACGGTAATGGGATGGGTGGCGGTGTGGGGCACTCAGGATACGGGGGACCCGTATTGTCCGGTGGCGAGGGACGCATGCACGGAACCGACAGCGATCGTAATCGATCTGCACTACGACGCGCTGAAGCGGCACGCAAAGTTGCGGCCCAATCACGGCAAGGGGACTCGACCACATCGAGCTCTCTCAGTAGCAAATCGGCCAATCCCGATGGGACGAACGCTCTGCAGGGATCAGCCACAGAAGGAACGCCGGGAAATCCCTCGGGACAAAGTGACGAAAAAGCCGGCACATCGGGTGTCGGTGGCGGCAGTCCTCCAGAAGCAGAGAACGGGGGTTTGTCGTTACAGTTCGGCAGTCCGAGTTCACAGTCGCACCCCAGTGCGGAATCACCGATTTCCGATGTACGCGGCGAAAATTGGGCACTACCCGGCATAAGTCAGGGATCTTTCCCATTCGCTCGCCCGATCCGAGTGGAGATGACGGTCTCAGAAATCATTCTTGTCCCTACGGATACCCGGCAAAAAATGACCCGAGTTCCTTACCAGGGGGACACTCGAGCTGCCATCGAGCAATTTGTTGCCGCCATTTGGCAATATATGGAGACATGGGGCACTGCTGGTCGCGGAATGTACTGGAAACCGGTCCTTAATATTTACAGTGAGGCGGAGGCCACAGATCGAGCTACCGAACTCGAACAGCTACTCCGAGGGAGCGGTCTTGAGGTTAATCGCATGCCACAATCAAACCAGTTGGGAAAACTGAGGGGGGCAGCACGATGACACACGATTCGGCCTCACAGCCAGATCAAGATCACGACTCTTTCCTCGACATCGTGGCAAATATTGTTGGCATACTTATCATTTTGGTAATGGTTGTAAGCATGCGCGCCCGCGAGGCCCCAGCACGCAAGTCTGAGCCGCATCCGCAGATGGAGACACTCCAAAAAAAGGCCGCGAATCACTCAGCGATTCAACAAGATGTGGCTAGGCTGGCAACGGAAACACATCAATTGGAAGATTACCTCGATGTGCGAAACCAGGAACGACAACGCCTGTGCGTCATGCTATCTGCCACACAGGAAGAAATAAACGAGAAGCAGAAGAAGCTGACAGACAAACAGATCGCCCTACGAAAAATAAAAAGTGAGATTGCGTCGACAAAAGAGAATTTAGAGCACCTGCATTTGGAGCACATCAGTGCGATCACACGGGACAATGAAGAAGATCATGACGTGAGGCAGATCAAGCACTATCCCTCGCCAATGGGAAAATCCGTTTTTGGCAAGGAAGTACATTTTCAATTGCTTGATGGTCGAGTTACCTTTCTCCCGATCGATTCTCTATTCCGTGAAGCCCGTGAGCAGGCTCGGCAAAAAGTATGGAAGCTCGATCAACTTCCGGAGGCAACTGAAATCGTCGGGCCACGAGGTGGATTTCATATGCGATACACGCTCGAAAAAGTGCCTTTGCCCCCAGAAGTCCGTGCTCAGACCGGTCGAACCGGCTTTATGATTCGATCCAAATTGTGGGAGCTTATTCCGACCAGCACCCAGCTCGGCGAACCACTGGAAAAGGCACTTCAAGACAGCTCACGGCTACGGCAGATTTTGGCCAGATTGGATCCACAGGTGACAACCATCACGTTGTGGACCTATCCGGATAGCTTTCAGGCGTTCAGCCTCCTAAAACAGGAGCTTTATCATTTAGGGTTTGATGCAGCGGCGCGGCCATTACCTGTTGGGGTTCGCATTGCAGGCTCACCCAACGGCAGCCGGTCAACCGCCCAGTAATTGGTGGCAAATCAAACGCTTCTTCGATG
>DLCF01000122.1:20489-24072 GCA_002480485.1 Planctomycetaceae bacterium UBA7805
ACCCGTGTGTGAAATTTTTGTTAAGGAACTGCCAATTCTGGATTTTCATGCGCAAAAGACTTGCGTTGAGTTAATTTCCGCATATATTGGCGATTAACGCTTCGGGCGGACTGAAGCAAAATTGGTAGGCAAGGATCAATGGCAAACGCCCGTTAGGGCCAGACACTATTTGGAATAGTTGCTAATGCTTCGGACATGGATGATGACATTGATTATCGCCCTTGCGGCGATGGCTCCGGGTGCTGCCAGGGCGGCCACAATTGGGCTCAGTTTTGATTCCACATTTGGTCAAATTCTCGACGGCACTGATCACTTCACGTACTCCGGTTACGCCGACTCCAACGCGTTTGAGTTCGTGATTTCAGCCACGGGAGGGGATTTCAACAAAACCTCCACTGGCTTTGGTATCAATGCACCCGGTGCGGGCGACGACACGGATGCTCTGGACAACGGCCTTGTAAACGAATCAATGCGATTTGCATTTGATACTACTGCAGAAGTCGGCGTGAAGGTTATTTCTTTAGAATTTGATCGTATGACTGGCTCTGGTGGCAGTGGTACAGATCAAGCCTTGATATCGTTTTATGACGACTCAGGATCGTTAGACAACACAGTTGTCGTAACCAATGGCAACACAGCTGGTGACGACAAGGCAAATTTCAATGGAGTGGACTTCCCGGAGCAGATTTTTAACCCCGGGTCATATTTTGACATTTCTGTTCAGGACGGAAATGGGTTTGGACTCGAAATGTTCGAATTTGAGGTAAGTGTGGCTCTCTACACTGGTGGTAGCGGTGGTGGAGGCGGAGGCGGGGCAGTTCCCGAACCCGCTTCAGCATGCATGCTAGCTGCTGGAATGGCGTCGCTTTTGGGTCTGTGGCGACGACGACGATAACGCTCGCGTCTGAGTGAAAAACATTATAATTTTCTGGGTCTTTGCATGCGCTGATTGGTTTTTTTCATCAACGTACCGTATCCATATTACCGGAGCACGAGATCTAAAAACTTGGCAAGTAAACGCTCGGTCTCCGGCGCGTCCTCCAGTAAGTCTGCGAATCGCTCTGCCGGCATGCCAGCTATGTTCTCGATATAGGTCGGATATTGAAGGACTCGAACCAGCAACTCTTTTCGCTTCAGTTCCGGGTGAAACTGAGTGCACCAGATTGAGTGGTTACCCATGCGATACGCTTGATTTTCCACGATGTCTGATGATGCTAAAAGAACTGCCGACTCCGGCAATTTATCTACGCAATCTTCGTGACCCATTTGCGCGCGAAAACGGTGTCCGAGCGACTTGAATAGAGGATCCTCGAGGCCCTGCTCGGTCAGGTGCAATTGATGCGTTCCGATCTCTGCTCGCGACAAGTCAGTGCAAACTTTGCCCTGATGGGCTAAAGCCATTGCCTGAAAACCCCAACAAGAAGCGAAAGTGGGCTTATTGTCACTTACCAAGTCCCGCAACAAATCCATTGACGCATCTAGCCATCCGGAGTATCGCGTGACCGAATAATCTCCACTTCCGCCGATCAGGACAGCATCATGCCGATCAATAAATTGTCTTCCCGGCCTACCGCCTAGTAGATCCCACGATTTAATCTGGGTTGCGTCGACACCCATGGCAGACGCGAAGCACTCGATTTCTTGTTGCTGCATAGGATCGCCCGGATTGCGAATCTGCAACAACAGTAAATTTACATTCGCGTAGCCCATGATTTTTATTACTGTGCCAGATCACCAAGAAACGGTAATTTTTGTGCCCACGCCGACACCCAACATCATTGCCGCACTGTCTTCTACTATCGCGAGTTCAAGTTTTCCACCTGATCCAATTAGTGCAATCAGAGTCATGCTTGGCTGTTCGCCGTAGGTGCGGTGAATGCCTTGTGTTTCATGTTCGTCGCATATGACACTCACTGACTCGTCACGGGGCACATCTCCTAATTGATTTTCGTCAATATTAGAAATTAAATTTCCGAACGAATCGATCGTTTCAATAATTCCCTCGATTCGTTCCGGCATTACTTTGACTTTCGGCCATGTTAGGTGCACCATCGTATGCAACGGATCACCCAGCGATTCAACGGTGGTGCCTAAGCTCAAATGTGCTGCAACAGGCGCAATAATGTCACGCCCGTGAAATGTTTCAGACACTCTGGGAAGCCAATACGCTGCATTGGTTAATGCGACAATTTTATCCGGTTTCTTCTCTCTCGCCAGGGCATCCAGCACCCCGTTGTCGGGGGCCAGATAATAAGCGTCCCCGATTTTCGCACAGAGCAGGAACCGGTCAGTTCCCACGCCCGGATCAACAACAATCACGTGAACTGTCTCAGCAGGAAAATGTGGTGCCGCAGTTACCAGACCCAATGCAGCCTGCCTAATATTTTGGGGGCTAACTGAGTGAGTCAAGTCAATAATTACAGCCGCAGGATTAATGGAAAGAATCACCCCTTTCATCGCCCCTACGTAAGGGCTGCCATTTCCAAAATCTGTTGTTAGGGTGATGATTGATCTGGCCATTCGACTTTTACATTTCTTCGACAAGGCGAAGGCAGATTTCCCGCACCTGATTTGGAGCAATATTTGGATTCTTCTGTTTAGCCTGTCCAATTAATGCTCCGACAGCCTTTTTCTTGCCCTCTTTTAGATCAGCGACGACCCGCGGATTGGCATCTAACAGCTCCCGGCAGAGTACTTCGGTCTCTTGAGAATCAACCTTTGCAATACCCAAGTGAGACATTGCATCGGTTACTGAATCTCCTGATTCGAGCATCCTGGCAAGTACTTCTCTGCCGCGACTCGTGGTTAGTTTATCGGTGGAAACAGCACAAAGCAGTTCAGAAAATGACTCACAATCAACGGGGAACTTATCCATCTCGGTATCGCTATCAGCCAAGTACCGCATCACATCTTGCTGGATCCAATTACTAGCAAGTTTTGGGTTCCCAACTTGCTCACAAACCGTGTCGAAAAAAGCGGCCATCGCAGCACCTTGATTGACGAGAACGCTTGCGTCATATGCCGAGAGGCTATAGTCGCTGATAAAATGATCTCGCCATTGAGCTGGTAAGCGACCTAATTGATTGCGAAACCTTTCAATTTCCTCTTGACTGATTGTCACTGGAGGAAGGTCCGGCTCCGGAAAGTAGCGATAATCGCTTGACTCTTCTTTACTCCGTTGCGCACGCGTTACTCCAGCGGAATCATCCCAGCCTCGTGTTTCCTTTGTCACGCCAGGATCGCCCAAGCAACGACCGTTGTCTAACCAGCTCTCATATTGACGCTCTGCTTCGTGCTCGAGAGCCCTGGTTACGGCCCTAAAGCTATTCATGTTCTTTACCTCAACGATAGGAGTCGCTCTCTGCTGGCCCTCTGCAGACAAATGAAGGTTTATGTTTGCATCCACACGTAAGCTGCCTTCCTGCATATTGCAGTCAGAAATCCCAAGGTAGCTTAATAATAATTTGAGTTCGGACAGATAGACCGCAGCCTCTACCGTACTGCTAATATCAGGTGCGCTAACAATCTCAAGCAATGGAGTTCCGCAACGATTCAAATCGATACGAGTATCCCCCTGATGGCT
>DLCF01000109.1:0-1772 GCA_002480485.1 Planctomycetaceae bacterium UBA7805
CTTGAATGGATCGAGGGCGATTTACGCAATCAGGAATCGCATGCAGAGCTAATTACTGGATGCGATGCGTTAGTCCACGCCGCCCTTTATCGGGCACCGGGATTTACCAGCTTTCGAGGTGGCGAGGGACAACTATCAACTTTCGCTGAAATCAATCTGCTCGGTAGCATTCGTCTTTTTGAAGCGGCATTAAGTGTAAAAGATTTTCGAGTGGTATTTGTCTCCACCTGTGCGGTTCATGAGGCTATCCTGGAAGACCGACTGCTCGATGAAAACCACCCCACTACACCGCGTACCCATTACGGTGCACATAAAGCAGCATTAGAACAGTTTGTCCAAAGCTTCGGCGGGATCGGCCACGCAATTTGCGCGATTCGACCTACGGGAATTTACGGATTGAACAGTCCGCTCGAGAACAGCAAGTGGTTTACGCTGATAGAGAGAATTACTTGCGACGAATCGGTTACATGCACCGGTGGAGGCAAGGAAGTGCATGCGGCCGACGTGGCAAAAGCAATTTCCATCCTACTATCGGCGCCGGAGGTCAACGGGCAGATTTACAACTGCTGTGATCGCTACATTTCTGAATTCGATGTCGCACAAATCACCGCCAAAGTATCGGGCAGCGCAAGCCGTATTTCGGGCAAACCAAAACAACCACGTCACCTGATTGAAACACAAAAAATCCAGAAGCTCGGAATGGAGTTCGGGGGCGAAACATTATTAACAAAAACGATTAGTCAAATTGTTGATTCGCTGAAGAAGTAATCGATAGAGGCCAAGATGGATCACGCGAAATTTCCGAAACGGGCTGTCATTTTTGACATTGATGGTGTGCTGATTGACTCCTATGACGCGCACCTGCAAAGTTGGCAGCAAGTAGCCAAGCGTTGCGATCGTGAAATAAGTGAAAAAGATTTTGCCAATACCTTCGGTCGCACCAGTCGTGAAATCATCCGGCAACTCTGGGAAAACGCCACCTTAAGCGATTTAGACGTGGAAGCATTCGACCAGCAAAAAGAGGCCGTATTTCGCGCGATCGTAAGTGCGCATTATCCCTGGATGGACGGGGCGAGGGAACTGATATCGGCTTTGTCTGCTGCCGATTTCTACCTCGCGGTTGGGTCCTCTGGTCCACGGGAGAACGTTGAAGTGTTACTAAGACAACTCGGTGCAACGCACCCGATCGCAGTAGCTGTAAGTGGGTCGGATGTGCTCCACGGCAAGCCGCACCCGGAGGTCTTCCAGCGAGCTGCCGAAAAGCTCAAGATACCAGCGGGAAATTGCGCAGTCATAGAGGATGCCGCAGCTGGGATTACGGCCGCTAATGCCGCGGGAATGCTGAGCATTGGACTGGTCAGCACCGGACATGAGCGGTCAGAATATGCTGAAGCAGATCACGTTGTCTCCCACCTCTCTGAACTCTCAGCAGATCGGATCGGTCGGTGGATTGATGCTTCAGCGGGCGTATAGGCCGTTAACCGCCTTTGGGCTCCTCGCCGGTCGGCGTGGTCGCTCTACGAGCCACCTCCACGCTGGCCTTCAAACTGTTCCGCTAGCAGGCGGCCCAATTCAGGTCCACGGGCATTGAGGGAAATTACCTTCCCTGCGCGATCTACTAAAATCACGGTGGGAATGCCGGAGATCCCGTAACGACGCGCCAAAGGATTGTTGAAGCCGGTTTCACCGGGCTGGTCACTGAAAACAGTTTTCCAGGGCAATTTTTCCTTGTCAAGAAAAGCTTCTACAGTCGATTTTTCATCATCAAGATT
>DLCF01000109.1:2162-33260 GCA_002480485.1 Planctomycetaceae bacterium UBA7805
GGAAATTCTGCTCGGCAAGGTCCGCACCACGTAGCCCAGAAATCGACCAGCACTACCTTTCCGCGATAAGACGCCCAATCCAGCGGGGTACCATCAAGAAATGTTCCCGAAAGCTCAAGATCTTTGCCCGGCAATTCCAAACGCCGCGCTGTGCCCGCAAGCATAGAGGCAAACTGCTTGATCTGCTGGTTATCGCTTTTTGCAAATTTATCAACAAAGAAATTGCTGAGGCGAATGGCCGCAGGCGTCTGCCCGAGTTGTTCAACCTGTGAAAGAACTTCCATGATGACTTGCACATCTTGTGCTTCAACCGGTCGATCAGAATACTCCTTCTCTAAAATGCCAACCACACGGTCGACTGCGGCTGCATCCGAACTGGGGGTAAGTTGCAATCGCGATTGCAATAGTTGTTGCTTCGCAAATGCGGCAACTTGAGGGCGACTGTCCTGGCTGACTTGTTTCAAAAAATTGTTTAATTTTGCCTCCGCATCGGGTGCCTGGAGGAGGGTAGCTGCTTTCAATGTCTCAACCACAATCTGAACACTCATACCGGCGGCCTGGAAATCGCCATCGCCTTGCGTTGCTTTATAAAGTGCCTCACCTTCATCCGCGAGCCGCAGAAAAGGATCCGCAGCGGGCGGATTTTCTTGTAATCTGCCCAAGATCATCGTCGCTCGGAATTTCGCTTGCAGAGCGATCGCGGCGAAGTTCAGTTCCTTGGCATCGTTCGCAGCAAGCGTTTTATTGTAGAGTTGTTGTGCAATCTGGAGCGTTTCCTGTTGTGTCTGGCGATAGTTTTGGAACATTTCCTCTCGGGTGTCCCCCTTCGGGGTCTCGCGATTCAACTCACGCAGGCGTTCCACCAATTCGATAGGTGATCCTTGACTCACATCGGTGGCGGCATCAAGCGATCCGGCCACGTCGGTTTTTTCCTCATCCGCCCTCAGCGGGTCGGCAAGACAGCAAAGCCCGAGAAAGGCGGTCAGAAATAACAGGTCTCGTTTGCAGAGAATTAACATGATTCAACCTCTTCCTCGTCGTAAGTTTTGCCAGAAATGTTCCACTACGGACCGTTACTCCGCGGGCCATATTCTACTCGAGTGTTTACAGCTGCGAAGGTGAGGCACGCTAAAATCGTCCTTTTTTGCGCTCTTTAGACGGCAAACTCTCGAGACACGTGGTCCACCAACCAGTCAAGATGGTTTGCTGGAACGCCTCCGGTAATCCTTCGCCCTTCATTTCGCGGGCGAGTCGACGGTGATCGTAGTGCACGGGCACGAATTCGATGTCCACCGGTCCGCTCCCGTGGTCCCCGACGAGTGTGTACCACACACAAGTTTGACCATCATTCTCCGGTCGGCCCAGCACACCCACGTTTACAAAACGTCTACCAGCATTCAGGTCCCGTTTCCATTTGATTCCGGTGTGGGTCGCAAATAGACAGTCGATCTCCAGATCATCGAGCAGCACATCCAGGTAGTGATCAGTGGTTGTGCTTTCCCACAAAAATTCGTTGACGCGCCGCGGGCTTCCATGGCACAGCAGTACCCGATGCCGACCAAAATGCAGTTGTCGCTGCTTTGGGAGATGCTGCAGATAGCATCGGTTGGTATCCGAAGTATTTTTCAGGGTATAGTCATAGCTTTTTTGTGCAAAATAGTTATCGCGTGGATCAGTATATCCACACTGGCAATCGTCCAACGCATGGCCAACGGAGTGATCATAATTCCCTTGGATGCACTGCACCCCTTGCTCGTCCAACAAAGGAAATACGCGGTCAGGAAAAGGCCCGAAAGCACCTAAATCACCAAGACAGTAAATCGCGTCGACGCCACGATAATTGATATCCCGCAGGGCCACTTCAAGCGCGAGATAGTTACTGTAAATACCACCCAAGAGTGCGATTCGGTTACAGGGTACATTCATGCATATGACCTGAAAAACGCGTCGGTTTTTATTTTCCTTGTGAAGGATTCGAGCAAATGGCTCCGTGTTGATAGCAAGTCCAACAGGCACCATGCTCTAATGAGAATGATCGATCTGCTTCGGCAAGATTTTCACCCAGGAGTGAATCAGGTGATTCAATCAGGATTGGACAGACATGAATTCCCCGATCCGAGACAATCCGACTATGGTCACAAATCAGTTGAGATCGATCGAATTCAACGAGCATCTCTTCGGTAATCCGATCTCCTTCGGCGTAAGGACCACTCCTGGTCACCTCTGCACCGAGTTGAAGCATTGGCAAAATTTTTAGTCGCGGCCGATCACAACCTGCCCGTCTCAAACGATCGGCAAAGACCTCGACAATGTGATCTTCTTTGTCCAACGGCCAGCTGCGGGCGATTGTTACAATCGGTAAAAATCCAAACCGTGCCAAGCGGGTTACCCCCTCCATGGCGCGGTCAAAAGTTCCCTCACCTCGGATTGGATCGTTTTGCTCGGGTGAAACGCCATCGATAGAGACGCGGAATTCCAGACTGTACCGACTCTGCAACTCGGCATCGACAAGCTGTTGCAACCAACTATCCCGCAACACGGTGCCATTAGTCAAAACCGTTGCCGGACCATACTCTAGCGTCTCAATCAAAATTGGGACCATCTCCGGATTCAGAAATGGCTCGCCACCCGTGAAATAATATTCTTTGACTCCCATGGCTACCGAGTCTTTCAGTTGCCGCTGTACCTGCGCGCGTGACAAAAAACCGAAGGAGTGATTGGCTGGATGACAACTGATAAAACAATGATGGCAGCTCAAATTACACCTCGTCCCCGCCACCTGGAACCAGAGGTGCTCCAATTGCTTTAGGGCAACGCGGAGACCGGTCGGAGTCGAATCAGAAGTCAATCCCATCGATTTTGTATGCTCCCTGGATCAATCGTATTCTGACTCAGGAAAAATTGGATTTTATCGACTGATAAATATTCAGTGCCGGGTTTCCGGAAATCAGAGCAAATATCTGTCTGATTTGCTCCAGGCCGATTGAAAGTAGAAAGGTTGGATCTCTTCCGTAACTTTTAATTCCCGCAATATAAAAATCGGGTTCTGATGTCTGCAAACGATCGGTCGCAGGCATCGTCTGACTCAAACAATCACTGCCTCGCGTGTTCAAAAGGTGGGATGCAAGTCGAATGGGGCCTTCCGTGACGTGACACAACTGCACCTGTAACTCCTCAAAAATACTGCAATCGGGCCGGAAACCGGTATGTCCCAAGATGAAATCACATCCAATCCGCGCTACGTCCTTCTCACCATCCCGACCCTCGAGAACCACTTCAAACGGGGTCTGCTTATCTTTATGGTAGACCGCTTCAACGCTCTTTCCTGGAAAGTACTTTATCATTTCTCCACAACCCACCCATTTATTTGCCGTGGCAGACAACGCGGCGCGGTGCTTAAGTGGATCCTCGGGAACGCACCGCATCGGACCAGTTTCACCCCGCGGATGGCGTACTACCCACGTGATGCGCGTGTCTGGCTCACGTTCGGCCAACTCCGCGAGCGCACAAATCGATGTAGCCGCCGAGTACCCGCCTCCGACAACGAGCGTATGGCGGCCTGCATATTTGGATAATCCGCCATTGCTGATTTGCGGAATCCGGTAGTTGATCGCGTCTGCAACGGCCTGCTCACCCACTGCCGGCAATCCGCTCCGACCCAAGTTGCGATGTTGACCGTAAACGCCAGTCGCATCGATTACGACATCCGCTTCGGCAACCGACTCTTGGCCCTGTTTGTCGCGCAACAACAAGCGAAAGGGAGACTCATCCCGTTGGCCCTGTCCGCCGAAATCAGCTTTGCTTGAGTCCACACGGCCGATAGAGACCACTTCCATCTGTGGATGGATTGATGGGGCAAGCAAATCGGTTCTCGCAAGAGGTCTTAAAAATTGATCAACATACTCACCACCCGTAAGTTGCTCCTCATCACCAGGTAATTTTCGATCTGGATCCTGCGCCTCAATCGCCGCCGCCGACAGCGGAGAGTGATTCATGCCGAAAGGAGTGAACCAATGAACATGCCCCCATTGCGAGATATGATGCCCAACCTCTTCTCGTTCGTACACCTGGACTTCGTAGCCGAGAAATCTACCGTAGAGTGCCGACTCAAGTCCAATTGGCCCGGCTCCCAAAACAGCAATCGTGGGCAATGCGTGACTCATCGATTTTTCCGTTAGCTTTGGAAAAAATTAACTTCCGTAAGTGGGTATCGCACTATCTGTCCGACCTCCCCAACGGCATCATTGATTCGGCGTTACGCGTCAGCCGAAAATCATCAAGCGGCAGCGACAAATCTTCGCCCTGAATCAATTGTTTCATCAACACAGCGGTTCCCGTCGATAAAAACAAGCCCCACCGAAAATGCCCGGCAGCGACCCAAGCATTGGCAAAACCTGGCAGTGCATCGATAAACGGGTAACCATCAGGACTGGCCGGGCGGAATCCAGCCCAGCACTTCTCCACCGAGGCGTCCCGCAAAAGCGGCAGACGGGTTTTAGCAAACTGCAGAAGTTGCGCGATGGCAGCATCGGTTGTCTTTTTCTCAAACCCTACATCCTCAAGCGTTGATCCAACGAGCATTCTGCCATCGAGTCTCGGTATGAGATAATGCCCACCCTGATGCACGACATTCCGCAACAGCGGCTCCTCCATCTGCAGCAGTGCCATCTGGCCTCGAATGGGCTTTACGGGCAAGGCACAGTCCAAGCGATTCGTTAAATGTGAAGTCCAGGCTCCGGCGGCAAGACAAAAACGATCGGCCACAAATCTTCCCGCGGTGGTTTGGACCGCATGGAGGTAATCACCCTTCACCTCGAAAGATTGAACCTCCGCCTGCTCGATCACCGAAACACCCATTTGCAGAAGTGCCGCTTTCAACGCTTGCAAATGCCGGGGATTTCGAATTTGCGCCGAATTCGGGGTGTGATATACCTGCAAGTCATCCAGATCCGCCGGGGCGATCGCGAGATTCGGCTCAAGATGTTTAAGTGCCTTAGCGCTTAAAAGCTCGGCACGAATTCCGCGTGCCGACAAGCTGGGAAGATCGCGCGTAAGCGGATCTCCTGAAATCGCCTCATGTTTGAAAAAAATCTCGCCGCAACGATGATAACCTGTATCGATGCCGGTCGCTGCTTTGAGTTCTTCAGCCCATTGCCGGTGCAACTTCGCGCTCAAACCGGCCAATTTTTCGTATGCGTGATCCTTTGGATCAAACACGGCAGCCGGCAAAATACCGCCGCCGGCCCATGACGCCTCCTGTCCGCACAGTCCACGCTCGATGACAACAACCTTGCATCCGCTGCGGGCGAACTCGTAGGCGATCGAAAGTCCGACGGCCCCACCACCGATGACAGCAAACTGGTTCATTGTCTCAATCTACTCGCCATCAAAAAGCCTGCAAGGACTCAGGGGTTTGGAGGCAATATTTGAGCAATCCGCTTACGGGCAAGGCGTCACGCCGCAGCAAATCATCGATGGATTTTTTTTAATTTTTCCCGAAGCTTAGACAAATAGGGATCTCGTACGGCGTGTTTCAAATCTGGGTGGTTTGCTAAATCTTCCAACAATCGGGTGACATCCTCGGGCCGATCGATGTCATACCAGGGGGGCAACTGCAGTTGCGACCACTGCAACGCGCGTATTTTGGTTTTTGTTTGTTCCCACACACTGGAACTGCCCCAATCAATACCAATCATCAGTGGATCTACCGGTCGCGAAGCACCGACGAGGCAATAACCCCCATCATCGCTCGCAACAAACACAAGATCGCACTGCCCTAAGGCGGTAAAGGCCGCTTCGATATAGACTGCAGGAAGATGTGGTGTATCGGCCCCGATCAGCAGCACCCGTTCCTTCCCGCTAACAAACGCTTCATGGAAATAATTTGTCATCCTCTCCCCGAGGTCGTTCCCCTTTTGAGGCAGCACATCCCATTGGTTGGTAGCGATCTCTGCAAAGCTGGATCGATAGAACTCGGGGGTAAAACTCAAAACTCGATGGTCGGCTAAGTGAGCAAAACGATGGAGCGTTGTCTCCAGAAAAAGTCGGTGAAGCACTGCTGATTCATCTGCGCTGTAAGTTGGAATCAAACGAGTTTTTACGTTTCCCGATGTCCAGTGCTTGGCAAGCACACCAAGCTGCCGGTCACCAAGTTTAGGGTCCGATGGAGTCACGCCAGGCTTTTTGTATTCGCGAGAGGCTGTTACTTTATTTTCCGTAAATTGCATTCCGGGTTTTTCTGGCACGGACGTTGATCAGAGTAAACGCCGCAATAATCGCTTGTCGACATGGCCACGGAATCGAATTTTGCCGTCAATCTCTACCACAGGGACACAGCAATCAAAACGGGCGCGTAATTCGGGATCATCGTCAATGTCGATCTCCTTTGGTGTGTGGCCTTGCTGCAAGAGTGTCTCTTTGGCAACCTCGCACAAATGGCAGCCTCGCCGCGTGTAGAGTACGATGTCCGGGCGATCAGATAAATTCGCTCGCAGAGGAAATAGATTTCTGAAAAAATTCATATATCCGACTTATTACTGAGGCCCCGGAGAGTGCTTTCGTGATCCCGCAATCAACAGACAGCTCATCCGCAGGATAACCAAATTAACCGATACCCCTGACAAAGAGTTCGTAAAAAGAACTTTATTTGTTGTGATCTTACGCGGAAAAACTGGAATTTAACGTATTAACGTGCTAATCTGAGGGTCTCGGCACTGAGAATGCGCGAGCCATCGACCGATGGCGTCACGAACGCCGCACAACCTGCGGAGATAAAGCGGAGCTTGCGAACCACACTCGTTCCGCATCACGAAATGGCAAATGTCAGTGTAGAAAAACTGATCGATTTGTTAAAGCGGAGCGGCCTGGTTGAAAATGCTGACCAGATCTCGAAGGCTCTTGCTGCGCTGAAGAATGAATCGGGAGGTCTGATGCCGGGTGATCCGAAAACAGTCACCAATTTTCTAATTGAAAAAAAACTAATCACGCAATGGCAGAGTGAAAAACTGCTTGAGGGTCGATACAAGGGATTTTTCCTCGGCAAATACAAACTTCTCGGTCATCTCGGCACCGGGGGCATGAGCAGCGTTTATCTGGCTGACCATGTGTTGATGCAGCGACGCGTTGCCATTAAGGTCCTTCCAAAAGGCCGCGTCGAAGAATCCTCGTACCTTGCACGATTTAAAAAAGAAGCCCAGGCTGCTGCACGTCTCGATCATCGTAATATTGTAAGAGCCTATGACATCGATGAAGACAAAGGTACACATTATCTCGTTATGGAGTTTGTCGACGGCACCGACCTGCAAAAACTGGTCAAAGAAAACGGACCGATCGATTATGAACTTGCCGCGCGGTACATAGCCCAAGCCGCCGAAGGGCTCCAGCATGCCCACGATGCAGGCCTAGTGCACCGTGACATCAAACCGGCAAACCTTCTGGTGGACGGCGCTGGCACGGTGAAGATTCTTGATATGGGACTTGCCCGCCTCGATGACGGTGACGACGAAAAAGCTTCACTAACGGTAATGCATGATGAAAATGTACTCGGAACGGCCGACTATCTATCACCCGAACAAGCCGTAAACAGTCACTTGGTCGACGGGCGAGCGGATATCTACAGTCTCGGCTGCACCCTGTATTTCATCCTGACCGGGCATCCGCCGTTCCCGGAGGGGACACTTCCCCAGCGGATCTTAGCCCACCAGAACAGTGAGCCAAAAAGTATCCGCCTGGATCGTGGCGATGTGCCCGAGGAGCTACTTGCGATTTGCGAACGCATGATGGAGAAAAATGAAAACGATCGGCAGCAGCGCGCCCTTGAGGTCGCACAGCAATTAGTGGCATGGCTAAAAAGTTACGGCTATGAATACGACGAATCGGATAATCCCTCTAGCAGTGGAATGTCAGCGGCGCTCACCGCAACCTCGATGAATCGGAGCGATGGGGTGGCAGACTCGGTCAAATCGAATCCACGCGTTCAAATTACGCGTCGTAAAGGGCAACCTCTTAAAAAAACGGCTGTCTCTGACACGATGACCGACTCTAGTGGCAATACGATTACAGACGCCACTGGCCCGTCGCCGCGTCACTCGCAAAAGGATCCCAGTAACCCGCTGGCTGAAAAAAAACCGACAACCGGGCCTCATGGCATTGGAACTGAAGCAATCGCTATTGATACAAACAGTCCAACCAGAGGGAAACCTAAAACAAAGCCCAAGTCTCAGGCGGGCAAAAGTGAGGCAAGGCAGGAAGGCAAACAAAGCCGCACCTCAAGGCGTCAGAAGCGAACCAAGAAAAAACTCATACCTGACCTGGCATGGTTTATTATTATCGGCCTTTGCCTGGGCATTCTACTGTTGCTATTTTTTCGTAAGGAAGCACAACAGTCAAAATCGTCCGATCAACAAACATCCCGGCAGTCGCAAGGAGCGGTGGCTGAATTCGTATAGATCCTATCCTACATCGATTCAACGCTGCAAAACCGAGGCAAGCACAAGGTTCTGGCTGCCTGATCGGAACCCCTCCAGATCGAGACAAATGTAACGGAATCCAATCTTTAAAAATTGCTCGGTCAGTCGCGCACGCTCGGAGGCTTCCGCCAATTGCGCAATCCGATCCGGCGGAATCTCGATTCGTGCAAGGTCGCCGGCGTGATAGCGAACTCGGAGGGTTCCGTAACCTGCGTCTCGGAGAAATCTTTCGGCGCGGTCAATCATGGCCAGTCGTTCCCTGGTAACTTCCTCGCCATAAGCAACACGACTCGAGAGGCACGGCGTGGCCGGCTTGTCCCAGACCGGCAAATTCCAATGAGTCGCCAATTCTCTAACGGCTGTTTTTCCGAATCCGCAGTCGGCCAACGGGCTGCGAACGTTCCACTGCGTGGCTGCTTCAAGACCCGGGCGATAATCACCCTGATCATCCAAGTTTGCACCGCTGACAATCGTGGCTACTTGCCAATCGGATAATTTTCGGTGCATCTGCGCGTAAAGCTCACTCTTGCAGTGGAAGCAGCGCCGAGGGGAATTCTCCGTGTAGTCTGGATTTGCAAACTCATCGGTCCGTAGGACTTCATGACGGATGCCGATCTGCCCCGCTACGGCCGACGCCTCGGCCAGTTCTCCCGAGGCAAGGCTTGCACTCACACCTGTCACTGCCACCGCGCGTTGTCCGAGCGCAACGTACGCCGCTTGGGCAACCACCGCGCTATCAACACCGCCGCTAAAAGCAACCGCGCAGCTTTCTAACGCTTTCATGCAATCGAGGAGTCGATCACGATTTGCTTCTATTGTGGGCATCGGAGATTAAAACAGGACGCCGGCACGAGATAGTCGCTGGCAAGAGGGTTGAGTCCGTAAAAAATAAACCAATGATCGGCAGCGGTTTGCAGCATCTGCCATCGACCGTGTGCTACAGAGCCGTGGGCAAGCTCGTTTGTCTTCAAGGGGGCGCCTTGGGCCTGAGTTTCGTGATCCAAAACGCTTCCTCCGGTGCTCACACACCGGGCGCTGGCTATACGGCCCCCAAACCCTTTGCTAAGGCTCCCAACGAGCTGATTTAGCGGCTTACCTCATTAAGCGCCGCAGCACACGGTCGATGGCAGTTACATTACTAGACGCACTGTAACACGCTGCGATAGATAGAACAAGCAAATGACCGAAATTTAGGGCGTTTGTGGAATGATACGCCTTGGTCAGAAACTACTTTGGAGATGTCACCGGAAATCACCGAGACAATCGCAAAATGACCGCGCGCACAAACATTCAAAGGTCATGCACCGACGATATCTTCAATTTCCCGGACAACCGGTTCCAGAGATTTTGTGTTCCGCTCCACCGCAACCACCACAGTTTTCTGCTCAGTGCCGTCGGTTCGCGTCGCTGATATGGGCATCACCTGACGACCGTCTTCGAGTCGCACACGCACCGTAAAACTTCCGTCCTCACGAATTTCGATCGGTTGCCCACGAAATGTTAGCTGCACTTTCGGATCGGTGGTACCGTAGATTAGCAATTCGGATTCCACATCGAGCGCTAATGCGCGATTCTTTGCCGCGATCTCATCTGCTCCAATACCATAGCGAGTTACCAACGGAGAACCCATCGGTCGGCGAAGCCGCTCCTCGAATAATTCGCGTAGCTGATCCGCGTCGCCCGTGTCTTCCAGCCCCCCACTCATAGCGTAGATTTTATCACACTGCTGCGCGATGTCCCGCCAATTTTCATCTAGCGATGCACTTTCCTCACGAGGCCGAGTTGTAACGGCATTGCTGGTAGCTAGGCAATAAAAGCGATCACCAGCCGAATAGCCGATTTTGACTAGAAACGTGCTCGGGGGATCCGTTACATCGATGTACCAGTTGTTCACTTTCCCATGTATGGGGATGTCACGGACCACATTCTCTACCGTTTTTGAAGCTGCTGATTGGTTCCCCGCAAAAAGCCGCAACACAGGTTGTGCTCGGTGCCAGTCGCGATCCAGAGCGGCCGCTGCACGTTCGAGACTTTGACGGCTTAGCTCCCACGAGGCATGTAGCCAGAAGGGATCTCGAACCATTAAAATAAGGGCATCTTTCGTCGATTCCGCGGCGGCTGTGCGGTTCGCAGGGCCTAGCGACTGAACCAGTTTTTGCGCCGACTGGAAGTCACGAAGTCGCTTTTCTTTCGCCGATCGCCCGTCTACCACAGGCAAAGATCGTTTTTCTTTACCCGTGGAACGATCTGAGCTACGCCGCGATTTGCGGCGGGCGGCGAGCAGCAAGGCCCGGATCAATTCCTCTTTCCGCATCGAGTGCCAGCCTCGAACGCCACCTTTTTTCGCCAGTTGGGCCAGATCTTTGCATGTCAGCTCACGTAACGCATTCGCCGTCATCCGAGTCCTCCTCCACGCCTTGTGCCAGGCAGCGGATCCACAGTTTGTGTCAGTTCCCCGATCATTTTCCCAGAGGGCTTTTCTCGAGTTATGGGCCACCCTGCATTAAACGCATGCGGGGTCCTTTATATGTACTCAGATTCTAATTGCCATCGGACTAAAAGGCAAAGATTTTCTTACTCTGGGTGACCATAAAGTTATGATCAGAAACATCTTATGACTGATAGTCCGGCCGTGTGGTGGAAACGCTCGACGCTCAAATCCAACCGCCACACCCTACCTGTAAACGCGCGAAAACGCCGCATTGGGTATCGAAGAGGTCGATGCTCAACTCAAAAGGTCGTCGAGCCAGCTTGTGAACCGATTTTCCGTGATCCATTTGCGTCACGCACAGCGAATCTTTTAGCCTCCGTTCGGGGTTGATGGTCGGCGGAACCAAAAATGAAAATTTAGAGGCCCCATTGGTTGACCCTGTTTTCACCTTCGGATAGAGTGCGTCGCTGTGGCCGCATTGGAGACGCCGCATTAGAATCGCGTTGCGTGCATTTAAAAATTACGAATCCCCAGACCCTTCCAGCCAGTTTCTTCAGCCCATTTTCTTGTCTGTGAGCCAAGATGACAGAGGCTGCTCCGGATGATCGTCGCCCGCCTCTTGGTCAAGCTGTGGCTTGGGCCTCTCGGGTGATGACGGTGGCTTTAGAAATGGTCCTGCCAGGTTTAATTGGTTTCTGGATAGATCGTAAACTCGGTTTGAAAGCAGCATGCACGCTCGCTGGTTTTGGATTAGGTTTTTCCGTTGCATTGTGGCACTTACTGCGATTAACAAAGCTATCGCCCAGGCTGAGTGATAAAGCACAGCACCAGGGAGATAAAGGTAAAAGTCAAACCGAGTAGATGGTACACAAGCCGATCGAAAATTTTGGTGAAGTGAAAATGGTAAAAGCCAAAGTCGACGCAACTAGGCGGCGAGGCCACGAACGAGTTCTTTTCGGGATATGCTTGGCGGGTTCCTTGCTGGCGATGGTGATTTTTGCCTCGCTATTGGGCGGATATCAAAGCCTCGTGGCCGCAGTTCTGTCGTTTACTGTTTGTTTGTTAGCTGTGGTTGCCAATCGGACACTTATTTTGATTGTTTTCAAAAATCGACTCGCACCCGCCTATTGCACCCTAAGTGGAATGCTGTTGCGAATGGCATTGCCATTAAGTGTTTGCCTGGCCCTTGCCTGGAGGCAAAGCCCGCTGCTGGATGCCGGATTTGCATACTTTCTTATTGTGTCCTACTTGATAATTTTAATGTGCGATGTGAGTAATATGATCCTAAAACTCAAAATCAAACCCGCAGCCTAAAGGCATTTATTATGTCGTCAGACACCGGCCACCATGATCCCCTTGATCCGGGACACCTTTTCGGCCACGTGCAAGATGCGCACCATTTCGAGCTTCCGCATGCGGTCGCGGACGAGGGGAAACTGCATATTTGGCAGCCTTTTGAGCCTTTTGTGGATGAGGTTTTGCTCAAGGCAGATCCCGATTTTCACCTAGCCCCATTCGACCTGCGCGTCTCAAAGTTCATGCTCCTGGAGGTGGTTGCTGCCGCCCTGCTTATCTTCTTCTTTATCGCGCTTGCCCGAAAAATTTCGGACGGTACTCCCGCGCGTGGGAAATGGGCAAACATGCTCGAGTCCATGTTGGTGTTCATTCGGGATGAGGTGGCACGTCCTGCCATTGGCAGAGATGATGCTGATCGCTTTTTGCCTTTTCTCTGGACGATGTTTTTCTTCGTGCTGATTTGCAACCTGATTGGTTTGGTTCCTTGGGCTGGTTCGGCAACTGGGGCGCTGGGCACAACCTTCACCCTGGCAATGATTACCTTTGGTGTGGTTATGACAGCAGGCATGCGTAAGATGGGCCCCATCGGTTTTTGGAAATCGCTTGTACCTCACATGGAGCTTCCGCTTCCCTTGGCAATCTTCTTGTTACCGATGATTTTCTTCATCGAGGTGGCAGGTTTGCTAATAAAGCATATCGTTCTGGCCGTTCGTCTACTTGCAAACATGGTGGCGGGTCACTTGGTACTAGCTGTTTTGTTGGCTTTTATTCTTGCCAGTTCTCACCACGTGGCATTTTTGGGGGTCGCGCCTGTGGCAGTTCTCGGGGCGAGTGCTTTAACATTGCTGGAGTTACTGGTGGCTTTTCTTCAGGCCTATATTTTTACGTTCCTTAGTGCGCTTTTTATCGGTACTGCAATTCACCCACATTAAAAGTGAAAAGACATAGTTTGGCGGTTTTAGCCGCAGAGGATTCAAGTTTCCCTAAATGATTTGATAGGAGTTTTGTAAAGTGAGCACTGTTTCCAAACTGAGTATCATCGTTCTCGCGGTTGTTGTTTTGATGACCCCATCGGTTGGGATGGCGGCCGAAGATGGTGCCTCCGGCAAAGATCAGTCGTTGATCTATCTCGGTGGTGCATTTGGCGCTGGCCTAGTGATTTTGGGCGCTGGCATGGGGATCGGAAAAATCGGAGTTGCTGCCGTTGAGAGTATGGCGCGGCAACCTGAGGTCGCCGGAAGCATCCAAACGGCCATGATTATTGCTGCAGCTTTGATCGAGGGTGCCACCTTTTTTGGCCTCATCGTTTGTATGCTGTTCAACAATTAGGCAATCGCTACCGACCACTGCGAATTATTTACCGTCGCAGTTGCGTTTTATTGCTTGAACCAGATTAAGGGAGTGTTGGTGATGATTCACTGCGCATACAGGTGCATTGTGGGCGGACTGATTACAGCAACGCCCATCGTGGCGATGGCCGCCAGTGGTGCGGCGCCCGACCCGCTGCTGTTTGATGTTGATTTGGCCATCTGCACTGCGATTGTTTTTCTGCTGACTATGGCCATTCTTCGTAAATTTGCATGGGGGCCGATTTCTGCAGGCCTGGAAAAGCGTGAGCAGTCGATTGCCGACAATATTGCAACCGCAGAAAATGCAGCTGAGGAGGCTCGGAAGCTGACGATGCACTACGAGGAAAAGTTGGCTGGAGCGGCAGACGAGGTCCGTGCAATCATTGATGAGGCACGCCAAAACGCCGAGCGCACCGGTCAAGAAATCGTGGAAAAGGCGCAGACCAAAGCCACCGAAGAAGGTCAGCGACTGATCCAGGAAGTAGAAAGAGCCAAGCGTGCTGCCCTCCGGGAAATATCCGATCAGGGTGCCGATCTGGCGATTTCACTTGCTGGAAAAATCGTCTCCAAGGAACTTCGGCCGGAAGACCACGCGGCGATGATTCGTAGCGATTTAGCAAAATTTTCAGAGACTGCCCCGAGCGACAACTGATAAGATTTAACACGAGATAGAAGTATGGTCTCAAACAATCAAGCCATTGATTTGGACAGCCAACGTATCGCGGCAATTTATGGAAAAGCAGTCCTCGATGCTGCGGTTTCAGCGGGCAACCGAGCCGAAGTGATGGAGCAGCTCGATTCGCTCGTTGATGACGTGCTTGATCCGTCACCACAACTCGATGCACTATTAGCAAATCCGATGGTTGGGGCTGATCAGAAAATGGACCTAATGCAAGCGATTTTCTCCGGACGCGCCTCGCCTCTTGTGCTCAGTTTCCTTCGAACGTTAGCGAAACACGGGCGTTTGAGTTATCTCCGTGCGATCGTGGATCATGTACACCAACTCAAGAATGATGCTGATAACGTGCAGCTAGTTGGTGTCACGACCGCGTACCCTTTGAGTGACGAACTGTCCGATCGACTACGTGAATCGATCGGAGCGCTTCGTGGCTGCCGGGTTGAGCTAAATACCGAGGTTGATCCGACGATGCTTGGTGGTGTCGTGCTGCGTATCGGAGATACGGTTTATGACGGATCGATCACAGCCCGATTGAACCGACTTCGCAAGGAGATAAGCCAAGGCGTCCTCGAAGCCATCGAAATCGATCATGAAAAATTCGAGGATTAAACACAAGGACCTGAACTTAAGATTCGAATAGTAATCGTTCACAACCACAACAAAATACAAATAATAATATTCGGTACAGCAACATGAAATTCAAAGCTGATGAGATCGCCTCTGTAATCCAAAAAGAAATTGAAGGTTTTGAGGCGCAAATTGACGTTCGAGAGGTTGGCCAAGTTCTCCAGGTGGGTGACGGTATTGCACGTGTCTACGGCCTCTCTGGAGTGATGGCGGGAGAAATGGTCGAATTTCCGGGTGGCATTATTGGCCTCGCCTTCAATCTCGAAGAGGATTCGGTCGGCGTGATTATCCTCGGTGATTATCTCGCCATTAATCAGGGCGATGAGGTCAAAAGCCTCGGTAAACTGCTTTCGGTTCCGGTCGGTGATGCGACTCTGGGTCGCGTGGTGGATCCACTCGGAAACCCTCTCGATGGCAAGGGGCCAATTTCAACGAGCGACTCACGGCCGGTCGAAATCATCGCCCCAGGGGTTTCAGAGCGTCAACCGGTGTGTGAACCAATGCAAACCGGCATCAAGGCCGTGGACGCAATGACACCCATCGGACGCGGACAGCGAGAACTGATTATCGGCGATCGCAAAACAGGAAAAACGGCAATCGCGATTGACGCTATTTTGAACCAGAAAAATACCGGCGTGAAATGCTTCTACGTGGCTGTAGGCCAGAAGGACTCCTCGGTCGCTCAGGTCATCGAAATCCTCCGCGAAAATGGGGCCTTGGACTACACCACCGTCATCGTCGCAGGTGCCAGTGCGCCTGCATCACTGCAGTATCTTGCTCCCTACTCGGGAACCGCCATGGCCGAGCATTTCATGTTTGGTGGCGGACACGCCCTGGTCGTGTATGACGACCTTTCCAAACAGGCGCAAGCATACCGAGAACTTTCCCTGCTTATGCGGAGACCCCCGGGTCGGGAAGCTTACCCGGGCGACGTGTTTTACTGCCACAGCCGTTTGCTCGAGCGATCGAGTAAACTTTCGGACGAACTCGGTGGTGGATCGCTGACCTCACTCCCGATCATCGAAACTCTGGAGGGTGAAGTTTCGGCATATATACCGACTAACGTGATTTCAATTACCGATGGCCAGATTTATCTGCAACCCGATTTATTCTTCGCCGGCCAGCGTCCCGCGATGAATGCGGGAATCTCGGTCTCTCGCGTTGGTGGTGCTGCACAAGTCAAAGCGATGAAGAAGGTGGCCGGGGGTTTGCGTCTCGACTTGGCTGCATTTCGTGAGCTCGAGGCGTTTGCTCAACTCGGCACCGACCTCGATGCGTCCACGCAGTCACAACTCGATCGCGGTTACCGTATGGTAGAGTTGCTCAAGCAAGGGCAATACAAGCCGATGCACGTTGTAGATCAGATTCTCAGCATTTATGCGGGAACACGTGGCCATTTGGATTCTATTCCCGTTGAACAGGTTGCTCGTTGGGAGGAAGAGTTTCTACGGTTCATTCGTGAGCAGAAGCGTGAAATCTGGTCCAAACTGGATGAAACTGGTGAGCTGGATGACGAAACTGACAAAGCGATTCAAAGTGCCATCGCGGACTTTCAAAAACAATTTGATGGAAGTCACTGAGGCAATGGGGTTACGAGCTTGCGTTTTCAAGGCAAAGTAAAAGAACTAGATAGCGACGGAACTAACCAATGGCAAATGCCAGAGCACTCGATAAACGACGCAAATCGATCAAAAATATCCGCAAAATAACGCGGACGATGGAATTGATTGCGACGGCTCGCTTCAAGCAGGCGATGGATCGTGCCAGCGCGGCAACCGCCTATACGAATCGAGTTACCGGCCTGGTCGCCAACTTGGCAAATACAGGCATGCAATTGAGCCATCCGCTGCTTGAATCCCGAGACAATCCCCGCACGTCGCTGCAACTCGTGCTTACATCGAATCGAGGTCTCTGCGGGGGCTACAACGGAAATGTCCTTCGCATGGCAAGTGACAATCAGCAGCAACTGTCAGATGAATATCCCACATCACTCCTAGAGGTCTCAGGGAAGCGAGGAGTGACCTATTTTGAAAATCGTCAGACAGCATTGGCGGAAGCTTTTCTGCAATTCGAGGACAAGCCAAAATATGAGGAAGTGGAGAGAATTGCGGACCGATATCTCGACGCCTATGCGACTGGAATAATCGATCGCTTAGATGTTTGTTACACAAAATTCTCGAGCATCGCCCGCCAGGAAGCCACCGTTGAAACACTTTTGCCCCTAGGAACGCTTGTTGACGATCCCAGTGATCTTGCGACAGGCAGCGAGGGACAAGGGGAGATTGAATTTCTGCCCTCTGCGGAAAGTATTCTGCAGGAGGTTGTTCCCATGAGTTTCAAAGTAAAGCTCTTTAAATGCTTTCTAGACGCCGCCGTGAGCGAGCAAGTAGCACGTATGGTGGCCATGAAATCTGCCACGGAAAATGCCGATGAACTGATTCGAGAACTTTCAATGACTTACAACCGTGCCCGTCAGGGACAGATTACAGGTGAACTGCTCGAAGTGATGGGCGGCGTCGAGGCTTTGAAAAACTAAAACAACCATAATCAGCTGCAATAAAAATATCGAGAGGTAAAACGTAATGGCAACTGCAACGGAAACAGGAAAAAATATTGGCCACATCACGCAAGTGATTGGCTCGACCTTCGATGTTGAATTCTCTGAGACACACCTGCCGGCGATTTACAACGCCGTAAAGATCCAGTCCTCCCACAAGGGAATCAGCATTAGTCTAAGTGGGGAAGTACAGCAGCATCTTGGGGGTGGACGTGTCCGCTGCGTTGCCTTGGGCAGCACCGACGGGATGATGCGTGGACAGGAGTGCATCGATACCGGAGCACCCGTATCGGTACCGGTTGGCGAAGCGACATTAGGGCGCGTTTTCAATCTGAATGGCGAACCGGTCGACGGTCGAGGACCGGTCGAAGCACAGGAGCATTGGCCCATCCACCGCCCTGCCCCACCCGTCAGCGAACTCTCGACCAGCACGGAATTGTTTGAAACCGGAATCAAGGTGATCGACTTGCTGACGCCGTTTGTCCGTGGTGGCAAAGCAGGACTGTTCGGCGGGGCCGGCCTGGGCAAGACAGTGATTCTAACCGAATTGATTGCAAGAATTGCCAGCTCGCATGGTGGCTATTCGGTATTTGCAGGTGTAGGTGAGCGGACTCGTGAAGGAACTGACCTCTGGTTGGAAATGCAAGAAACGGAAATTGGTCAGACCGGTCGGAAAGTCATTGAGCAAACATGCATGGTTTTCGGACAGATGAATGAACCGCCCGGCGCACGCCTGCGTGTCGCCCTGAGTGCGCTCACCATGGCCGAATATTTTCGAGACACAACTGGCAAAGACACCCTGTTATTTGTCGACAACATTTTCCGCTTTTCACAGGCTGGGAGCGAGGTATCGGCACTCCTGGGTCGCATGCCCTCAGCGGTTGGTTACCAGCCGACGCTGGCGACAGAAATGGGCGCGCTGCAGGAGCGAATTGCGTCGACCGACAAGGGAGCGATTACTTCGGTGCAAGCGGTTTACGTCCCCGCCGATGATCCTACCGATCCGGCTCCAGCCACGGCATTTGGACAATTAGATGCCTTTCTCTACCTCGAACGATCGATTTCGGAGAAAGGTATTTACCCGGCAGTCGATCCGCTGGCCTCCTCAAGTCGTATTCTGGACCCCCAGTATGTCGGGGAACGACATTATCGTATCGCCCGTCGCGTACAGACTATTCTGCAGCGGTATCGTGAACTGCAAGACATTATTGCTATCCTTGGTGTCGATGAATTGAGCGAAGAGGATCGGCAAGTAGTCCACCGCGCGCGTCGAATTGAAAGATTCCTTTCCCAGCCATTTTTGGTAGCCGAAGTCTTTACCGGAAAACCCGGTGAGATCACGCCGCTGGAAGATACGATCCGAAGTTTCGAAGAGATTTGCGATGGCAAGTGGGACCATCTCCCAGAACAGGCATTCATGTATGTCGGCCCCGTTGAGCAGGCTGAGGAACAAGCCAAAAAGATGGAAGCAAACGCCTAGGAGTTAATGATGGCTGCGAATCATCTGGAAGAGGGAGTTGACGTCACTAGCGGGGCCAGAGTGCTGGAGTGTGTCGTAGTGACCCCTGAGGAAACTACGCTGCAGACACCGGCGCAATTCATTGCGCTCCCACTCTTTGATGGGGAAATCGGTATTGCCCCCGGACGTGCTCCCATGATCGGTCGACTAGGCTTCGGCGAAATGCGGATTCGTGAGGGCAACCATGTTTACCGCTACTACGTTGACGGCGGATTCGTTGAAGTGAGTGGCAATCTGGTCTCAATCTTGACTCAGCGAGCGATCGCAGCAGAGCACCTAGACCAAGCGGAAATTGAAACGGCACTTGCCGCGGCACAAAAAAAACCCGCAAATACCCCAGAATTATTGGCGATTCGGGAGCGAGCCGTTGCACAGGCCCGCGGCCAACAGTGGGTGACACGATCGCTTGGCTGAAAATCCGCCCGATAGATGGCAGCAGGCAGAACCCGATGATCCAGTCTGCTTGACCGCAAAATCGCCCTGTTGAGAAATTGCAGGTGACACTTTTCCTTGGGGGCCTGCGCGATCGGTTCTATCGGACCATCTCTTCCAAAGGGACCGACTGGAACAGGTAATGTAATTTTCGCGGGAAAACCTGTATTCAAAGTAAAAAAATCAGGTCTTCTGTGTCGATTCCAACAAGCGGTTAGGTCGTGGCGACGTCTCCGAGGTTCATGGAATTTCAGATGCGATCATCGGTGCAAACAGTACAAAACCAAGATCCAGTGCGTGCTCCTGGCCCAGTCACACAGAAAAGAATCGCATGCAAGTCCACGTGTTTGCGAGTCGAGGTGGTGTCGGGGGCTCAAAGAAACCCAGAGAGCGATCTGGGCAGTACCTCCATATTTTTCGGCAGTGATTTCGAATGCGATTTCATTCTCAGCGAAGATTATTTTCCACCAATATACGCCGTTCTTCTGGTTGATTCACAAGGCGCTGTGCTCCGGTATCTCGGGGGAGGACCTCCGCTGTTGCTCGACCACATACCGGTAACACGCCAACGATTCACGAAAAGTGCCATCATTGCCGGTGGGCCCCTGGCCCTGAAAATTCACTTTTCGCCCGAAGTATCCGCCATGGAATATCCTCAGTGCTCAGATGTTCGGCCACATGCCTCGACCACTGAGTATGATCTATCGCGAGATGGGGAGGTTCGAGTGGAAAAAAACATCCAATTAATCGAGCAAGCCAGTCGCTTACTGGCAAACATATCAGATCAGAAAATGAATGCGTCCACACAAACAACCGTGACGCGGGATCGAGTTAATTCTAATCCCTGGCACCACAGTTCTGCGGAACTCAGTCTCTCGGTGGGTCGCCCTGCCACCGGACAACTACCGCCCCTTTGGCATCACATTTATGTTAATTAGCAGAAGGGACTCCTCTTGAGCAAACCAAATTCTATTTCGCAGATTATTGGCATGATTGATCTGGGCGATGCTTCCCCGCATGCATTGCACGAGCACAAGTCGGCAGTCTCGCGAAAAGACCGGGTTTGCGATCGGATTGGAAAAATCTATTGTGGTGACGGAGAGGCGAAGTCCGATCAAAACCAACGAGATGTGGTGGTGTACCACGCAAATCTTAGCGAGCTCGCCCGCCACCTAAAGCGAGAAACATATGACTATCAACGGCTTTTCGACCGCGCAAAATCGGTCGGGTAAGCCGGCATCTAAATCTGGTAATTCGCCTCTGCCACCAGATCATCATCTTGATCACTTCGCTCACGAAGTTTGGGCTTTTCCAGAACAACCGTTGTCCTCGGCTGGACTGATCGCGTGATCCAGACACTAGATCCGATGACCGAATCATGGCCGACCACGGTTTTTCCACCGAGCACAGTAGCGTTGGCATAAATGACGACATGATCCTCGATGGTCGGGTGACGTTTGACCTCATCTCCCCGCAGCAGACTACCTGCGTCGTCAGTTTGAAAGCTTAGTGCTCCCAGCGTGACACCCTGGTAAATCTTTACATGACGACCGATCTCACAGGTCTGTCCGATAACGACACCCGTTCCATGGTCGATGAAGAAGTGGTCATTGATTTGGGCTCCAGGGTGAATATCAATTCCGGTCTCCCGGTGTGCCCACTCGGTGAGCATCCGAGGAATGAAGGGAATGTTTAGGCGATACAACTCATGGGCGACGCGGTAAATCGTGACTGCCTCGAGACCCGGGTAGCAAAAAATTACCTCATCCACTCCCTTGACTGATGGGTCCCCGGCCAAAGCAGCCTCTACATCGGTGGCTAATAATCTTCGAAGCTCAGGAATTTTTTCAAGAAACTGAATGGTCATGGTTTGGGCCAGGGCCTCAAAATCAGTCTCCTCCTCCACAGTTTCGTCGAATCCTGCATCGTGACGCAATGCTCGGGCCACTTGCTGGGTCAATTTGTCGTGCAATCCATCAATCAAGTCTCCCACGTGGTAAGTGATATTGCCGAGATGCAAACCTTCACGACGACGATATCCGGGGTAAATAATTTCCTTGATCGATTCCGCGACATCGACAATCACCTCGTAGCTTGGCAAGGGACTATGTCCGAGATGATTGATCGTTCCGACCTCGGAATAGGTCTTGACGATACGATCAGTCAATTCGGGAAGTTGTTCTTTTAAGCGAAAATCGGAAGCCATG
The DNA here is from genome assembly GCA_002480485.1 of Planctomycetaceae bacterium UBA7805. Taxonomy (GTDB): domain Bacteria; phylum Planctomycetota; class Planctomycetia; order Pirellulales; family UBA7805; genus UBA7805. The sequence continues at coordinate 23,728 of DLCF01000109.1, forward strand.
GCTTTTGCGCCCCTTTGGAACAGGTGAACAGCAAACGGTAGCAAGAGGAATCCTCTCGCCGCGTGATTTGAAAGAAAGACGAGATGCCTGTGTCCGGTATTACACCGGACTCGTACAGCGACAGTAGGCGAAGAGAGCCTGCGGTAAACCTGCTCGCTGTATCATGACAATTCCCATATACACCTTCATTCTGGAAGATTACGCAACCGCGCCACCTGTCTCATGGTACGACCGCGGCGCGCCAAAATCAACGTTCTGCTCATTTCTTCGGCAGACCACGATCCATGAGTTCAGTGGAATGCGTCAAAGACTCCAAGTAGAGGCCGCTGCTAGCGTGCTAGCTATCATCTGAGGTCCGCTAGACATCGTCTTCCGAGACTTTTGATTTTGAGACGATTTCCTGCTGGACATTCCCAGGCACTACTTCGTAGTGGGAAAATTCCAGCGTGTAGCTTCCCTGACCACCTGTCATACTGGAGAGCGCTCGGGCATAGGTGGATACCTCCGCCAACGGGACCTCCGCAGTTACCGTCTGCAAATCCCCACCTGCAGATTCCATTCCGTGCACCCTGCCACGCCGTCCCGAGAGGTCACTGTTAACGTCTCCTAAGTTATCGCCAGGAATCGTGATATGAATCGTTACGATCGGCTCCAAAAGTGCGGGCTTCGCCTTTTCGAAGACCTCTCGAAATACCATGGAAGATGCGGTTTTGAATGCCTGCTCTGAACTATCAACCGGATGATCTTTGCCATAGTGTACTTCAACGCAGACGTCCTGAACTTTGTAACCGGCGATCACACCTCGATTGATCCGCTCGAGAAAACCCTTTTCGACTGCAGGCATAAAATTACCTGGGATCGACCCACCCACAACCGAGTCAACCCAGAGAAAATTGCTGCCCTCGTGATAATGGAATGACTTCATTGATGCAAATCGATCTTTCGTCGCAAAGTCTTCAGGTGCGGTCCCATGCGGAAAGGGCAACATACGGATATGTACCTCCCCAAATTGTCCCGACCCCCCCGACTGTTTTTTGTGGCGATAACTACCCTCCGCATTATTCTGAATCGTCTCACGATAGGGAATCTTGGGTTCTTTCGTATCAACCTCTACTTTGTCACGCCGCTTCAACCGTTCTTGAATGAGCGTTAAATGAAGCTCACTCATCCCGTTTAGCACCAGCTCTTTTGTCTCTGGATCGTGATCCAGACGAATAGTGGAATCCTCCTCTGTAATCTTATGCAATGCTGCGGAAAGCTTCGTTTCGTCGCCACGACTCTTCGGGGTCACGGCCAGTCCCACCATGGCTGTGGGAAATTGAATGGCAGGCATTGCGAGTTCACCAAGCGTCGTTCCCGTGTGCAACTCTTCCATTTTTGCAATCGCCACAATATCGCCCGGTCCTGCTGTATCCACTGGTGCCGTCTCATTTGCCTGAACTTCAAGCAACGGGCCCACCTTAACACCTTTACGAATTTCCGGGCTCGGCACTTGGGAGTCTTTATGGAGCGTTCCAGAGAAAACACGGATGAAACTCAACTTTTGTACAAACGGATCAATCCGTGTCCGAAATACTTGTGCTATGAGCGGACCGGAGGGATCAGGTTCGATCAGATTTCGATTGCCGTCGTCGTGCTTGATTTCTCGCGCGACCGCGTCGGGAGCCAAACCACACATCGCAAGACCATCGAGCAATTCCGACATTCCGACCTGTGTTTTACTCGAAACACAGAGAATCGGAATGAGACTTCCGGCGGCGATAGCCCGGGACATCAACCGCGCTAATTCTTCAGGTGTTGGTTCCGTACCTTCAAAATATCGCTCCATTACCGCTTCATCGACTTCGATAATTGACTCAATCAGTCCCTCGTGAATCACACTTGGGTCGATCACTGCTGCAGATGTGTCGTCCGGCACTGTGAGTGTGCTTACTACACCTTGAAAACTTTCTCCCAAGCCGAGCGGAACATTGAGCGGTACACAGGCCACTCCGAACAGTTCCTTGATGCTTGCCAACAGGCTTGCAAAGTCGATATTTTCAGCATCCAACTTGTTAATCACAAGCACTCGACCCACACCCGCGACACCGGCTTCCTGAAACACACGCCGTGTATTTACTTTGATCCCGCCACTAGCATCGATCACGATGCAGGCCGTATCGACACCGCGTAACGTACCGATCACCTGACCAATCAAGTCGGGATATCCGGGCGTATCAATCACGCGGAATTTCTTTCCACCGTGCGTAAAGTGGGTCAGCGTTGCCTCAATCGTATGCTGATGATGTTTTTCCTCCTCGTCAAAATCGCAGATACTGGTTCCATCATCCACACTCGGGTTCGCATTGATTGCTCCGGTAAACGTCAGAAATTTATCCGCTAGCGTTGTCTTTCCGGATGAACCGTGGCCTACGAGAGCAATGTTACGTATGTCTTGGATTGCATGCTTTGCCATATTTCAAAACCCTTACACTGAAACTCTGATAGTCTGGAACCGTTACCTCACTTGCTCATCACCGTTGCTTTCATTATTCGAACCCCGACTCCGATGCCGCCAACGCATCCTCCATTGACAACCGTCCCTCATATAAGGCTTTACCTACAATACACCCGTCGACGGGCACATCAATCAAATGGTGAATATCTGCCACCGAGTGAATTCCCCCGGAGGCAACCAGAGGCGCCTTCACGAACCTGCGCAACTCCTTGAGTGCATTTAGATTCGGTCCGCTGAGCATGCCGTCAGTGGCAATGTCCGTGTAGACAACCGCGGCCAACGGAGCTTCACGGAAATCGGCGACCAACGCGCTGGCAGGCACGCGACTGACATCTGACCAGCCATCGGTTGCCACAAATCCATCTCTGGCGTCCACCCCCAGCACCAACTGATTGGGATATTTTTCGCACATTCTCCGAAACCAATCCGGATTTTTGATTGCTTGGGTGCCGACGACAAGACGCGATACGCCAGCAGTGAGCAGTGCTTTGATGCCGTTTTCATCCCGCACACCACCCCCAACTTGCAAGGTGAGTTGGGTTGCTAAGGCAATGGCCTCAATTAGATCGCGGTTTGAGGGTTCTCCGCTGCGGGCAGCATCCAGGTCAACAAGATGGAGAAAATCGGCTCCTTCCGATTCCCACCGCTTCGCTATGGCAACAGGATCATCGCTATAAACCGTTTCCTGCTGGTAATCGCCCTGAAGCAAACGGACACAACGCCCCCCACAAAGATCAATCGCTGGCCAGATTTGCAAACGCTGCGCCACCTATCGCACTCCCCCAACGCCCCGTGCGAGACTATGCACGGGGACAGTTCACGCGTAAAAGTCCGGTGAATAACGCTACGTAAATATCTCATAGAAACAGCCGATCTTCAAGTCGGTCCATCGATTATCGGTCGGTCGGCATACGAACTGTCGAATCATCACGAATCGATCGCTGCAAAATTGCGAATCATTTGCAGACCCGCTTGTTGACTCTTCTCGGGATGAAACTGCGTGGCAAAGATATTCTGATCACAAATCATCGAAACAAAGTGTCCCGCATAATCTGTCTCAGCCGAGACCACCTCTGGATGCTTGGGTACAACGTAATACGAATGCACGAAATAAAAAAACGCATCCGATGCAATTCCATCAAAAATGGGAGAATCTTTCCGCTTTTCCAGTTGATTCCAACCCATGTGGGGAATTTTGCAATCCGGAGGTAGATTTTTAAATGGCACCACCTCGCCCGGGATAATTCCCAGCCCCAAATGGATTCCGTTCTCGTGACTTTTTTCAAACATGAGTTGCAAACCAAGACAAATTCCCAGAAATGGCTTTCCGGATCGTGCCAATGCTTGGAGCGGTTCCACGAGTTTGCGCTGGTGCAGTTGCTCCATTGCGTCCGCGAAAGCACCCACTCCGGGTAGGATTACTTTGTCGGCTTGCATCAGTAATTGCGGATCATCAGTCACAAGGCTTTCATAACCAGCTCGCGCAAAGCCCTGCTGGACGCTGCGCAAATTTCCCATCTGATAATCCACAATTGCAATCATGACGCCGAAGTGCCAGCTATTCGATTGACCATGGTCCTTCTCAGCATGAGAAGGCGACCCAACATTCAATTAATTTAGGCGACCGGCGGGGTGTGTGCCAGCGGACCTGCAATCGGTGCTACAGTAATTTGAACACAGAAATGCAGTGTCCTAGCGGACTGCATCGGGATAGACAACTATTTCCACGCGATCATTGCCAGAACGACCTGTTTCAGTAGCAGACGAATAGACTGGGTGATTCGCCCCGTGCCCGACGATAAACATTTGGTCGCTACGGAAGATCGAGCGGGTGAGAAAAAATTCATAGATCGCCATCGCCTGAGCAGAAGAAAGGTGATGACCATTCCTCCAAACACCCTGCGTTTTCTGGCTGGAACTCGCATGTCCCTCCAGACCGATCCGTTGATCCGGATAAGCCGCCGTAAGCCTTTTACCCAGCGATTCAAGCGTGCCAACTTTACCTTCCTGAATCTGTGCCGTCTGCGGGTTAAAAATATTCTTCGCGGGCATTTGAATTCGAATGACATTACCATCTCGTTCAATGGTTCCCTCCTCGGCAGGCAAGGTAATCATTTTTAAATTTTGATTGGGACGGATGGTCGCGCCACCACGTTGTCGGCTTGACGCGGTAAGATGATCAACCGACTGTTGTGCAGATTTTGCTCGAGCCTCACTCTGCACTAATTGCGACTGTGTTGTTTGCAACTGCTCGGTCGATTCTTTGAGCTGTTGCTTAAGTTTCTGAACACTTTGTCTTGCTGCGGCGAGTTGTCTTTCTTTTTCCTGATTTAGTTCGTTCAAAGATGCGGCGTCCTGGGAACTCCCCTGCTTTTGCATCTGTGTCTGGGCAAGCTCACTGGTTGTGGCAGCCAAACGGTCACTAACACTTTTTAAGTGCTGGCTCTGTAATTGCATTTGTCGCTGTGCATTAGCAAATTGAGTCTGGAGAGTTTGATTTTTTTCGGTCAGACCGGAAACACCCTCTCGCAACTGCTTTACCTCGAGTTCTGATTCGCGACGCCACTGCTCCAGCTGCGCGACTTGCTCCGCGGGGCTTCCAGTTAGCGTCCGGCCCGAGGGACCCGTCGGCGCAGATGCAAACGGATTTGCGAAACCGCCATTTTTAGAACAGCCCGAAACACATACAAGTAACACAGCCAGACAGATTCGTGGCGACAGCGGGCGTGCCAAGAATACCTCGTCGTGTCCTGATGATTTTCTCAACCGGTGGTCCACTTCAGTGTTCACTCTATCAAGTCGTCAAATATTCGGGGCCGGGGGAAGGAGGGCCGAAGCTGAAAAAGCGGCGGAATGGTAGCAATGAGAAATCAGACTCACAAGATCAGATCACGAGCAGCCACGTAAATCAGATAGCACTGGCAAGATAGGTGCTTCGTTTGCACAGAGATTGCCCGGCATGGGCACATTCTTAATCGATCAGCTTGAACTTGAAAAACTGAATCGCCAGCGTTTCGCTTTGGTTTTTGATTCAAGCCACGGGCGTGGCTGATCGCAACCTGCCGCTGCGTAAGACCATGCGGGTGGAAATAGAATGCTAGCTTCAGATGCAATGCGGAATTGCCCAATTTCAACGTCGCTGCAAGCAACACTGATTGCATCGTGGCGTTGGCGTTGAAATGCGACCAATTCCTAATCCAAAGATGCGATCGCGGGAGGTTCATAAGACAGGCGGGACACTAACGACCTCTTAAATTAGGGCGCGCGATGGCTGTCACCATGAATGAGAATCGTCGACTTGCAAGTTGGATTTTTATCGACGATCTATTGCACGCATCAAGAAAATTATTCGTGATAAACGCATTTACTCGAAGCAAAAGTCAGCCCAACATTCAATACTCGCGCTCTTTAAGAAAAACCCGCTCACTTTAATCGTGGCGTGCCGCTCTATTTGGTTGTGTCAGTTCCAAGAAACGATCTTACGGCCCATTTAATCGATACACTGACCAACAGTCGATCGATCTGCACATGATCGCCGGCGAATGGCAAAAAAACGATGGCAGAGATATCCAAACGGCAAATAGATCAACGTGGTCAACCTGCCAGCAAGGTTCTACACCGGACTGCAGTTCCCTTTGCCCCAAATTGATCAAAGTCAGTGGCAACATGAAAAAATAGCACTACAACGAACATTGCCAGTTATTCGTATTGAATCACCGAAAGGACTGTTACAGGAAAAGTCTCGCGAGTTCCTCGGTGAAAGCCTAGCTTTTGCTGCTTTGCACGGCAGTGCTGCTGAAATCTGCTCTTTGTCGTTTAGTGAGGTTTTGCCATACTTGAATTTCAAATTCTGTGGTCCGCAATCTGTCACCTCCTCGGCAATATTTCATGGCATGAAAATTTTTTTTTCCGTCGGGGAACCGAGCGGCGATCTCCACGGCAGCAACCTAATTCGAAAAATGCTGCAACGGAACTCAAATATCAACATGGTGGGCTACGGTGGTCCGCGAATGGCGCATGCCGGTTGTGCATTGCATGAAGACCTGACTCAGTTTGCGGTCATGGGAATCACGCAGGTCATAGGCCATCTGGCAACTTTCTGGAGACTTGTGAGTCGAGCTGATCGTTACTTCCGGCATCACCGACCAGATGCGGTCGTGTTGATCGACTATCCAGGATTTAATTGGTGGATTGCCCGAAGGGCGAAGGCGCATGGGATTCCAGTATTTTATTACGGAACGCCTCAGATCTGGGCGTGGGCGCCGTGGCGGGTGCGGAAAATGCGCAGATTGGTGGATCACGTGTTGTGTAAGCTTCCGTTTGAAGAACAATGGTTTCGTGATCGAAAATGCAACGCAACTTTTGTGGGGCACCCCTATTTTGACCAACTCCAAAATGAGTCTCTCGACGTCGCATTTATCGAAAAGATGAAAAATGAAGAGGGTCCATTGATCACAATTCTTCCTGGATCGCGTTCCCAGGAGGTCAGGCACAATTTGAAGTGGTTTTTGCGGTCAGCACGTCTGATTGCAGGTGAGCTACCATCCACACGATTTGTTGTGGCGAGCTTTAAGGAGGCGCACGCCGAGTGGGCTCGGGAGGTTATTTCGGAAAACGGTCTTCAGGTTCAAACATTTGTCGGACGTACCCCTGAATTGATCGCTGCGAGTGAGTGCACCATGGCCTGCTCGGGCTCCGTTTCTCTCGAATTGCTCTACCACTTGAAGCCCACCGTTATTCTTTACTGGGTACCAAAGTGGTTTTACGCCTTGATCAGGTCAATCTCTCCGTTGTTACAATTTCGTATCAAATACATCACTCTGGTAAACATGCTGGCTGATGAGCCGTTTGCCAAGCGACTTCGTTTGTTAAATTCCGACTGTAATGAGGGGCGAGAAATTCCCTTCCCAGAATTTGTGACAAGTCGGGACAAATCGCCCCAGATTGCCCAGCATCTGATACGGTGGCTCAAGTATCCAGAGCAAAAAGAACAATGCGTTCGACAATTGAGTTCGATTCGCGCCAAGATCGCGCACGGCGGTGCCTCGGCGAGAGCGGCCGACTATATCCTTGAAGTGCTTGAGGCCAACACGGCCCCCGCTCCGACTCCGCACTTTCTGGCGACCCAGCGAACCACGGTAACAATGCCCTCCAGTCTCGTCCGGTGACGTACAGTTCTGGCATAACATAAACAGGCGGCGAGCCGCCATCGGAAACAACGAACCAAAGTATTCCTGGGATCTTCTCATGCTGCTCGGCGAACCTCCGCAAACACAATACGATTTAAGATTCCAACTTTTCGGTATTCCGGTTCGAGTCCATCCGTGGTTTTGGGTGATCGCAGTGCTTCTTGGAATTAGTGGCGGCGGCGAGACTCCGCCGGTCGATCTTCTCATTTGGGTCGGCTGCGTGTTCGTCTCGATTCTGGTTCATGAACTGGGTCACGCACTCGCAGCACTTGCTTATGGCTGGAAACCTTGGATCACGTTGTACGGCTTCGGAGGGCTCGCTTCCTATCAACCGACGCGTCACGAATGGCGGAGCCAAGTGCTCATTTCATTTGCGGGTCCCCTCGCGGGATTTTTTTTCATCGGATTCATTATGGCGGTGGTCCACGCCAGCGGACATCCGGTACAGATCCTACCCGAATCCGCAACGTTTGGATTTCAATATCTATTTCCCCCGTGGGCATCCTTTGCCCGATTTGAGTCAGCGAACATCAACACACTGATATGGTATCTTTGGCAGATCAACATCCTCTGGGGATTGTTAAATCTCTTGCCGATTTATCCTCTCGACGGCGGGCAGATTACCCGAGAGCTGTGCCTGCAAGGAAATCGGTCGCGTGGCATCGAGCAATCACTTTGGATTTCAATTTTTACCGCCGGTGGTGTGGTTGTTTTTTGTCTGATGAAGCGCGAAATCTACTTGGCTTTCATGTTCGGATATCTCGCCTACAGCAGCTACAGTTTGCTGCAACAATTCTCCGGCGGTAGTTCAGGCGGTCGCCCCTGGTGACTCCAGGTCAGGCTCGAAGTATTCACGTCAAACGGCCTTGGCACGATGCGATGCATCGAGATCAATGATCACACCACTCAACTTCTTCATCCAAATATCGATTGTGACGGGTCTGTTGGATTGTTTATCGGAAGGACGGATCCGTATGAATCTTCAACCTACTACCCACAATCGAGGCGGATCAAAGGCAAGTTGGAGGTGAAAAATCGGACAACCGCGAAAAAAAAATAACTTTTTTTTTACGCCTCGCGGAATGAACACAACTAAAAACAACAGAGACAATCCATCGCCGGCTGAACCGGTAATTTCATTGATTCAACATCCACTTCTCAGTTCGACCTTGTAAATATTTCAAGCTTCAAATTTGTGTTTTTCCATATGTTCATACCGTTTGAGTCGAACGTCAAAAAAAGTCGAGGGAGCAAAAATATATTAAAAACGGCAATATTTGAATGGTTTTTGTAGGAAAGAAAACGAAATCGACACGCTTTAACCGGGGCGAGGTTAATGCGATGATCACCGAAACTGATCGGTTTCCATCACCGTGATGTGCCTACCGACTACATGGAAACCCTGAAATGAAACACCATGCACATTAGCGCGATCGATCGTTGGCGTTCAATCAATGCGCAGAAAAATCATGAACTTGAAACACAAAAGTTTTATTTTTTTTGCAAGAAGGTCTTGACGCATTGAATAAGATAGAGAAAATTCCGGACGAAGTTGGATTCTCACTTGTTGATATAAATTCAGCTTCACTTGTTTTAGGGTTGATGAGCCACGGTGGGCTTTGTTGGTTAAACAATTACGAGGGAGCTAAGTCAGCGCCCCACAGCAAAAGCCTTAGAAAAGTGGCTCTTAGTCATGGTGGGACACGTGATGGACAACGGCCTTTAATGGGGCGATGTCGAGACGGATCTCACTGAGAAATTTATACGGAGGACGAACTGTGGCTAAGAAGAAGAAAAAGGCTGCCAAGAAGAAGGCGGCTCCCAAGAAGAAGAAGGCCGTAAAGAAG
>DLCF01000109.1:33636-38405 GCA_002480485.1 Planctomycetaceae bacterium UBA7805
AAAGAAGAAGAAGAAGGCCGCTAAGAAAAAGAAGAAGGCCGTGAAGAAGAAGGCCACGAAGAAGAAGGCCGCTAAGAAAAAGAAGAAGGCCGCTAAGAAAAAGAAGCGGTAGCTCTTCGTAAAACAGTTTGCCGATTTACGGTCTTACGACCGTCTGATCGGCCACTGGCATCTAAAACCGCTCGGCCTTTCGGCCGGGCGGTTTTCTTTTGCTTTCCGCTGGTTTTGATTACATCTAGGATAAGCAATGAGAGGAGCCGCGTCTGTCGCGAGCCTTTTGTGTTGTGTCACGGCGGCATTCCTCGGTCCTTCACACTAAAGCACCGAGAGGCTTGGTAGCGGTGGTTCGTCCTGATGCTTAGATGCAATTTCCCTCACCAACTGCGTGCACATACTCTGTAATGGAGACGCCACCTCGGAGACATCAAAATTAGCGCCTGTATTTCCCTCATCTCCATTCACTCGCAACTGAATATTGATCGGAATCTCACCCAGAAACGGGATGCCGAACTCGTCTGCCTTTTTCTTTGCGCCGCCATTTCCAAAAATTTCGTAACGCTTGCCATTATCCGGGCAGAGAAAATAACTCATATTCTCAACAATGCCTAACACCGGGATCTTCACTTCCTGAAACATGCGAATTGCCTTGACTGCGTCAAGCAGAGCGACATCTTGCGGTGTGCACACGATCACTGCACCGGTCGGTGGAAGTGTTTGCGAAAGGGTGAGTGCCACATCGCCCGTGCCGGGTGGCATGTCGATCACCAGATAATCCAGCGGGCCCCAATCAGTATCCCGTAAAAAACTGGTGATCGAACCATGCAGCATCGGCCCTCGCCAGATTACAGCTTTATCTGCCGGCACCAGGAACCCGATTGAAATCACCTTCAGGCCTCCGACGTCTATTGGCGTAATTCGCCGAGCAACGACCGGTTTTCCCTCTTCATCCGTACCTATTTGCTTTTCTGAGACTTCGGGGCGACCAGAAGCACCCAGTAAGTGGGGAATGCTCGGACCATAGACGTCGGCATCCATCAGCCCTACTTTACAACCTGCCCGCTGCAACCCCAACGCTAGACTGGTCGCAACGGTACTCTTGCCCACTCCGCCTTTTCCTGAACCGACGACAATGACGCTTTTGGCCGTCAGGCCAACCTGACCGAGCTTGACCGGTGGCCTTATATGCTCACTGATCTCAATCTGAACCTGCGAAAGATCAGGAATGCGGGTCCGTAGCAAAGATTCCAGCTGATCACGAGTCTCCTCCCAAATCGGTGCAGAATGGGAAGTGAGTGCGAGATTTATTGATACTGTGTCTCCATCGACTGCAATTGATCTGACTTGTTCTAACTGCATCACGCCCCGCCCCGTCTCCGGATCCTTGAATTCGGCAAGCACAGTTTCAATGTCGGCTTTCTGTAATTCCATATTTGACACAGCTCTCTAATTAAAAACGGATTTAAACACCAACCCATCGAACCGACCATAATTGCGGATCACCGATCGTTTCGCAATAGACCGGGAAATTACTCCACCGAACAATGCGTTACCACAAACGTGTAGCAATTCTCAGAATCTTCCGTCAGTCGCCTTCCCCCCCCGTCGAACCGGGTGCTGCATCACATTCAGGAGACGGATCGGTGCACATTTCACACACCGGGTTGCCCTCACGATCCTGGCGACCGGATAGTCCACCGCAGGAGCCTTTCAATCGGCGGTTACTCAGAATCACCCCGATCGCCATCCCCGCAATTGCCAGAGCAAATACACCGATCGAAAGCAGAACAAAAGTAGTGGACATGACGGCGTTACTGTGGCTCAAAATATGGTGCAAAGTGCGATGAAAATACTGTGCGCAGTTTACCATTTTCAATCGTTAAAAACATCGCAGCCACTCCATGATCCTCGCTCCAGGCAAGGCCTCGCTTTTGCCCCATTAGAAATAACGCCGTTGCCAGGGCATCAGACTCGATGCACGTTTTTGCACAAACCGATACCGAACGCGGACCAGTAGGTTGAGCCACTCCGGTACTCGGATCAATAAGATGCGAGACGCTTCCCGACGGAAACGAACGAAAATTACGATAATCTCCCGAAGTCGCAAGAGACGCATTGTCGAGGGTGATAATTTCTGCCAGCCGACGATCAGCAACCAGTGGATTTTCGATACCGATCCGCCACATTCGACCATCGGCCCGAAGGCCCCATGTCCGTACCTCGCCACCAATCTCGACCAATCCCCCAGCGGCACCAGATTGCGCAAGTAGCGCGACAATTTGATCGACAGCGTAACCCTTGGCCAGGGCTGAAACATCGATATGAAGGCCCTCCACCATCTTTTGGAGGGCTGCTTGACCATCTCCCTCGATTCTGACTTTAAGGTGTTGCGACCCTACGCGCTTCAAGACCTCTTGTAACTGCTCGTGAGTCGGTTCTCGCTGATCCACTCGCGGTGTAGGATCAAAGCCCCAAAGCTCCATCAGCGGACCGATTGTAACGTCCAGGGCTCCATTGGTGGCCTGATGATAGCCTTTGGCGGCCTTCACCACATGCGCTGTCTCAGGCGAGACAGAAAACCACTGCCGTGATTTCGTCGCATTGAATTGTGACAACTCGGAGTCAGGCTGATACGTTGACATGCATTGATTGATGCGGGCGAGTCGCTTCTCGACCGCCCGGGTGAGTACACTCTGATTTAGGGCCTCCCGACTACCTTTGTCCGAGGCTGGGGCCCACACAACTACCCGATAAGTGGTTCCCATGGTACGCCCGTCCCAGCTGAGCGTTTGTCGCATTGCGGCTTTATCAGCAGCCGTAGCAGTTGGTGAATTGCGATCTCGACAACCCCCTGAGACGGCACACAGGACAAAACAGAGTAGCAGCGCAGACCCAAAAATTTTCTGAGTATCGCGAGGTATTCGCCCAACTATCGTGGGCGGCAAACGACATCTCGTCTGCTGACAAACTCGTCCAGTTGAACGCTCTGTAGGTAGCATCGCTGTGCATCAAACTTGATGGATCTTCGCAAGCTTTGGGCCACGTAAATCAGCACAAGTGAGCCACGAAGCGTTAGCCACCAAAATCATCAAAAGAAATATTGTCAGGTTCCACACCCAAATCATCCAGTAACTTAAATACCGCCTGATTCATCATTGGTGGACCACAGATGTAATACTCGACGTCTTCGGGCGCCGGGTGATTTTTTAGATAGTTGTCGTAGAGCACTTGGTGGATAAAGCCCACATCACCAGTCCATTGATCCTCGGGGAGTGGTTCCGACAATGCGATGTTGAACGAAAAATTCGGGAAGTCTTCTGCGATTTTCTCGAATTGATCGACATAAAAAAGTTCGCGTTTACTCCGACCACCATACCAATAGGAGACTTTTCGATCGGTGTGCCGCTCTTTAAAGAGTTCAAAAATATGGCTTCGGAGCGGTGCCATTCCGGCTCCACCACCAATGTAGATCATCTCCGCTCGGGTGTCCTTGATAAAAAACTCACCGTAAGGACCTGATATTTCAACTTTGTCTCCGGGCTTCAAGGAAAAAATGTAGGAGGACATTTGTCCCGGTGGTGTATCATCGGGGGCACGAGGAGGTGGGCTCGCAACTCGTACATTGAGCATTATGAGACCCTTTTCCCCCGGATAGTTAGCCATCGAATATGCACGCACCACTTCCGCATCAACGGTGGACACATAACGCCATACGTCAAACTTATCCCAATCTTCCCGATATTCCTTCTCGATTTCAAAATCTTTGTAGGCCACCACATGGGGCGGACACTGGATCTGAATATATCCACCCGGTTTAAAGTCGACATCTTCACCAACAGGTAACTCTAGCACGAGTTCTTTAATGAAGGTCGCCACATTTTGATTTGATTTCACGGTGCAGATCCAGCGTTTCGTTTCGAACGCTTCCGGGGGGACCTCCACCGACATGTTTTGCTTTACCGCTACCTGACACGATAATCGACAACCGTCCCTTGCTTCACGATTGTTGATGTGTGTGCGTTCGGTGGCCAAGATATCACCGCCCCCGTCATGCACCTTCACCAGACACTGAGCGCAAGTTCCTCCACCACCACAGGCGGAGGAGACGAAAATGCCAGCGTCAGATAGAGCACCAAGGAGCTTGCCACCTGCCGGTACCTCGATCGTCTTCTGTTCGTTGACAAGTATTTCAATGTTACCACTAGCCACCAAACGCGACTTGGCAAACAGAATTAACGCGACCAGTGCCAGGACGATCAGCGTGAACATCAGAACGCCGAGAATGATCTCGTTCATCGTTCTTACATCCCTCCAAATGACATGAATGCCAGTGCCATCAGACCCACGGTCATGAATGTGATGCCCAATCCTTTCAGTCCATCCGGCACGTCGCTGTAACGCATTTTCTCCCGAATGCCGGCAAGCGAGGCGATTGCCAGCGCCCAGCCCACACCAGAACCGAAGCCAAACACGCAACTCTCCGAAAAGTTATAGTCCCGCTCCTGCATAAATAGCGATCCGCCTAAAATGGCACAATTTACGGTAATAAGCGGCAGGAAAATACCCAGAGCGTTGTACAGGGGTGGGAAAAATCGGTCGAGGGCCATTTCAAGAATTTGCACCATCGCAGCGATCACCCCGATAAAGCTAATCAGAGAGAGAAAGGTAAGATCAATATCTCCCCACGAAGGATTAACCCAAACAAGAGCACCTTTTTTCAACAAATATTGGTAAATCAGATTATTCGCTGGAATCGTGATCGTCATGATCAC
>DLCF01000109.1:38730-38945 GCA_002480485.1 Planctomycetaceae bacterium UBA7805
ATCACCGCCACACCGAGTCCGAGCGCAGTTTTGACGGTCCGCGAAACCGCGAGAAAGGTGCACATTCCAAGAAAAAAGGCGAGTGCCAAATTCTCTGCAAAGATCGATGCTAAAAATATCCGCAGAAGTTCATCCATCGCCTATCCCTCTTGTTCCACTTGCTCAGGGCGAAACGTTCTCAAGACCCAAATAAAGAAACCAATGATAAAAAAGGC
>DLCF01000109.1:39327-78977 GCA_002480485.1 Planctomycetaceae bacterium UBA7805
AGAGGAAAAATGGTATGGCCCCAGATAGTGCCCGAACCGAATAGTTCGCGGACGAAACCAACCACAACTAAAATCAGACTGTATCCGATAGCATTGCCGATGCCATCCAGTGCACTGATCAGCGGCGAGTGCTTCATCGCGAATGCCTCGGCACGCCCCATTACGATGCAGTTGGTAATGATCAGTCCTACAAATACCGACATTTGTTTACTGGCGTCAAAAGCGAAGGCTCGCAGTAACTGATCCACCACGATCACCAAAGAAGCAATGATCGTCATTTGCACGATAATCCGGATATTGGTTGGAATATAGTTTCGGATTAAACTTACCGCTGCATTGGAGCAGCCGAGAACAAAAATTACGGAAAATGCCATGGCAACCGAAGTTTCCAACTTTGTGGTTACCGCTAGCGCCGAGCAGATACCGAGTACTTGAAGCGCAATCGGGTTGTTGCGAAAAATTGGGTCGAACAGGACTTCCCTCGCGCTCATCTCAGGCATTCGGTGTGGCATCCTTTGGTTGGTGGAGTAAATCAAGAAAAGGACCGAATGCGTCGGGTCCGAGCCAATAATGGATCAAATTCGAGACACCCTTACTCGTGATAGTTGCACCAGAAAGACCGTCGACCTCATATTGCACATTTGGACTTGAAGGTGGCACGCTGCCTTTAACTACCTCCAAGCGAATTTTTCCGCTTTCATCAAAAACCTGCTTGCCAGGCCAAATTGCCTTCCACTTCGGATTATCCACTTCCGCACCCAAGCCAGCTGTTTCCCCATGCTCGTAAAATGTGATTCCCCTGACCGTCGAACCATCGGAATCGAGCGCTAGAAATCCGTAAAGAGTTGACCAAAGACCCTTTCCGTTGATCGGCAACACAAGCTGTTCGAGCGTGCCACCGGTATCGATCACTTCGTAAACAAACGCATATTTTTCTCTTCGCTTGATGCCTGCAAGGTCAGCCGCTGGTGCAATCGGCTCACTTTGCTTCGGATCTGCGGCGGCAACCCGTTGATCATAGGTGTCGGGATTCACGATCGATGCGTCGACTCGCTTGCCTGTCTTCAAATCGATCAACACCGGACGAATATTTTCAGTAAATTTTTCATCGATGACTTGTTGGGAAGCCACTTGACCTTCCTGAATCAGACCCGCTGCGATCAACACATTCTTTTTCTTATCCAATCGCTTGTTGGCCTGTTGGCGTGGTCGTAAGCCGACCGCCGCGCCGGCCACAATGACCGAACAGACAACACATAACATGGTTGCCACAACAAGAGTCTGTACGGTGCTATCACGCTTCATAACGAACCATCCTTCGACGGATATTCATCTGCACAACAAAATAATCAATCAAGGGCGCCATCACGTTCCCAAAAAGAATGGCGAGCATAATACCTTCGGGATAGGCCGGATTTGCTACCCGAATCAAAATCGTCATCAGACCGATTAAAGCACCGTACCACCATTTTCCTGAGTTGGTCATCGCAGCCGATACTGGATCGGTTGCCATAAACACGGTGCCGAAGGCAAACCCACCAACCACCAACTGCCACCACGGAGGGAGATACATCATCGCGTTCTCCGATCCGTTGCTGAAGAGCCAGAATAGGGTCGATGTCGCCCCGGCGCCCGCAACTACGCCTGCCATGATTCTCCAGGATCCAACGCCGACAAACAGCAGCACCGCCGCCCCAAGCAAACATGCCACGACTGACGTCTCGCCCATAGAGCCGGGGATGAATCCGAGAAAGCAATCCCACCAACTATGGCCAACCATCGCTTGTACATTGGTCATATTCTGGTCGACTTGTGCGTCGGCCATGACCCCCAGCGGCGTTGCTCCGCTAACACCGTCCGGTCGCTCAACTGCCGTCCAAACCGCCGCACCGGTGATTTGCGCAGGATACGCGAAATACAGGAATGCTCTTGCGGTCAGCGCGGGATTCAAAAAATTCTTGCCCGTGCCGCCGAAAATTTCTTTCCCTATTACCACCCCGAAGCTGATCCCCAACGCAGCCTGCCATAGGGGAATCGTGGGCGGCAGTGTTAACGGGAACAAGGCGCTTGTGACGAGAAAACCTTCATTAACTTCGTGTTTGCGTACAATCGCGAACAGCACTTCCCACAGGCCACCGACCACTATGGTGACTGCGTATACCGGCAGAAAGTAGAGCCCGCCCAGCACCACATCATCGAGAAAATTTTTCGAATTATGGCCCAATCCAAACCAAGTCAAAACGCTTTCACGCCAGGATTCTAGAGCGTTTGCCCCTTGGGAAATTGCAAGATTCGCTTGATAACCCGTGTTGTAAAAGGCCATGAAGAAGCACGGGCCTAACGCCACCACCACGAGAACCATCATCCGCTTCAAATCAATGCCATCCCTCACATGGGAGGCACCCTGCGTGACGCTGGCCGGCGTGTAGAGAAACGTGTCGGTCGCCTCGTAAAGAGGATACAATTTCGACAGACGTCCCCCTTCTTGGAACAGGGGTTCCATGTTGTCAAGTAATTTGCGTAACACGCCAACCTTTCCTCGGATTTCAGCCCTCTGCCTCGATGCGATTCAAACTATGGCGAAGCAGCGCACCGTATTCATGCTTGCCGGGGCAGACGAAGGTACAGAGTGCGAGATCTTCCTCATCGAGTTCCAAAGCACCCAAAGTTTGCGCTGCTTCAGTATCCTCGGTTAGTAGTGCCTTGAGCAGCGGAGTCGCGACAATGTCTAGCGGCATCACATCCTCGTACATGCCGATAGGCACCACTGCCCGCGGACTACCACCGGTGCCTGTATCCAAAGCAAACCGTCGATTTTTCAGTGGATGCCAACGCGAGGAAAACACACGACGCAGTGAAAATTTATTCTCGCCAGGTTTTAGCCAACCAAGAAATTCCCTCGCACCACCCTCGGCGAGGCAGGAAATTTGATTGTGATAACGCCCCAAAAATTCTACCGGCGCAACGGCTTGTCTGCCCGCAAGTATGGATCCTGAAATAACTCGAATTTTATTCAAATCGACCTCCCCCCCGCCCGCCAAAAGCTGTGTCAGGGAGGCCCCGAGGTGCGTCCGCACCAGCCGTGGATTCTCCAGTGGCGGACCCGCCAGCGCAACCACTCGATCGGTAAGTAATTCCCCGGTCCGGAAGCAATGGCCAATGGCGATCACATCCTGGTACCCCACATGCCAAACCGCAGACATGGCAGAGACCGGTGATAAAAAGTGGATATGCGTTCCCACAAGACCTGCAGGGTGGGGCCCGGAAAAAGATTGAAAATTCGCAATGTTTCTCTCCGCTCCCGGCAAGGTGACGCCGCGTGCGTGGCACACGTGGAGAGGGCCATCGGTGAGCGTGCTTAGAACTTCTAGGCCGGCAATAAAATCTGCGGGGCGTGTCTGAATTACCACGGCGGGTTCAGCCGCAAGAGGATTTGTGTCGATAGCGGTTACGAAGATCGATTTGGGCCTGAAACCGATCTCGGGAACCCTACTGAAGGGCCGCTGACGTAGTGCAGTCCAGAGCCCCGATTCGATCAGCACGCGGCGCACACATTCAACATCCAATGTGCTGAGATCTACCTGATCAAAATGTTCGAATTTTTCTTGCTGATCGCTGTCCCAATCAACCTCAATCGCGAGCGACTCAAATTTGCGTTTTGCGCCGCGTTCAATTGCGGTGACCGTCCCTGTTGCAGGTGCTGTGAAACGGACACCAGCGTTATTTTTATCCTCAAACAGACACTGTCCCTTCAAAACTCGATCACCAACCTTGACATGCATCGTAGGTTTCATGCCTATATAATCATCGCCAACGAGTCCCACGTGCTGGAAGCTACCCAGGTTTGAGATCTCCTGTTGCGGAGCTCCGGAAACCGGGACACGTAAACCGCGTCGAATTCGAATAGCGCTGGTCATCAAATCCCCAGAGGACGGTCGGTTGAAAATCAGTGCGTTTGCAAGGATACTTCGGGCTGGCAGGTCCCGCCGGAACCCGACTTTGTGAAAGTTATCACAAAGTCAGGCCAAAAGAAAACCCGACAAATGGGTCGAGTCTGATGGAATCGTATCGCACCCCTTGAGGAGGGTCAAGGCAAGAAAACTACCAACAAAACAACTCGTTTTGCGATTGGCTACCGGATTCTAAAAAAAAACCCCCTCACAGATGGGGCAGAACCTGTAAAGGGGTCGCGGCTCGCGTCTTAGACGCTGCCGCCGTTGGGTTGATCTTAGGCTGCTGAATTATGCGTGACAAAATCCATTTGGCAACCAATCCAATGGGGGTCCCTGTGCGATTTCTTTTTTGACGCATAACCATCTCGCGCTGCAACGAAAACAAGCCTCAGCTGTTACTATGTTTGGCTGTCTCGCCTTCCTTCAATTACCCGACCAACAGTCTTACCGGTGGAACTTACACGACTCCTCGCCGAATTAATTGCCACGCCCAGTGTCAACCCGATGGGGCAATCGGTGGCAGAAGGCGCGTTTTACGAGTCACGTTTAACTGACTACCTCGAACAATATTTCAGAGCCTTAAATTTGACGGTCATGCGTCAGCCGATCGCGCCTCATCGCGATAATCTGCTTGCTCGATTTGATCCACCGAGTGTTGATCGAAAGAATATTCCACTACTCCTGATTGATGTGCATCAGGACACAGTCCCGGTGGAGGGAATGCGGATCAACCCCTTTGCGGCCGAGATCGATGGAACGAAGATGTTCGGACGTGGTGCGTGCGACGTTAAAGGAGGGATGGCGGCAATCCTGCACACCGTGCGACAGCTGGTTCAAAGCAATGAGAAGTGCGTACCGACGATCGTCATCGCCTGCACTGTGAACGAGGAAAACGGGTTTTCTGGTGCATACGAGTTGACTAAACTCTGGGAGAACTGTGCGGTTGCGGATTTTATAGGTAAAAAACCAGACGCTTGCATAGTCACCGAGCCAACACGGTTACGGGTGATTCGCCGACACAAAGGGGTAGTTCGCTGGCGATGCCATACTCGGGGAATTGCAGCACACAGCAGTCAGACCCGTGATGCGGAGCATGCGATCTATCGGATGGGCCATGTGGTCGGCCTGCTGGAACATTATGCGAGTGAAATCCTGCCACAATTGGACGGGGATGCACTCTGTGGCGCGGCCACCCTCTCGGTCGGCACTATTTCCGGTGGGGTCAGCGTGAATACCATTCCAGATCGTTGCTCGATTGAAATTGATCGGCGAATTTTACCGAGTGAGACACCTGACACCGCATACGAACATGCCATTCAACACATGGGCCAGTTGAAGACTATGGGCATTGAATTAGAACACGAGTCGCCGATGCTCCGTGCCCCCGGGCTCTGTGATAGTCGCAATGGCGCACTCGCCGATTGCCTGCTCAAAACGATTCGAGATACCGGCCAGCCATCCGGGACAGAAGGAGCAGCCTATTGCACCAATGCTGGAGCTATCGCGGCTAGCGGCGTACCGGTCGTCGTATTCGGTCCAGGATCTATCGAGCAGGCGCACACTGAGGACGAGTGGATAGACACTCGAGAAGTCCAACTCGCTGCCGACATTCTTCGAAAATTTGTTACCTCAGCATGGACACTCTAGAGGTCACTTCGCGAAATCATTTTATGATTTAAAATACATCAAGGGTAAAGTGATGCCCTTGGTGATACTTCCGGTCCTGCGGATAGTAATTTTGCCACTGTCTGTTGTAGACCGGTATCCGCATTTCAGGCGGGTAACGGTAATACAAACTGTCGGCACTTCGATAGTACTCGCTGCCCCAGAAATTTTGTGGATAATAAACGTAGGGGTAGTGATAAAAGCGCTCCCAGTCCTGAGTCTTGTACGTGTATCCCCATGCGCGACCGTAAGCTCGCTCGGCATGCACTTCCGAGGACCCGAAAGGACCGACGAAAAAAGTGGCCAAGATTACTGCAGCAATAAGACGTAACAACATTCTTACATCCCCCCGGAATGTGCCAGCGCGGGTAATAAAGATGGCTGGCTTTACTCTACACAATCGGCATTACGTAGGGTCAAGGTAAAGCGAATATTCCCTACAACCCACAAAGAACATGATGCTAGCAGCAACCACTGCATCAGCTTACAGAACACCTTGATCCGATTCACCCGTTATTTTCAGCCCGGCAGGCGACCCTCGTGCAACTCTTGGTCCCACTCTTCCATTAAGGGCCACCCGGTGGCACAGGTACCAAAATCAGCCATGCTCAAATAGCTTTCCAACCGGCTAATTGTCGCGTCGAGCTGATCATTATCTTTACGAAAAACCGGGCCATGGCTCGGAAGGAGCCACTCCACATCACTCTCACGAATCCGCTTGAGGGAGTCGATAAACTGGGGAATATTACTGCCATGATGGGCATCGATTGCACCCACACAGCCATCACGATAAATATTATCGCCTGAGAACAGCAAATTGCCCAGGCGGAATGCCAGTTGGCTGTCGGTGTGCCCCGGCGTGTGCCATACTTCCAATTCAAGTGAGCCCACCCCGATGGTATCGCCGTCCTCGACCAATTGCTCAAGCTTCACGGCAGGCATGTCCAAGTGAATCTCTTGGGCCTCGATCTCTGCAAAAGTCTTAAGTTTGTCTCCCTCGAGCAGCGGCGCGGCGGCCAGAGGATGCCCGGTGGCCGAGGTCTTTAGCAATTGCTTTGCCCGGGCAAGTCCCTGCACATGGTCAGCATCGGCGTGCGTGGCAACGATCGTGATGCACTTCGACAAAGGAAAATCGAGTTGCCTGATAACCTCGATGATCTCGTCCACTGATTCCGTAAAACCGATGTCGATCAGAAGCCAATCGTCCCCATCATAAACCAAATAAACGCAGCATCCGATCCGATGACCCGCCGCATGATTCAGTTCGATGACGTGCGGAAAAAGCGGCCTACGCTCAAGCATAGAGGCATTCCTGTTTTCAAAGCGTTCAAGCGCTACACCCCAACCTCTGGAGGCCGACCGTATGGCGCAGTAATGAAGAAACAAAGTTACCTTACAGATTTTACTTTTGGCTGCTGGGCTGCGCCAAGCGGCAGAAAACGCGAAAAGCCGCGTAATCTACCTGCTGTCTCCCCGTACAATCGCGGCGAGGCCTGCTCGGTAACTCGGATAGTGCAATCGGACACCGAGTTCGTTACGCATGCGCTCATTATGAACCCGCTTACTCGTCGCGCTTCTACCCTGCGTATTTCCCAAGACTTCCACAAATTTTGGCGGGGGTGCGTTCAGCAGCCGCGCAAGTTCAATCAGGTAGTCTCTGCGAAGCACGGGTGCCCCGTCTGCAATTGAGTAAATTCCAGCATTACCTCGGACTGCAGCTGCCTCCACCGCCTGCGCTGCATCATCAACATGAATCAAATTTAAATATCCATCTGCCGGGGCAGGCAAGGGCTGCTCCTTCAGCAAAGCATCGCGGCGGGGTAAGCGATCAGGTCCGTAAATGCCCGCACAACGGAGAATTTTTCCATCGACACCGAGGGGATGCGTTTGCAAAATATTCTCTGCATCCAAACACGCTTTAGTCCCCTCGCGACCGCCGTGGGTGGGCGAGTCTTCATTTACCCAACCGCCACGCTGTTCAGCATACACGCCGGTCGAGCTGATATACAGGAATTGGGCAGGATCGTTTTGGATCGCGTCTAGCACATTCCTAAGACCCTCAACATAAACCTGATAAATGCTCGCCAATGAGGATCGATCGTAGCCGACCGCAAATAGTACAGTATCCACCTTTGGAAGATCACGAAGAGTTTCCGGCAATAGAACATCCGCAACCAAAGGGAACATCCCCGCCTGCGCGAATGCAGTACCGTGTTCCCGGCTTCGCGTAACAACGTGAACTGTATCACCTGCCCGCTGCCAGCGATCGGCCACCCGACGCCCCAGATAACCACAACCTACGATCAAACGTTTCATGCATCTCTCTCCGGAGAATCTTCCAAAGGCAGGGCAGTATCGGTCATGCTGCGGTCTGATTCAAGAAAAGATGCAAGCAGGATCTGTGCCGCGATCTTATCTCGGCGTCGCTTTCTCTGTTTGTCGCTGAGCGTGCCTTCCATGAGTAGTTCATCCGCAAATAGCGTGGTAAACCGCTCATCATAGTACGTTGCGGAAATCCCTGTTGTTGCTTCAAGCCACGCACCGAAAGCACGTGCCTCCCGTGATTTCTGACTCTCCGACCCACTCAGGTGGATTGGAAGACCGACAACCCACAGCGTGATATGTTCGCTCATCGCCAGATTACAAAAGTACTGGGCATCCTGATCTGTCCCTTTGCGGTGATACAAGTCATGTGGACTTGCGATTTTTTGTTGCGGATCGGTGATTGCAATGCCAATCCGTACCGTACCGAAATCGATACCGGCGATGCGTCCCGACGACCCGGATTCGTTTGGTGTTTTACTCATCTATAAGCATCTAACAGCAGCAATTGTTTTTGTTAATCTCGTGTCAGCGACATAGGCTTCAAAGAAGGTTCCCCGCGGTTTGCGGCACGACCACAATCTCTTCGTTGCTATCATCCCAATAGATGAAACCACGGTCGACCCCTCCCGTCCGGAAACAATCAGGATTAACAACAACACAATCACCGTTTCGCATCCAGCTGATGCTCGACCACGTTGACGATCACACTGTGGTCTGATACCCTCTTGCCTCTCAAGCAATGCCTAACGTTTGTTTTCTGAAGAATGACTTCTTCTTCGGGGGATCGAGCGTTCCAACCTTAAAACTGTAAGTTAACAGGTGACCCACTCATGTCGTATGAAATAACACTTATCCGTGGTGATGGCACGGGGCCAGAACTGGCGGAGGCCGCCCGCAAATGTGTCGATGCGACGGGCGTCGATATCCGCTGGGACGTACAAGAAGCAGGCGTGGATATTATGGAGACTGCCGGGACGCCGATTCCCGATAGCACGCTCGAAAGTGTTCGCCGAACACGTTGTGCGTTGAAAGCGCCAATCACAACACCGGTGGGAACCGGTTTTCGCAGCATCAATGTTTACTTGCGACAAGAACTCGGATTGTTTGCCTGCATTCGACCCTGCAAACAATACAAGGGTGTCCGAAGCTATTTTTCTGATCTACCGGTAGACCTCGTGATTGTCCGTGAAAATACCGAAGACCTTTATGCGGGTGTTGAATTCGAGGCGGGCAAGCCCGAGACAAGCGAGCTGATTGAATTTATCAATAAGCTGCCCTCCGATCGAAAAATTAAAACGATTGGTGACGAAACCGGAGTCTCTATCAAACCGATGAGCCACTCCGGAACGGAGAGAATTGTTCGTTGTGCACTGGAGTACGCGCGTGATAATGGTCGCAAAAAGGTGACTGCAGTCCATAAAGCAAACATCATGAAGTATAGTGACGGGCTTTTTTTGGCAACCGCGCAGCGAGTCGCAAAAGATTACCCGGACATCGAATTTGAGGAACGGATTGTCGACAACATGTGCATGCAATTGGTGCAGAAGCCGGAGTTATATGACGTGTTGGTACTTCCCAATTTATACGGAGATATTGTTAGCGATCTCGGGGCAGGTATTGTCGGTGGGCTTGGCGTCGCGCCCGGTGCTAATATTGGACCTGAGGGCGCTGTGTTTGAAGCGACGCATGGGAGTGCGCCGAAATACAAGGGAAAGAACAAGGTCAATCCAACGGCACTTATCCTGTCTGGAATGCTGATGTTACAGCACCTTGGGGAGCGTGAGGCAGCCGATCGCCTAGAAAAAGCGGTGGCGAATGTCATTGAAGAGGGTCAAAATGTCACTTACGACCTCAAACCGCATCGCGATGATCCCACAGCCGTCGGGACCCAGCAAATGGCGGATGCCATCTGTGAACGTTTAAGACAATAATCGGCGCGCAAAAGCCGAAGGTAAGGTTGCAGAGAACACCAGGATCGAGAGGCACCGCCACTAGTTGTCATCAACTAGACGGAAGAGATCTGATTTGTTCACGTTGTATGAACTCAAACACGTCAGGGATCGGTATTGCTCACCCCCGCAACATTTCGAGCAATCGTTAGCGGTCGCCAACGCGGTTTGGCTGCTTCGGGTATTCGTACGGTGCTGCGTCTTTTTTCTATTCCCTATCGAATTATCGTCAGTTTGCGGAATCATGCTTTCGATCGAGGCTGGCGAGCTGTGCATAAAGTTGATGTACCGGTGATCAGCGTGGGAAATCTCACCCTCGGTGGCACTGGGAAAACGCCTTTTGTTGCCTGGATCAGCAAATGGCTCATCCAACAAGGGATCAAACCTGCAATCGTCAGTCGCGGATACAAACAAGATCGCGAATATCGAAATGACGAGGCAAGGGAACTGGCGGAAAAAATTCCGGATGTGCCGCACGTGCAAAATCCGGATCGGGTGGAGGCGGCCCAGGCAGCGATCAAGCAACATGCCGCGGAGGCGATTGTACTCGATGACGGATTTCAACACCGCCGTCTCGCGAGAGATCTAGATTTTGTGCTAATTGACTCGCTCGAGCCCTTTGGTTTTGATTATATTTTTCCTCGCGGCACATTACGTGAAGCGCTCTCGAGTCTGCGTCGGGCAGACGCCGTGGCACTAACTCGAGTGGATCGCATCTCAAAAGAACGTCTCGCCGATCTTAAACGAATTATTCAATCGATCGCGCCCAAAGCGACTTGGGTTGAGTTGGTATATCGTGCCGCATGTTTGATCAATCGTGGAGGGGAAAGCGTTTCACTCAACGAGCTTCGTGATGCACGTGTCTGCGGATTTTGTGGAATTGGTAATCCAGAAAATTTCGCGGGCACGCTTGCTGGGGAGGCCTGGCGTGTGCAACAGTGCAAAGAATATCCCGACCATCATCACTACACGCAGGGTGATTGCGATTGGCTCTCTAAGTTCGCCGCAGATTGCGACGCCACGGCGGTCCTCTGCACCCACAAAGATCTCGTCAAAGTCCGATCACTTTGGCAGAGCCCCATCCCACTCTACGCTGTCATCCAGGAAACAGACATCCAATCTGGAGAAGCTGAGTTAGTCTCACTTTTGGGCAAGCTATTCAACGCCTATCGATGATCGGAACATCGTAGCATTTTTGATTGTGCTCAGCAGTGGGAATACATCAATGCTAGCATCTGGAATCTCAATAATTCTATGGTCCGGATTCGCGGTGAGCGTTATAAACAAGGCGACAGACGCCTGCTTCTAGAAGACTGAAGGCGCATCTAAAAAGCTCGCATCGTATTGTGTTTTTTCCATGATGAATACAAACCTTGACCTTCTTGCGACACTAGACCAGATTGGCCAACCGAACATTTTGGTAATCGGTGACTTCATGCTCGATCGATACACGTGGGGCAATGCGGAGCGTGTAAGCCAGGAAGCACCGGTGCTTCTACTACAAGTGGATAAGGAAGAAGAGAAACTTGGGGGCGCGGGTAACGTCTGTCAGGCCCTTTCTCATCTTGGTGCGCGGGTGATGGCTGCTGGTATTTTGGGATCAGATTTTTCGGGAGACTCCATCCGGAGCATGCTTACCGAGATCGGCGTGGATTGCGAACTGCTTGCCGCTGATCCGAAACGACCGACGACAACAAAAAATCGCTTTATGGGGCGCGCTGCAAACCGACATCCTCATCAAATACTCCGAGTTGATCGAGAGACGCACACGGAAATGCCCCCCGCTCTGATCGGCACCATGATTCACAAAATTGAAAAAAAAATTGCAGACATCGATGCAATTCTTTTATCCGATTACGATAAAGGCTCTCTATCACCGCTACTGGTTCGTCGCGTCATCGATCTGGCTAGGCAACAACAAATTCCGATTATTGTTGACCCAGCGGCGAGTCGGGATTACACGTTGTATCGCGGTGCAACGCTGATGACACCGAATCGATCCGAAGCCGAGCATGCGACGGGCATGACTATCAATGATCCTTTGGATGCTATTCTGTCAGCGCGATCAATTTGCGCTATTGCGGAACTCCAAATGGCGATCGTAACCATCGATAAGGACGGCATGGTGCTTGCGGAACGAAATGGGGAAGGAAATATTTTCCCAATTGATCCAAGATCAGTTTATGACATTACGGGAGCAGGGGATATTGTTTTAGCCACGGTAGGGCTTTGCATTGCGGCAAAAAAGTCAGGGCCAATAGCTGCACGCCTGGCGAATATTGCCGCAGGAATAGCGGTTGAACAGGTGGGTGCGGCGATGATTGAGCGTGAGGAACTTCGTCAGCGGTTGATCGCGAAAAGACCCCCGATGGAAAATAAATTGGTCGAACTGTTGCACGCAAAAAAAATTGTGGACGTGCATCGCGCAACCGGTAAGCGGATTGTGTTCACAAACGGGTGTTTTGATTTACTGCACGTGGGGCATATCACGAATCTTCATCAGGCCGCCGAACTTGGTGACTTACTCGTGGTTGGCCTCAACAGTGACCACAGCGTGCGTCAATTGAAGGGAGATAACAGGCCGGTCATCGGCCAGCGTGACCGGGCAGCGATCCTGGCCGCACTCCAATGCGTCGATTATGTGATTATTTTTAATCAAGACGCCCCATTAGAGTTGATCGAGGTACTCCGACCCGATGTCCTCGTGAAAGGGGGTGACTATGAAAAGTCTCAAATAGTCGGCAAGGAACTTGTCGAATCTTATGGTGGAATAGTGATTACCACGCCGCTTGTTGAGGGTGTTTCGACGACACGGATTTTAGAAGCCGCCTCCGTATGAAATCCTAAGTCTCAACGCCCGTCTTCCCAGGCAACTCAAAAATCGATTGGCTTTTCACAATGGCATAATCATCAGGGAATGTGTGAAATGCCTGGATTCTAAGCGAACGCATGCGCACATCCATGTGTATATAGCTGATAGCCCCTACGGCAATACGGCCGCTCGAATCGAACCGGTAAAGTAAACCGTCGGTCTCCTCCTCCTGAAACAAATCATTTTGATAATTCCAGAAAATTTCCGGTTGCACCCTCTCCAATTGAAAGCTCATTAAATACCGTGCACCACCTCTACATTCGACCTGGTCGTTGCGTTCACCTTGCAGGCGATACGAGAGTAACCGCCGTTTTTGTGGCAGTGGCATGTGCGCTCCGGTGGCAACCTCTGTCAAGGTGATGCCCTGATAACTCCAGGTGACCAGATGACCCGCGGAAGTAATATCGACTCTCGCTTCGTAGGGACCGTGGCTAATTTTTCGCGTGGAAAAAATCTGGAACAGTTCCGGGTGCAACGGCTTCCCGTATAGCTGAAACACCAATTCGGCAACTTTCGGACGGATAGAGAGCACGCGAATTTCTATCTTTTAATTGCATTCAAGTCATTGGAAGTAAGACTTATGATTATATACGTTTCCTGAAAATCCCTCAAAGGCCGATCGCCTTGCTCGCGGGCCACTTGCTTTCGCTAATTCTTTTTATCGCGCCGCGATATGCCGTCGAGGCAGAAAAAAGCCTCACCGGTTGCATCCATCGTCGTAGCCACCGAATTAAGGTGTGGGAAATCCAACCAGCATGTCATAGAGAGCATGGGTACCGGCAGCGATCCCGAAGCCTCGAAAAATAAACAATACTGCGAAAAACGCACCTGCCAATGCTCGAAAAGAAAAACTCGCCAAATCAAAGTGGTCACCATTGGGCCCTAGATAGTGGGCGATTGCGAACAGGACACTCGTGATAAAAAGTGCGGCGATAATTTTGATGCGATGAGAAGCGATGGCGAGACCAACTGCTGCCATCACAAGCGGAATTAACATCAGGCGAAAAAGTAGTTCTTCGTAGACCCCCGCGCCGAAATAACGGACGATTCGACTGAATGTGTCATGTGCTAGTTGATCCAGCGGAATTTCACATGACGCCGGAATCCCTGCAATGGAGAGCACATTAGTCTGCACGTGCGCAATCGCCAATAGAATTAAAGCGAACACTGCAGATTCCGCCACCATGGTATAGATAACATTACTCGATATCCTCCAAGGCTGTCCGGTTGCGTGGTGCCAGGCTAGCAGGATCGTCAGGGTCAAAACCGGTAGCAAAAGCCAACCGACGAATCCGGAACTGACTAAAAGTTGCTGCATCCAGATGTCAGCGCCATTACGGACTGCAGCGTCACCCAACCACCAGCTACCAAACTCATAACAAATGATAAGTGGTAGGACGAAGTAAAAACTCGCAAGAGGACGCCGAGATTGATTCCAATAACCTGTCGAAATAGCAGACATCGACTGTGCTTCAGTTCGGATACGAGAGAGCATATCACCATTCCAATAATCAACACTGACACTAGAGCAGGTTGAACGAGCACAGAAGAGTCCAATACTCTTCTTCTCATCGTCTGCTGGTGCAGACCAACATGAGTCGATCAAAAATAGTCGCTGCTTGGGTTACACTCACGAAATACGGTGTATCTGGTATGATCCGCATGTGGCTACTTACCGTTCCGCCAGCGGCCATACGACTCCGATCAATCGTCACCAGAGGCATGAAAGACTGGCATGACCGTCACACTCGATGAGATTTATCACCGGCTCTACGACGCCTATGGCCCTCAGGGTTGGTGGCCAGCCGAGAGTCCGTTTGAAGTGATTGTGGGAGCAATTCTGGTGCAGAATACAGCCTGGAATAATGCTCAGCGAGCGATCGAAAATCTCCGCGATGCCGACGTGTTATCAGTGGATCGACTTTATGCCCTACCTGTACAAGAGCTCGAGTCGCTGATTCATTCAGCTGGGTACTACCGCATGAAAACGCGACGGCTCCGGAATTTCCTCGAGCATCTAGTGACGCATTATGATGGGTCGATTGATCGCCTTTTCAAACTCGACACCGAATCGCTGCGTGATGAATTACTAAGCATCAATGGCATTGGTCCAGAGACAGCCGACTCTATTCTTCTTTACGCAGCAGAGCGACCCGTATTTGTGGTCGATGCATATACCAACCGTGTACTTAAACGTCACCGCTGGATCGATAACGACGCGGACTACGAGATGCTGCAATCGCATTTTGCGAGTCGCCTGGAGCCCGATGTATCGCTTTACAATGAATTCCACGCACTGATCGTGCGGCTCGGTAATTTGCACTGCCGCAAAACGCCCCGATGTGAAGAGTGTCCTCTTGCGCAGTGGATTCCTGAGCAAGGTATTTGTCTTTCCGATCGAGGCTCGCGTTAAACATTGTGATTTTTGCAACGGCGAGCTGTGGACCGAATACCACTCACCATGCGCAACGATCGCTCGAATGCAACAGATCAATATTTTATGCGGTTATTGAGTCGTCAATTTCTATCGTTACAATACAACAAATCCAAATCTAGCAGCTTACCGTAATACCCTTACCCTTGAGAATCGAATATGGCTGGTCATTCACACTGGGCGGGCATCAAGCATAAAAAAGCCCTGATCGACAACAAACGTGGAAAACTATGGGGCAAGCTCTCCAAAGCGATCATTGTTGCCGCCAAAATGGGCGGTGGTGATCCAGATCAGAACCCCCGATTACGATTGGCAATCTCCGATGCCAAGTCCGGCCGCATGCCGAAGGACACGATTGAGCGAGCAATAAAAAAAGGGACCGGGGAATTAGAGGGAGGCAACTTCGAAGAACTCGTTTATGAAGGCTATGGCGCGGGGGGTGTGGCAGTTTATTGCGATATTCTCACCGATAATCGTAATCGGACTGCACCAGAAATTCGTAAAATTTTTGAGCTAGGTGACGGCAAGCTTGGTGCCACCGGGTGTGTTGCCTGGATGTTTGAGCGGAAAGGCCTTTTTTTAATTTCAAAGGATAAAACCGACGAAGATACCCTGATGGAGTTAGCACTTGAGACCGGGGCCGACGATGTGCAATCATCGGAGGAGAAGTTCGAAATAAAATGTGATGTCGAAGTCTACGGAGAAGTCGCAGAGGGTCTTGAGCAGGCAGATATTGAGGCCGACCTCCAACAGTTAACTCGCATTCCGTCGACCACAGTTGATCTGGATGCACCCACGGCGAAAAAGGTCTTGCGGTTGATGGAGCAACTTGACGACCACGATGACGTTCAGAGCGTATCTTCGAACTTCAATATCTCAGATGAGGTGATGAATCGCATTAATGAAGAATAGTGCCGATTCGCGCAATGTCGCATAACTCCATCACGGACAAGTAAGTCAGTCATAACGCCGCAAGGAAACATGTTCAGACGAGGCCATGATGGCCTGCGGAACCTCTTGGTGCGATTCGTAGCCCAAGGATTTGTCAGAATCATTTAGCAAGGCATCATCCGAGCCATCTACGGGGGAAGCAAAACCATTATGATAAATGCGGTAGGTTGTCGGGACGAGAATTAATATTAAGCCAGTTGCCAACAACAGCCCAAAACTCAAGCTGTTTGCCATGGGAATCAGTACCTGCGCCTGAAAAGACGTCTCTAACAAAATCGGCAGCAATCCTGCAACGGTTGTAAGCGTTGTCAAAAGCACTGGTCGGAAACGACGACGTCCTGCGTCAATCAACGCATCGTCGATCGGCACCCCGTCCCGGACACGTCGATTGATAAAGTCAATTAGCACGATCGAGTCATTTACGACGACTCCAGTCAACGCCACCAAACCAAAAAAACTGAACAAGGTGATTGGCAAACCCATAATGGCATGGCCGAAGATTGCGCCAATCACGCCAAAAGGAATAATTAGTACGATCAGGAGCGGTTGCAGATAGGATCGAAAAACAAGGGTCAGCAAAAAGAACATGACGAGCAATGCGACCAGCGTCCCAGTAAGTAGGCTGCCAATCGATTCTTTGGTCTGTTCCTGTTGGCCTTCCCAGCGAACCTGTACACCAGGAAATTGAGCGAGTAGATTTGGCACAAAATCTGCCTGCAATTGCTGGACAATCTGCCTTGCATTTCCCACGCCTTCCTCTACATCTGCACTTATCGTGATGGATCGCATCTGATCAACGCGATTAATTTCAGAATAACCTCGTGCGACATCCACTTCGGCAAGTTCAGTCAGTGGTCGTTCTTGCGCATCACCGGTGCGGATACGCAACTGAGCGAATTCCTTGAGTGACTTGCGATCCGACTCCGGGTAACGGACCATCAATTTGACCTCGTGACGACCGCGTTGCAATCGCATTACTTCCTCGCCATAGTAGGTCGCTCGTACGGTCTCTGCGAGATCGGCTGTGCTGACTCCCATTGATTTGGCATTGTCACGAACACGAATTTGATATTCCCATTTACCGGGTCGAGAATCATCTTCTACATCATAGACGCCTTTAAATTCCTGTAACCTAGACTTGCATAATTCCACCGCCTCTTCCAGCTCTGGAAAGTATGCCGTGGACGCGAGTAACTTGAACTCAATCGGCTTGCCGCCCGGACCGAAGTTCGGAGCGCCAAAAGTTAAACTCTCTGCTCCGGGGATTCCTCCAGTCCGCCTACGCCACTCGGATATAATTTCCTGGCTCGTAATCTGTCGCCGAGTGGTGTCAGCTAGTTGCACTTCTACATTTCCGACATGACTACCGTATGTCTCTGAAGCACTAGCTGGATTGTCGGAAATTTGCTGTGATCCAATACTGCGATGGGCCAACTCAACCAACTCTGTCTCTTTGGGCGACAAGTCGCGATTGAGATCCCACAAGGCTCGCTCGATCTGGTCGGTTGCTTCCTGAGTCACTGCAAGAGGTGTACCATCGGGAAAAGCAACCTTGGCTCGAATCACATTGCTATCAAGTTTCGGAAACACAATGAAAGGAACGATGCCTGCCCGAACAAAACCCACTGCGACTAACAATAAGGAAGCAGCACCAGCGAGTACCACCCAGCGGCACTCAATGCTCCAACGCAGGGTGGGCAGATAAACTCTTTCGATAAAACGCTCCAGATGATGAGATGTGAAACGATTTGCTCTTTGAAAGAGGCCGACAAAAAAATTGAATGCGAATAGGAAAATCCCAATCACTCGAAAGAGGAGGCTCTCGCGGTGTGCCAGATGACAAGGCAAAATAAAGACGCTTTCAAAAAGCGAGATCGCAAGCATTGCAATAACGGCAATCGGCATCACAGCAATGAATTTTCCCATCACACCAGAGACAAACAACATTGGTCCAAACGCGACGATCGTCGTGCACACAGAGGCCAACACCGATGGAGCGACTTCCACAGTGCCGTCGATCGCGGCGTGAATTAGCCGTTTTCCCATTTGTCGGTGAGCATAAATATTTTCACCCACCACAATTGCGTCATCGACGACAATGCCTAGCGCCATCAGAAAAGCAAACATACTCAACATATTGAGTGTTTGTCCGCCGAACAAAAGTAAGCTACCCGCACCGAGGAGCGATACGGGAATACCGAGGGCTACCCAGAAAGCTAGTTTTAATTCGAGAAAGATTGCCAAAACCAGGAAGACGAGGACCAGTCCCATTAATCCATTTTTTATCAGCATATTGAGGCGATCTTCGACATCGACGGACATGTCCTGCCACGTGACCATGCTGTAGCCACCTGGCAACTCTTGATCTGCGACATAGTGACGGACTGCATCGGTCATGGCCAACAGGTCTTCATTGCTTGTCCGCTCAACGGCCAGTACCAGTGCCGGCTGACCGTTGACTTCACTCACCATGGTAGCGTCCGTAAACTCGTCCTTCACAGCACCCAAATCAGCGAGTGTGAGCGCGACACCTGCTTGATCGGTGACCACAGGAATCCTGGCAATTTCCGAACCAGTCAATTGCTTGTTCTTGCTGCGAAGCAATACGTTTTGACCCTCACCCCGCATCGTTCCGCCCGGAAGTTCCAGGTTTTCCCGTCGCACAATTTCGGCGAGTTTCTGGAGCGTGAGGCCGTACTTCCTCAATGTCTCTTCAGCAATCTCAATGTCAATCTGAAAATCTCGAGCACCCAAAAGCTTAACCTGCGACACCTCCGGCAGTTGCAATAAGTCGTCCCGCACACGCTCTGCCATGGCACGTAGCTGCAGTTCATCAATCGGTCCATCTTTTTCGGGTGCAAGCACACCCAACTTGATGGCCGGCCACCGCATCGTTATCTGCTGCACCTCAACGTCTTCGGCCAAGTCAGGGAAACTAGGAATTCGATCGACTTCAGAACGAACTTCGCTAACAATTTTCTGCACATCAGGCACGTCTCCACGCAATTCGAGAACAATATTGCCTGAGCCCTCTTTTGCTACCGATGTCATCTTTTTGATGCCATCGACTCCTCGGACTGCCTCTTCTACTTTCTGGCAAATACCCTCCTCGATTTCTTCGGGACTCGCGCCCGGATAAGCAACGCTTACCAAGACGATCTCCAAATCGAATTGTGGAAAAACCTCTCGACGCATTTTGACCAAACTGAACAATCCGACGGCTAAAATAGCGACCATCAGCATATTCATAGCCGGGGTATTTTTTATTGCCCAACGGATCGCATTTCTCATTTTAATTTTTCTCCCGCGCGATTCGTTGGCGCAAAATCCTTCGCATTTGATTCTGCTTTTCGGAGCGGCATTCCCACGATGGCCATCGGCAAAGGTGATGTGATAACTTCATCGCCTGCATTAACCGGAGCACGCTCAGCAAGGATTAATGCCTGTCCATCGACAATCATTACCACGTCAACGTGTTCTGTCGCCAATTTTTCGTCTCTGAATATCCACAAACGATCCCCCGGCCGAACCGCACTGGCGGGCACAGAGAGCAATGGATTTTTCGGATTAATTTTTATCTGGATCGCTACAAACATCCCCCGCAGCAGTGCTGGTGGAGCGGCAACATTTCCTGGTTCCTGCGAACTGATTTGCTTCGGGGTCCGCTCCTCGACGATTGCGACGCATGGAACAGTCCGCGTGGCCGCATTCACTTTGGCACCGTCGTAACGTGCCAAGCGACCTTCCCATTGATATGACGCATCGTCAAGAGAGAGAACTGCAATGACGGGAAGGCGAGGCAACTCGTAACTGCTCGCCG
Organism: Planctomycetaceae bacterium UBA7805; assembly: GCA_002480485.1. Taxonomy (GTDB): domain Bacteria; phylum Planctomycetota; class Planctomycetia; order Pirellulales; family UBA7805; genus UBA7805. The sequence goes on from DLCF01000109.1 coordinate 59,297, forward strand.
AGAGATTCTGATTCGCTGGTTTTTTGGCATCTGTGTATTGCCAAAGCCACTGCAATTGGCTGTATTGCAGATCAAAATGCAATTCAACTTTCGCAGTGTCTTCGATCCGAACAACTGCTGCACCACGTTCAACGAACGCTCCCTCTTCAACCAGATCCTCCGTAATAATGCCGTCGATGGTTGCTTGGATTTCCGTCCGAGTTAGATCGAGCTTTGCCTTCTTAAGTTCAGCAGCAATCTGCTGCTGTTCACTCAGCACGCGGACCTGTTTTTTGTTAAGCAGCAACTTTTCATTTTGCAAAGTTTGCATCGTATTGCGCGACGCCAACTCATTGCGGCGAGCGGTATCCAGATCTGACTCAGTGGCGACATTCCGTCGATTAAGGAGCAGAATCCGCTCTAACTCCTTACGCTGAAGTTGAAGGTCTTCTTCGGCAAGAGCAATTAACTTCCTTGTATTGTCCCGCTCAAGACGGAGTTCTTCGACACTGATCTCTGCTTGATTTGCCAGTTCTGTCAATCGCTTGACCTCAAGATCATAGTCATCGGTTTCAATCTGCAAAAGCAATTCGCCTTGTTTGACATACTGCCCCGCGAAACACTGCGGCGCCTTCATTTTCACGGTGCCGGCAACTTCTGCTGACAAGGTGACCTCTCGATAGGGAACCACCTCCCCATCGGCATCCAGGTAGAATCCCCCTTTGTGCACTTTCACAGGAGTAGTGTTGACTGCTGGCGGTTGTATTTCGCGTTGCAAGCTCGCAGGCGCAGTCTTCATCTGACTAAGAACAATAAATAGAATCGCACCGGTCACCAGTAATCCGATCGAAAGCACATATTTACTAAGCGGTTTCATCATTACTCCTTAGCGTAGCGACTGGATGCGATAGACTTGATGAGGAGAGATGACCTAGTCCCCGGAGAATGACATCCGAAATATGCTCTGATAACTTCTCCACCGTGAACTGCTGGCGAAGCTCTTCTTGATCAATAAGCATGGTCAGTATTTTCTCATTCGCTCGATAATAGAAGCATTGGCCAATCACACTCAACGCCCAATGATGTACCGTGTACAGCGGTGTCGTCGCCGGCATCATCTCCCGTAGAATGTCGACAAGAATCTGGAAGAACGGACGAAATGCCTCCTGGACCAATTCCTCACACGCTTTGGTGGGCTCCATGATTTCACGGATGATCAACCGCGTCTGCCACGGATCACCCGGCTCACAGAGCATCCGGCGCAAGAGAGTTAGCACGAATTCTCGCAATTTTTTTTCCGCAGGCGTGCTACTCGTCCAGGTTGGGAGCGGTGCTTGCTTTTCCCTCAGTCGACGAGCATGCTTGACTGCCTCGATATACAGCCTTTCTTTGTCACCGAAGTAATAGTTCACGGCGGCAATGTTGACACCTGCCTTTCGGCAAATGGCACGAATCGTTGCCTGGGCAAACCCATCGGTTGCAAACTGCTCCCCTGCCGCCTGCAAAATACGCTCTCGCGTCGAATCGGTCGTCATAAAATCATTTCTATCGGATTAAACGCATGTTTTAAACAATTGTATGGCGATCGAGCAGATAAAGCAAATCCGCCACAGACACGCGGAAATAACAGTCTGGAAATCTGGGGCACAGAGGTCCCGAGCTATCACCTGCACGGCAGTAAAAAGCCGCCTGACTCGTGTTGATCGGTTTTCGGAAAGCTACGCCGGGCGGCCCTGATCATAGACTGCCTGCAGCAAATCCTGCACATCAGCAAATTTTTTGTCGCTCGCCAGGATCGCATCGATCAGACGACGAGCCTCTTTCTCTGAATGCCCTAAACTGACGAGCACCGAGAAACCTTCACTCACCACATCCCTCTCTAATTCGCCACCTCGCGCATCGTCACGCTCTGCCAGAAGTGCAAACTTCGGCACCTTCCGACGTAATTTTGCCACGATCCGCTCTGCGGTCGCTGGTCCGATGCCCGGCAGACCGGACAGACTCTTGATGTCTTGCTCCTCAATAGCTGTCGCCACCTCTCGCACTGGGCGGACCATTGCCCGCAATGCTTTCTTGACTCCCACCCCATCGACCGAACAAAAGAGATCGAAGAACTCTCGCTCTGCCTCGTTAAGAAAACCGATAAGTCGCGGGGTAAGCTTTCCCTGCATCGGATTTCCTTCCAGGTAATGCACCGTGTGCAGACTGATTTCCGAATTCAATTTAGACTGCAGTCGCCTCCTTGCAAAATCGGGGATCGCAATCTGATATTCGTAGGGTCCGACATCCAGAATCAGAGTATCTTCCGCCACACTTAACAGCTGTCCCTTTATTTTTGTGATCACAGATGGTGCCTCATGCTGGTAATTTCTTTTTTGCCAGATAATGATGGCAAAGGGCGATTGCCAGTGCATCTGCTACATCAGCCGGTTCTGGTAAGACCTCAAGTCTCAGCTCGCGCATGATAGCCTGTTGCATTTGCAACTTGGGGGCTCGTCCGTTTCCTGTCAAAATTCGCTTTACTTGTGTTGCACTATAGTGATGGACACCCAACCCGGCTTGCGCTGCGGCAAGACAAATTACTCCGCGAGCATGCCCCATTAAAATCGAGGTTCTCGGCCGCTTGTAGTGACTGAACAATTCCTCCAGCGCCAGATAAGAAGGTTTATAGGATGCAATAACCTCTGCAATACCCTGATGTATCGTGCAAACACGTTCGGCAAGATCTCCCCGTGCCTGACCTCTGACCACACCGGCTTCACAAACCCGAATGCCGCCTGGCGCAGCCTCCAGCACGCTGTAACCAGTGATATTCAGTCCAGGATCAACGCCCAAAATTCTCACGGAAAACCCTCCATGCTCACCTCACAAAACCGTGATGGCAAAATCTTGGTCTGTTATGCTTCACCGATCGACCATCCGGTGCCATCCGGGCGATCTTCCAACGTGATCTGCGAGGCAGCCAGCGAGTCGCGAATGTCGTCCGCGATGGAAAAATCCTTTTCGGAGCGGGCCTTATTTCGGAGTTCAATCAGCAAATTTAACAATCCGTCGATCGCCTGCTCCGGATCCCCTTTGACTTCCCATTCCGTGGCTTCAGTGCGGTCTTCCAACGCAATTTCCAGGCTGGCTAAGCCATCACGAATCTTATCTGCCATCTCAAATTGTTTGGCCCTGCGTGCGTTGGTGCGCAACCGAATCAAAAGCTGTAAAATCGCGCCGAGCAAATTTTCACCTTGTCCAATGCCGTTATGCTCGGGCTCTTTAACAAACAAGCCGAGAGTCTGTGAAAGCTCGCGAAGCACTGAAACCCCGTCAATAAGCTCGTCGATTGCATCTTCGGTGCGCAGGGCCGGATCCTCTAATTGTTTGTCTTCAATTTGCTTGTTCAGGAGACGCACCAGCTCGAAAAGATCACCTATTGCTCCTCCGGTGTTAAAATCATCATCCATGGTGTTCAGAAATCGTTGCCGAATTTCCAGGACGTATTGAAAATGATCACCCCTAATCCCTGAATTTTGATCACGGCATGAATCTCGAGCTGCAACTCCGTAAAACGATCTTCCCGTGATGCGGTTAAACCTTTTGAAAAATCGATAGAACGTTTCGAGCCCCGTTGCAGCCTCGGTGATCGCTTCCGGGCTGAATAACACAGTACTGCGATAATGTGTACGTAACAGGAAAAAGCGAATCTTTTCACCTCCCTGTTTTTCGATCAACTCTGCAAGTCCTCCGGCCCCCTTTGAACGACTCATCTTTTCGCCCCTTGTGGCATTTGAATCGGCTTCGCGATCTGCTCTGCCGCCAATTTTGCCGGACTGCGACTGAGCACGCAGTAACCCGTTATGCATCCAGATCCGCGCCATCGGTTTGCTATGGCAACACTCACTTTGCGCGATCTCATTTTCATGATGCGGAAAGACCAGATCTAATCCTCCTCCATGAATATCAAATGTTTCCCCCAACAAGCCGCGACTCATCGCCGAGCATTCAATGTGCCACCCGGGTCGTCCTTGTCCCCAAGGGCTATCCCACGCTGGCTCTCCTGGCTTTGCTGATTTCCACAGAGCAAAATCGGCCGCCGATCGTTTTTTAGCAGCCGCCTGACCACCCTCTCCTTGAACATCATCCGTGGTACGGTTTGTTAGTTTTCCGTATTCGTTGTCTTTTCCTACATCAAAAAAGACATCCCCGTCCACCGCATACGCAAAACCTTGCTCAATCAGCGTCGCAATCATTTCGATGATCTCGGGCATGCTCTCAGTGGCCCGGGGCATGTGATCAATTTGATCAACGCCCATCCCTCGAAGATTCTCTACATAGTCCCCAATATTCTCTTCCGCCACTTCGGCCATCGAAATATCACGTTCGTTTGCTTTGTGGATCAATTTGTCATCTACATCTGTGATGTTGACGATCCATTTCACGTCATATCCGCGGAACGCCAAATACCTTTTTATCGTGTCAAAAATGACGGGGCCCACCATGTGGCCGATATGCGCTTTGTCATAAACAGTCGGTCCACACAGGTAGATTCCAATTTTCCCCGGTACGACCGGCTCTAACGGCTCTTTTTTGCGTGACAGCGTATTGTAGATTCGGATGTTTGATGCCGCCGAATGCCTATCGTATGTTTCGGTATTTGTCTCGGTTGTCGTCATGATTTTTTCTCCAACAGCGCTACGACCTGTGCAGATATCGCTTCCTCTCGCCCCACCGGTCCCACACCTTCACCCGTTTTTGCCTTTACTCCCACTGCCTCGGGTAAAACGGAAAGCATTGTTGCGATTGATCGGCGGATTTCCAAGCCGAAAGGTGCGATCTTAGGTCGATCGGCAAAGACAATGCAGTCAACATTCACGACTTGATAACCTACCTGCTGCACTTCGCAGGCCACTTCCTTGAGCATCTCTACCGAGTCTCGATCCGCGTTTTTAACATCCGTGTTCGGGAAGAGCTGTCCAATATCACCAATCGCAGCGGCGCCAAGAAGCGCATCAATCAAAGCGTGCAGCAATACATCGGCATCGCTATGGCCGATCAATGAACGATTGTGCGGTAGATCCACACCTCCGAGACGCAAGGAAGAACCTGGTCCCAGACGATGCGTATCGTGCCCTATCCCAATGCGAAGATTACTCGTGCCGATTTCCTCCCTGATAAAACCGGATATTATAAAGAAATACCGGTTTTCCGACAACGCGAAGCAGAGCCAACCGATAGCATTAAAACTGCAGTCAAAACCAAAAATTTTAACGACCATACCTGAGCTGATGTCGGGACTGATTTTCCCAGCCGACCGCTGCAAATCGACAACTCCGATCCACCGTTACTAGGCTCTCGTCTGCCTCTTCCCTATAATCGCGCTATGGAAACGATTCGCATCGAAGGCCTTCGCAAGACCTACAAGATCTATCAAAAACAAGAGGGATTAAGGGCATCATTTCGGGGTCTCTTCCGTCGTAGATACCGCGTGGTCGAGGCAGTTCGAGGAATCGATTTATCGGTAGACCAAGGCGAGTTTGTGGCTTTTCTTGGACCGAACGGGGCAGGAAAAACGACCACACTTAAATTACTGTCCGGGGTCATTTCGCCGAGTTCGGGATCCGCTCGCGTCCTCGGACATGTCCCCTGGCGTAGGGAGAATGCCTACCGTCGTCGCTTCGCCCTCGTTATGGGACAGAAAAATCAACTGTGGTGGGATCTGCCTGCACAAGAATCCTTTCGCCTCCACCAGCAAATTTATCGAATCGAACCGGCCGCCTTCGTTGCTCGTCGTGATGAGCTGGTTGACCTCCTCGAAGTCGGCAAATTACTCGGACAACCTGTCCGTGAGCTATCGCTCGGCGAGCGAATGAAAATGGAACTTATCGCAGCGCTTTTACACTCACCCGAAGTTCTTTTTCTAGACGAACCTACCATTGGCCTAGACGTGGTTGCGCAACACAATATTCAAAATTTTCTCAGCTACTATCAAAAATTAAAAAAAATTACCATTTTGCTCACAAGCCACTACATGAAGGACGTGATTGCTTTGTGTAAACGAGTGGTAATTGTTACCGATGGTGTCATCGTACACGATGGATCGCTTAAAGAAATCATTGATCGTTTCAGCACCCACAAAGTCATCACACTTCAGTTTGCGGACCACGGCCTTCCGCATGACATCAACCGCTTTGGCGAAGTTATTGAAGAACAGGCACCTCGCTTAAAAATACGCGTCGCAAAACAAACCGTAACTGATAGCCTGGCGGCAATTCTCCAACTACATCCTGTGGAAGACGTGAGTGTTGAAGATCCACCGCTGGAACAAGTGATTGCCGAAATATTTACCTCTGTGAAACAGGAATCTGACAGCACGGGAAAAAGAGCTATTTCCAAAATTTAAACGTGTTTCCAAAATCGGAATGACCAATATTAATTAAAATCCTGTGCCCGCAATCGCTGACAAAAAACACTGGTCTACTGTTCACGTCCTGCAAAACACGCTGGTGACGTGGTGGACTATTCTGCGGATCTGCCTGGAGGAGCGGCTGGTCTATCGTGGTGATTTTGCGTTAGGAACCTTGATGCGGTTTCTACCAATCGTGACGCAAATTTTTCTCTGGGGGACCATTTTTGAAACAATCTCAGGGAAAATAGCCGGTTACAGTTATCACGACTTCATTGCCTATTACTTACTCACGATGGTCGCGCGTGCATTTTCCAGCATGCCGGGACTCGCCTCAGGAATCGCAACAGAGATCCGAGACGGTTCCATTAAAAAGTATTTGATTCAACCGATTGATATGATCGGCTTTCTTCTTCTAAACCGCCTGGCCCATAAGCTCATCTACTACGGCGTCGCGATCGGCCCCTTTGCACTCGTATTTTTTCTTTGTCGAAACTATTTTCCCTCGATGCCGCCACTTGAAACAATTATTGCATTTGCGAGCTCTTTAGTGATGGGGTTTTTACTTGGTTTTTTTCTGGAAGCGGCAATCGGATTGATCGGGTTCTGGCTTCTGGAGGTAAGTTCACTCTTGTTCGTCTACATGCTCTTTAGTTTCTTTTTTTCCGGCCACATGTTTCCGCTCGATATCTTACCCTATCCGTGGAATTATGTTTTTGAGTCGCTACCGCTTCAATATCTAGCTTATTTTCCGGCTGCGGTCTGGCTTGGAAAAATTGAAGGCGAAAGTTTGGTAACAGCACTCTGGATTGAGGCCGCTTGGGTTTCCTTTTTTATCATCGTATGTCGCATCGCTTTTCAACGGGGAGTGAAGCGCTATAGCGGGTACGGGGGATAAGACCTCAAGAAAGGCGGGAAAAATCGTGAGTCACTTTCCACCAGAATACTTAGCTTCGAATAGTTCGCAGAAACCGAACTACGCTCGCGTATTTCTGACGTTTGCGCGTAATAGCCTAGTCCGGGACATGACCTTTCGATCGAATTTTATCATCGAGACGATTACGTCCTTATCGTGGATGTTCATGAACCTTGGTTTTTACTTACTAATATTCTCTTACACCGATGTGATTGGTGTCGCTACGGGATGGACACAGTATGAGTTTTTTGTATTTTTTGCGACCGTTGCGATTGTTAACAGTCTAGTGCAAACATTTTTCATGCCCAATGCACAAGAATTTAGTGAACTAATTCGCACAGGAAATCTTGATTTTGCCCTACTCAAACCGATCGATACGCAATTCCTCATCTCATTACAAAAAGTGAACTGGTCAGGCCTGGGGAATACCGGTTTTGCTATCCTGCTTCTTTTATTTTCGCTCTGGCATTTAAGCCGCCATGAAGCTGATTTCGTCCTTCACCCGTTACAAATATTGCTTTATCCGCTTTATGTGTTCTGTGGTATTATCATCCTCTACAGTCTCATGATTGCGCTTTCCGCAACCAGTGTCTGGTTAGGGCGAAACCAGTCTCTATACAATTTCTGGTTTTACATTACCAATTTTTCCAGATATCCAATGGAAATTTACAGTGGGCCTGTTGGTGACCCACGTCGTTGGATAGGCGAATCTCTGAGGACGTTTTTTTCGTACGTGATTCCAGTGCTTTTAGCGGTGAACGTACCGGCACGGATCTTGGCAAAACCGATGGCGCCCGACAATTTGTCGCTTGCTTTGTATGCCGTTATCGGAACGATTCTGAGTTTTATATTGAGCCGAATGATTTTTTACCGGGCTCTTCGGGGTTATCGCAGCGCTAGTAGTTAGCGTCAGGTGGGGATTGCAGGCTAAGCTCGATTGGGGCACTATAGAGCCTCCTCGCGGACCGATTGGTATTTTTATGAAACTTGCCTTCAGCAGCAATGCTTACATGCACTTCTCAATTGAGGAGACGATCGCGCGGATTGCCGCTGCGGGTTATCGGGGCATTGAAATTCTAGCCGACGTTCCTCATGCCTGGCCGGCCGGTTTACTAGAGGAACGCAAAGAATCAATTCGGCAAACCCTTGATACGCACCGGCTCACTATTTCAAACATTAACGCCTTCATGATGAATGCGGTGGCTGACCCAAGACAACCCTACTGGCATCCTGGATGGACAGATCCCGACCCGCATTACCGCGCTATTCGCAGAGAACACACCAAACGTGCATTGCAGCTAGCCGCCGATCTGGGAGCACCTTGCATCACAACTGAGCCGGGAGGGCTACTTGCAAAAGGTCAAACCTGGAAAATTGGGGCAGATATTTTTTACGAGGAGTTAATGCCTTGTATTGAGGTCGCCGAAGCGGTCGGAGTTGATTTATTAATTGAACCCGAACCGGAACTCTTAATTGAAACATTCGGTCAATATCTCGAATTCGTTGAGCGAATCGACTCCCCGAAAATCGGTCTCAACTTCGACATCGGACACGCATACTGCGTCGGTGAGGATCCGCAAGACTGGATTACGCAAATGCAATTACATACCAGGCACTATCATTTTGAAGACATCGCGGCTTCCCGAAAGCATGCTCATCTCATACCAGGACACGGCGCTATCGATTTTGAGTCAACGCTTCGGGAAATTGCTCGCTCGGGCTATGATGGCTGGATCACCGTGGAACTTTATCCTTATATCAATCAGCCGGATAACGCATCACGAGAGGCGTTTTCCTTTCTGCAACGCAAGATGCAAAAACTAGAGATTCCTTTTCAGTGAGCGATAATGCCCCGGCCTGATTCAAAATTCCGCGCTTATTTGGAGTTGCTGCGGCTACCGAATGTTTTCACTGCTATCGCAGACGTCATGATGGGTTATTGGTTTGCGCTCGCGCTAACCGGCGTGAATGATGAAATCTCGTCGGACACAAAGTGGGGATCCTTAATTCTGCTTTTAATTTCATCGAGTTGTTTCTATCTGGCCGGAATGGTACTCAATGACTACTTTGATCGTAATAAGGACCTTCAGGAGCGCCCTGCTCGACCAATCCCGTCGCGGCGCGTTCCCGAATCAACGGCCCTCTGGCTCGGGACGCAATTACTGGGGCTCGGAATCCTACTGGCCGCAATACTCACTTTTATCAGCCAGACTCCGAGTACGTTACTGATCGCACTGGCATTGGCATCCGCTGTTGTTGCGTACGATAGTGCATTCAAGAAAAATTGGTTGGGTCCAATAGGCATGGGTGCTTGTCGGGCACTCAACGTGCTAATGGGAATGAGTATTGTAGGGGGAACGACAGCGATTTTTTCGGCAAGCCACCTTCTGATCATCTGCGGCATTGGCATTTATATAATTGGGCTTACTTGGTTTGCACGCACCGAAGCAGAGCGCAGTAACCGCTTGTTTCTGTCCATCAGTATGCTGGTCATGGGACTTGGTCTAGGTTGCCTCTACTCTTTTCCGCAGTCAATTCCCGTCGACAAGACACTTGTAACAATGAACATTGGTATTTGGTTTGCCTTTTGGTTGCTTGTTGCTTTACAAATTATCTACCGATGCGGTAAAGCAGTCTGGGAGCCAAATCCGACAAACGTGCAAGTAGGCGTCAAATTCTGCCTTTTGACGCTAATCGTTTTGGACGCAGCAATCGTCTTTGCAGTTCAGGGGCAAGAAAAAGCACTGCTTCTACTTGCACTTCTGATTCCCACAATCTTCCTAGGAAAATTTATCTACTCAACATGACATCTTCGGTCTTTCTCCTATCTGTCCCCGGCCTGCGACCGGACGATATCCGACACATGAAGAATCTTCAGGCGATTGCCGGGAACGGCGAACGGATCCCTTTGATTCCGAGTTTTCCCTGTGTGACATGGCCCGTGCAATCCAACATGGTGTGCGGTTCTCAACCAAAAGATCACGGTGTTGTAGCCAACGGTTTTTTCTGGCGCGATTCAAACGAAGTCGAGATGTGGACTGCGTGGAACGAAAAAATTCAGCAACCTCAGGTCTGGGACATGCTTGAAAAACGGGGCAAAAGATGTGCCGTTTGGTTCCCGATGCTTAGTAAGGGATGTGGCGCACAGTATGTATGCATGCCAGCACCGGTACACCACCCCGATGGAAGTGAGTCACTTTGGTGCTATACAAAACCAGAATCATTGTATGGGGATTTACTGGAGGAGCACGGGCATTTTCCGTTGCACAACTTCTGGGGCCCGCAGACGTCGATCGCCTCGAGTCGCTGGATTGTCGACTCGGCAATTACGGCAGCGGATCGTTTAAGGCCCGACTTTTTTTATATCTATCTCCCACATCTCGACTATGCTGCACAGCGTTCCGGTCCAGACAGTGCGGAGGCCAAAACCGCGCTTGTTGAATTAGACAAACTTCTGGGCAATCTTTTTGAAACCATGCCTCGCGTCTTAGAAAAAGACGTCATCTGGATGGTAGCAAGCGAATACGCGATCGTGCCGGTGAATCACGTTGTATATCCTAATCGAATACTACGAGAAGCTGGTTTTTTGGATGTTTACCGAAACGAGGGAGAATGGATTGATTTTCGCAATAGCCAAGCTTGGGCACTGGTCGATCATCAATTTTCACATGTCTATTTAAAATCTCCCGACTCAAAAGATCACGTCAAAGCAGTCGCCGAACTCTTCCGCGACAGAAATGGAATTGCTGAAGTACTTGTGGAGAAAGATCGAGAAAAATACCAGCTCGATCATCCACGAAGTGGGGAAATTATTCTGGTCTCTGAGCCCAAAAGTTGGCAGGCTTATTACTATTGGCTGGAAGATGCCGAGGCTCCCGCCTTTGCCCGCACAGTCGACATTCACCGAAAGCCTGGGTACGATCCAGTCGAATTATTCTTTGATCCTGTCACAAAAAGTATTCCGCTCGACGCGACGCTCGTTAAAGGTTCGCATGGGGCTCCGGTTCTAGCGCCCTTCCAACAAGGGATATTTGCCAGCTCACGAGCAGGTATACTCGAGCAAAGCAATTTACGCGAGGGAGCGATTCACGATTACAACATTTGCCAACTGATTCTTAATCAGTTTGAATAATTCAATGCGCTAAGCGGTGCAGTGCACCCTAAATGTCAATTACACCACCACCGTCTTGTCAGACCACGGTTCATCAATCTGAGGCGGCGTGAAAGTAAAGTTTCGACTCTGACTGAAAAACTTCAGTGGATTTTCGTAAACTACGCGACGTATCAAATTTTCAGGATGCCCGCGAAGCCGCATTTCCAGAATAAAGTCGGGGACCGCCGTCGGTTTTGAAGGCCCCCAATCCCCGGCCGAGTTGACAAGCAGTCGCTCAGGCCCGAATTTCTCCACAAGATCTACTGCCCGCTCCGGCGTGCACTTGCTGACCGGATAAAGCGTCATCCCTGCCCAAAATCCTCGATCGAGTACTTCACCGGCAGTGTGTTCTTCTACATGGTCCACGCAAACCCGTCCATGATCCAGCCGAGCATCATCGCACAACATGTCCAAAATCATTCGCGTGCCTTGGTATTTATCCTCGAGGTGCGGAGTGTGAATCAGAATTTGCTCGTTGGTTTGCGCGGCCAAATCGAGATGCTCAAGAAAAATGATCGCTTCATTTTTTGTATTCTTGTTTAATCCAATTTCACCGATTCCCAGCACGCCAGGTTGGTCAAGAAATTCTGGAATCATGGCGATTACTTCCCGCGACAACTGTACATTCTCCGCTTCCTTGGCGTTAATGCAGAGCCATGTGTAATGAGCGATCCCGTACCACGAAGCTCGTCGTGGCTCAAAATCCGTCAACTGCCGGAAATAATCCCGAAACCCCTCTTGGCTGCCTCTGTCGTAACCTGCCCAGAATGCAGGCTCGCTTACACCAACACAACCCATTTTGGCTAGGGTCTCGTAGTCATCGGTAGTGCGTGAGACCATATGGATATGCGGATCAAAATAATACATGGCAATCCCTGAAAAAAAAGAAATCGATGTCGAACGCGTGGAGGCAAGTCAGCGGGAGTTTAGCTTTCACTCAATTTAAAATTGGTTTTCCATTCCACATCAAAATCTCGCGAATAAATCATCTGAATTTCAGCAGCCCGATTAATATCGCTTTTAAAACTCGACAGCACCTCTAACGACTTCCGAATTTCCAGCATCCGCGGGTCATGATCAACTTCACCATTCGCTCTATCAATCCGATCAAGTATCGCGGCTATCTCTATGAGTTTTGCACGAATTTTGAGTTGTTCTCGCGCGAGAACTTCATTGGCGTCAAACATGGTTCTTGGGTCCATCGTAAATCAGACTAAACAAGGAACAAGTCAAAAATCGAGAAGGTGAACTCGTCGCTGAGGGAAAGCAAAGCCATCCAACTTTTCGATCTCAATTTTCGCAGGCCCCTCGTAGGCCATCAACCGGTCAGAGATGCCGGTGTTGGAGTTTTGGCTTATTCAGTGCCACAATACCGTCGGAAAATCAAATTTTTACAGCTTGTTACCCGGTACAAATTGCCATATTTCAATGATTAACTTGCGGGCCGACGCCGAAAAGGCTGATCACCGTTCTTCGGCTTGAAATCATCCGGGTTTGCACTACGACCGAGACCGACCGAACGGCCTTGCCCTTCAAAGCCCATGTGATCCAAGAGATCTTTGAGAGGAATGACGCGGACACCCTTACTATCAGCTTGAGCCACCATCTCATTGTATGCCTCGAGGATTTCAGTTTTCGTTTTGTCGGTGGGCTTTTCACCCATCACGAGGTATTTCGTTCGTGGTGTAATCCTGTTTGAGCCACCCTTGTTTCCCGATTCGTCAACAAACGCATCTACTACCCCCCCATTCCGCTCGATCAGGCGAAGCAGCAGTGGTAGGTCGCTTCTACCATCTCCATCGATATCAATTTTTCCAACAACCGCGAAACGTTCCGGCTGTCCGCGATGAAAAACTGCAGAAATGACCTTGTCACCCTTGAGGATTGGATTCAAAAGTTTATCCTTTGCAAAGATATCACTGGTCACCTTCGCTATAGCCATGTCGTCTTTAACCTGCACAACCTCCAGGGTCGCCTTTGGTTCCGCGGTCAGGGCATTGGCAACGTCATGATCATAAACACTGAAAGACGTTTGACGACGCAAACCATCTTTGGATCCAAGGTCAATGTATACTGTGCCATCAACTTGATTCACCCAAATCACCTCTCCATCCGGAGCCTCAAGATCGACTTTCCTCGCATTTTGTAACGCATTAGTGGTCACTTTTAGTTGATTATCTACCTCGTTAATCTTCTCCGTGACCTTATTCATGTTGCGACGTGATTCATCCTGAACTTTTACAATCGCATCTTGAGCGCTTTCCACGTCAGCCTTTGCCTCGTTGTATAACTTTTCAAATTCCCGGCGATCTTGAGCAAATTTTTCATTGTTTGTTTTTATCTCATCTGATAGTGCGTTCAAGTCTTTGCGCGTCAATTCGTGTGCTGCTTTGAGTCGTTCTTTTTCCGCTGCGTGCGCTTGCTCGATCTCAGATAACTGCGTATCTTTCTGGCTAATCTGTTCGTAAAGTGATTTATTCATATCCATCACATACTGCAGCATCAGGGGGTACGTGGATGCGTTCGGATTATCTAACTCAGATCCATTATTTCGCTTGTATGTTTCCCCGTACACGTTTTGATTTTGCTCATACTCTTGCATGATTTCTTCAACGGTCGGACCTGCGGGATCAGGAGGCGCACCGACGAGTCCTTTGAGCTGGTCCACTTTTTTCTGGGTCTCTTTGGTCGCCCTCTCAGCAATTTCTCTCTCTGCATCGGCCTCTCTGCGGGCGGTGATGGCATCCTCTTCCCCCTTGTAAAACATGAAGGTAGTCACACCCAGCACGATGGAAAGGACAACAAATAGAATCAGTGCAATAAAAATCGGGGTCGACTCTGCCTTTGTAGACGCCATAGCAATCTCTCCTCAGTCTCAGTCGCGCTGATCCGAATCATTCCGCCATGCGAAAACTAGACTCGATCGTTAGAAGCATAAAGGTTACGCACAGGCGATTGTATGACCGGTGCGTGTCTCACTATCCTACCTCATTTAATGCAAAAAGACTGGTTAAACTCGTGCACGATGGATAAATTTTGATTGTAAACCCTTCCCGCACAATGGTTAGAGTCGCCATAACCGTTACAAATAAATTCGCATTAGTTGCACCCCGCATCGACGGGTTATGTGTCGCGGAAGGCCAACCAGCAATTGCTAGCTTTCCAACTATTTCGGTCGGCGGAATGGACTGGACCTTCCTCGCAGAACTGGGTACTTTCCCCCGCCCGCAGACGCAATACCAGCCAGTTGTTGCATAGTGCTTTACAACCAGTGCTTTGAATCACTGCGGCGAAAAATTTTCTGAAAAAACGCGAGGCCAAATTCACCGATCGAGGCTTACCATGGCAGTTGCATCCAACGTATCCGGAGACCGCTCTTCGATCCTGCGAGCGGGTGAGTTTGTGCTGCCCGTGGGACTCATCAGTTGCCTAATTGTGATCCTCGTTCCGCTGCCGTCCGTAGTCATTGACATGCTATTAGTGGGTAGCATCACGCTGTCTGTGATTGTGCTGCTAACCACAATCCATATTCGAAAACCGCTTGAATTCAATATTTTTCCCTCCCTCCTGCTAGGTGTGACGCTCGGCCGGCTGGTGCTAAACATTGCCACAACACGCTTGATTCTTACCAAGGCCGACCACCAGGGGCAGCGAGCCGCTGGAGGCGTGATCGAGGCGTTCGGCGACTTTGTCGCTGGTGGAAATCTAATCGTAGGCATAATAATTTTCTCTATTATTGTGCTGATTCAGTTTGTTGTTATCACTAAAGGTGCCACACGTATTTCCGAAGTTGCCGCACGCTTTGCCCTGGACGGAATGCCCGGTCGCCAGCAATCCATTGATGCGGAACTAAACGCCGGAAACATTGACAAAACGACCGCAAGAAGACAGCGAAATGAACTTCATCAACAGGCCGATTTTCTCGGCGCCATGGATGGTGCAAGCAAATTTGTACGAGGAGATGCGGTCGCTGGACTTCTAATTACCGTTGTCAATATAGTTGGCGGTTTAGTTATCGGGATTTTCCAGCTGGGCATGTCGCCGCTGGACGCCGGAAATCTCTTTACACGGCTCACCATCGGAGATGGTCTTGTAAGCCAATTACCCGCATTGTTAATCGCCCTGGCTGCCGGCCTGCTTGTGACGAGAAGTAGTCGCAGTGCAAATTTGCCAGCCGAATTGTTGGGGCAGTTGTTCTCTCGCCCTCGTGCCCTGTTGCTAGCCTCACTATTTCTGTTTCTCTTGTTGTTGACAGATCTACCGAAAGTACCTCTGATTTTTTCGGCGGTCGGATGCATCGGAGTCTCCTTACTGCTTATTGACTCACAAAAAAAATCGGCCCGGGCCGGCGAGCAATCGAAAGAGAAATCCAAACCACAAATCGAAGAACTACTATCGGTAAATCCGCTTGAAATCGAGTTGGGACTAGGCCTTCTTCGTTTAGCAGATCGCTCCAGGGGTGGCAATTTACTGGATCAAATACCTATCATCCGCAATAGGATCGCTGCGGAGATCGGATTGGTATTGCCTACGGTGCGCGTTCGAGACAATCTTGATTTGGCACAAGATGAATATCGTGTGAAATTGTCTGAGATCACCGTAGCGACCGGCAAAACAAATTCGAGTGACGAATTAGCAAATAGCCTTAATGAAACAATTGTTAGGCACGCAGCGGAAATTTTAAACCGCGATGGCACCCAGTTTTTGCTTGATCAAGTAAGGCAGAAATATCCCGTTGTGGTGGAGGAAATCGTTAATAAAAAAGTGACGCTCGCCGAAATTCAACAGACACTTCAATTATTGCTTCGGGAGGGACTTCCGATTCGACAAATGACTTTGATTCTGGAGGCACTTGGGGACGCCGCGGATCTCGAGGATAATCCTGTGCTCAGGGCTGAATTTGTCCGACGCCGTATGGCCCGCACGATTACCGATCGGCACAAGGGTTTGAATGGTGAATTGTCCGTGATTCAATTGGATGGCGAACTTACCGAAACCATTCGTAAATCCATGGAATACACCTCGCATGGTTTTTCTGTAAATCTTTCATCCGAATTGATTGATGAAATCGATGAGCAATTGTTGCCGCTGATCAGCAACGCGTTAAGTGGTCATTTAATTTTGCTTGTTTCAGGTGATATCCGGCCAGCAATTCGACATATTACGCAGTGTCGCCCTGGTGTTTCTGTCGTTGGCTTTGATGAAATTGTGCAAGGAACACCTATTCAAACAACCGCCTTTCTCAGCGAACCAGCTCTTTCACGCTAGTACCCAAGCGCGAAACGTATCGACTCCAGGGAATTATCTCGGATTGACTGCATTGCCTGCAGGACGCATCCATTGGCTGCTTACATTTTCAACACCTTGCACCGCAAATTCTTTTGCTAAACCACGGGAAATTTGAACTGTTATTCAAACTCCGCATCTAGTAAACTTCCGCCCCAAAGTTGGGCACACGACGATTCACGTCAAAGGTGCACGACAGTCGAGACAGCAAATCAAATTTAATGCCGAACAATATCTTTTTAATTTTCAACGGATTTGACTCAACCGAGCGACAATAATCGCCGAATGAACGAGAAGAGTTGACGCGCTTTGAGCCGTTAAACTGCAGGGACTAAGCAGATTCTAACGCCGATCATGGAGGATCGAATGGCAAATTCGACGCGAGCGGGCGAGGACCAAATCCTCGAAGTCTGGAAAATTTTTAAAGCCGACCAGACCAACAGGGAACTTCGAAATCGCTTGGTTGAAAGGTATTTGCCACTGGTGAAATACAACGGCGAGCGTATCTGGGCTCGGCTGCCTGAAGGAGTCGAATTAGACGATCTGATCTCTGCCGGAGTTTTTGGCTTGATGGATGCCATCGAGGCCTTTGATCTATCCCGTGGCGTGAAATTCGAGACTTATTGTGTACCGCGGATCCGGGGCGCGATGTTGGATGAATTGCGGACGATGGATTGGGTGCCTCGTCTAGTGCGATCTAAGGCGAGTAAGCTGGGAGAGGCCATTCGCACTTGTGAAGCGCGACTAGGTCGTCCACCCACAGAAATCGAGCTCTCAGAGCATATGCAAATTAGTGTGCGTGAACTCGAAAAGATGATGACCGAGGCAAATACCGTAAACTTAGTCAGCCTGAATAAAAAGTGGTATGAAACTGACAGTTACAAGGATGTTCGAGAGATCGATATTCTTGAAGATAAAAAAGGTGAAGATCCAACAAGACGCATACAAAAGACTGATCTCATGCGTCTGGTCACAAAAGGTCTAAATCGGAATGAGCGACTAATAATTATCCTCTACTACTATGAGGAATTAACGATGAAAGAGATCGGTGCTACACTCGATCTTTCCGAGAGCCGCGTAAGCCAAATGCACAGTTCTATCGTCCAAAGATTACAAGGACAACTTGTACGTCGGCGGCCTGAATTCAGTCAGGCTTCTTGAGTGCGTAATGCCTAAATACAGCTGACGCTGCGGACCATCCTGAATGGGGTCACCTTTTTTTGTCAGCAGTATTCGTGTGCACGTGAGAGACCGGTTTGCCTATCGGACCGCCCAGAGTTTGCGGGTGATGGTTTGCTCGCTGTTGCCGCGGACCCGCCAGTTTGCCCAACGCTGAGTCATCTTTTCTAATCCGGCATCAAGCTGCTGCTCGAAGTCGTGAAATCCTGACAATCCTCGCAGCCGCTGGAGCTCATGGTCGGCTTCAATGTGTCGGCTTGGCGAGGTCGGCTGCTTGCTCATCTTCCAACTCCTCTGCATCAGGGGTGCTGTCGCCTAGTTATTGCCATTCTACGTATTGAACGGCCAAACAGTTCATAATTGGTCGAAAAGAGTTTGAATTCGGGCAAAACAACATCTGGGACACCTATTATCTTTGAGGTCCCTGCCGCTCCGGCGGAGCAACGATCTTCCGGCGTGCTAGCAATCTGCTCCCCACGCTCAATGGGGTAACCATTTGGTGACATCAGTGCAATCAATGTTTCACCATCTATGTAAGCTCGTTTCCTGTTGCCTCTGGAAAAGGCAATTCCTATAATCCGACGCCACCTGTAGAGGGCTGTTAATCCGCATCATTTCCTACCGGTTTAGGCAAGACTTTGCGGTGAAATTACCTGCACGAAATGCGAATGGGTTAACTCTTAAATCTATAACGACGATTGGGTTGACGCATTAGGATTTCATAATTTGTGCGTGCCACGTGTGAGTGCTCGACCGGAAAACACACTTGGACGAGAAAAGTTGAAAGGTAAATTAGGGACAAAGCACGCAGACCGAAAACATTACCCGCTCCACAAGATCCGCAAGACGATCCCGGGCATGAAACGACGCGAGGAAAAAATTCATCGCAAATCAGATTGACCTTTTACGAAAAATTTTATTCCGGATATAATCGTGCTGAAAGGCAAAAATAAAGGTAAGATAATATCAGCCAAGGAATCTTGGCGCCCTTTCAAACGGAGATAAACGAAGATGCAGATCCAAGGCCCCGCACATTTGCAGACGACAAGTTCAGTCGAGGGAACCCAGTCCGTGCAACCCACGGATGGGATGAATGAAACGCAACAATCCAATGAGGTTGCTTCCAACCCTGCTGCTGCCGCGGATGAAATATCGATCTCACAGGAGGCCGATTTACTGTCCAGAATCGGAGATATTCCGGATGTCCGCCAAGGGCGTGTCGATCAGATTCGTGCTGAAATAGCGAGCGGCGTCTACGAGACGGAAGAGAAGATGGACGTTGCGGTTTCTCGCCTGCTGGACGAAATCGGCTAATCCCGGCAGTAGAAACTGCTTAATTTGACAAGTGGACTTCCGGTCCATGCTTGCTCTGATGCCCCGCAACGACGTACAATTAGGGCATGGAAGATGCTTTCACTCTAAGCGGCGTCAAAACCGCCATGACTCCGATGGAGCGATTCGAAGAGTTCTTGCGCAGTCGTGGCAAACGAATCACGCAACAGCGGCGGACAATTCTCGATCAGGTTTTCAGTCAACATGACCATTTTGACGCAGAAAATCTTCTTGCGGAGTTAGCACGCGAGCAAAGAGCAAATGGAAAAGTTAGTCGACCAACCGTGTATCGGACGTTAGGCGAACTAGTCGATGCAGGCCTGTTGCGAAAAATGAGTCTGAACAATCGCTCTGTCTATGAACATGATTATGGCTACCCGCAGCACGATCATCTTCATTGCGAGAAGTGCAACCAGCTCTTTGAGTTTCAGAGCGAAGAGGTTGC
>DLCF01000168.1 GCA_002480485.1 Planctomycetaceae bacterium UBA7805
ATGCATCATTTCCGCATGATTGGCGCGGTGAATTACCTCC
The DNA here is from genome assembly GCA_002480485.1 of Planctomycetaceae bacterium UBA7805. Classification (GTDB taxonomy): domain Bacteria; phylum Planctomycetota; class Planctomycetia; order Pirellulales; family UBA7805; genus UBA7805. The sequence goes on from DLCF01000168.1 coordinate 41, forward strand.
AAAGGTGTTTGACGATGCGGATGGAAACGCCGGCCGGCAAGATTTGCTAGCGACACCGGATGGTGGAAGGGCCTTGAGACAGTGGTTCCAGTTTCGTTGATTGTCGCACCATTTAACTGCGCCAAAATACGTACAGCATTCGTATTGGATAGCTTTCCCTGTGTGGGACCCATGCCGACCGTACTAAATCGCTTCAGTAACTCGATATTATCGTATCCCTCCTGATGCGCATTTTTAAAATCGACAAGATGCAGATCCTCATCGAGATCGACGAAGTTCTTTTTTCCCTTGTGCGCAAAGATGGGATAAGGGTGACTCGGCGCCGCCCCCTGATGTTCCGGTGCGGCGGGCATTTCACCCTCGTATGACCCCAGGTACGCCGCAGCCTGTAGCCCGGCCCGCTCCCCCGAGGCGAGTTGATCCGGCAATTCAAATAAACCGGCCATTCGACCAGCAGCAAAAATCCCCTCTGGGATATGCCCCGGCACCAACTGGTTTAGCGACTCATCATTGACAAAACGCACACCCGCCTGATAGGCGACCCCCGCATTCGGCGCCCAACCGACACTCATCATGATTCCATCGCAAGCAAGCCGCAAATGTCCCATCCGATCCGGTTTTCCCTCCCCATCAAGCGGACAAAGAATCGCACCATTCACTTTCGTACCCTGTGATCCGGCAAGCGCTTCATAAACGGTATGTCCTCGAAAAATTTCAACGCCTGCCGCCGATACCTCGCGATCCAGTCTGCTCTGTTCACCATCATGCCGCAGATCGACAACGGCAACGACCGTGATGCCAGCTTCGACAAAGTCGAGCGCGAGCCGATAACCATCATGGTTTGCTGTAAGAATAACTGCCTGCTGACAGGGCGGCACACGATAAAGGTAGACCAGCCGCTGTGCGGCAGAGCCGAGCATCACACCGGGTAAATCATTATTCTGGAACACTGCCGGCTGTTCGACGCAACCGGTCGCGAACAGCGTACTCCGCGTTCGCAACTTGGTGAGTCGCTGCTGATCAACCAGTGCCACCCATTGGTCGGCGTAGTGCCCCGCCACCTGAGTGCCAAGGCGGACTTGCAGATTGGCAAGTGATTCGGCTTTTGCTACCAAGCCGGAACATTTTTTGCTTGCCTCCTCCGAATGGGCGTGCTGGGTGAGCAGGCTGCCGCCGAGGTGTGGTTGCTCATCCACAAGCAGAACTTCTACACCGGTCTCGGCAGCCGCAATTGCAGCCGCCAGACCCGCAGGGCCTCCGCCCACCACCAATAGATCGCAAAACGCATAATCCTTCGGCGTGGCAACGGGTGTGGCATCCGGATTGATCTTTCCGAGACCTGCAATTTTTCGCATCTGATTTTCGTACGTCGAAAATAGACGGCGCGGCGTGTGGAACGCCTTGTAGTAAAAACCAACCGGCATGAAGGCACCGAAGCGGTCAATGATTTTCAACCGATCTCGATCCACACCGCCCAGCGTATTTACCGAACGCACATCCAAGTCAGGAACAATCGACAGCGTATCGCCCCGCAAATTGGTCCGTTGTCCATCTTCCACCAAACAATTGACATCGTATCCGGTCAAACTGTAGACGCCGCGTGCTCGATGGTACTTAAAACTCCGACCCAGCACACGCTTTCCCGCGTTCCATAGCGCGCTGGAAAGCGAGTCGCCGAAAAAGCCTTCGTATGGTTTTCCCTCAAAGCGGAACGCCACCGGTTGGGTGCGGTCAATCCATTCACCTTCTCGGAAAGGCAAGCGATCAGGCATGGCCCCCTCCCTCGCTCCCCTCAAACAGATACGTGCGAACGAACGAATCACTCACAATATCTCGTTCGGCGATAAACCAGGTGCCACTCGGTGTGTGATACCACCACTCTTTCTGGACACCCGGTGCCCCATCGCGATTAAACACATAATCTGCCCAATCCAAATCGCTCATTGATTCTCCGGCAGGATCGGGCAATGAACGGAACTGACCCCCGAAATAAAACTCTTGTAAGGGACGGGGTCCATTGATTGGACAGTGAATGATTTTCATGTTGCGTTTTCTCAGTGCCCTACCGATGCGGCACCCTTTTCGCCCACTAGTTTAAAATCCAAAAATCGCGAGACATTGAACGGCTGAATTAAAACATGGTCCTGCCCTGTGGCAACGGTATGAGCCATGGTAAGCCCACTGATCGGTGTAGCCTTAAAGCCCCAGGTTCCCCAGCCGGCGTCCAAATAAAAGCCTTCTATCGGAGTAGTACCCATGATCGGAGAAAAATCGGGTGTCATGTCACAGAGACCCGCCCACTGCCGAAGAACTTTAATATCGCCCAACATCGGAAAGAGATCGATCAAATGCCCTGCGGTCCCCTCCGCAAAATCGAGCGAAGATCGCATTGAAATCAATTCATATGGATCGAGCGAGGCACCGGCTACCAATTCACCCCGTGATGACTGGCTAACATAAAGATGCAAACTGGCAGAGACCACGATGTGATTTAGCCACGGCTTCAAAGGTTCGGTCACAAGTGCCTGAAGCGGGTGAATCACCAGAGGAGTCCGCAATCCCACCATCTCAGTAATGGAAGTCGTCCAACCGGCCACCGCGGAGAGAACTTTTTGCGTTTTGATAAATCCTTTATCTGTATGAACCCCGCATACGGCCCCGTCGCGAACTTCGATGCCGGTAACCGCCGTCTGCTGGTGAATCTCAACGCCGCGCTGCCCGGCACCCCGCGCGTATCCCCAGGCCACGGCATCGTGCCGCGCAATCGCTCCTGGAGGATGATAGAGAGCACCGTGAATCGGCGGCTGATCTCCACCACACTGCAAATCGATTTCGGGAACCATCTGCTTGATTTCTGCAGGCGTCACCAACTCGCTATCGATTCCCAACTGCTTGTTCACTTCTGCCCGCCAGCGCTGCGTACGAAGCGACGCCTGCGAATGCGCCAGGGTGAAGTGACCTCGCTCGGAGTAAAATAGATTCAAATCGAGTTCGCGCGACAGACCCTGAAAAAGGTCGACACTCGCCTGATAAAATTCTGCACCCTGCGGAGTCAGGTAATTTGATCGGACGATTGCCGTATTACGGCCAGTGCCACCGCGTCCGAGGTAGCCCTTTTCTAGAACCGCGACGTTGGTGATCCCGTGTTCTTTGGCCAGATAATAGGCGGCACCTAGCCCATGCCCACCACCACCAATAATTACCACATCGTAGGAATCCCGCAGCGGTCCCGGTTCGGGAAACATCCGCGATTCCGGGTATTCACTAGAAAGGCCGAACTTGAGCAGGCGA
>DLCF01000047.1:0-28062 GCA_002480485.1 Planctomycetaceae bacterium UBA7805
CCTGGAAGTTCGACTCAAGGCGTTGGGTTCGATTGCTCACGCTATTCGCTCTGGCTCTGGTGATTTTTCAAGGGATTCTGGGTGGTTTGCGAGTCCGGTGGGACGATGTGCGGATTGCAAAGATTCACGGTTGTGTGGCCCCCCTGTTTCTCGGTCTTGTGGTAGCGATTGCGGTGGTCACCGCGCGGGGTTGGCGAACCGAAAGGGCGGGAACGATACCGATGGGTCGACGCCTCCGACGGCTAGCCCTGTTCACGTTGGCGATGGCATATGGGCAGCTTGTGCTGGGAGCTCAGTTGCGACACGTCTCGGTGATGTCGACTGGCGGAACCTTTCAAACGGCCATTTTCTTCCACTTGTTTCTCGCTGTAGCACTGTCAGTCGAAGTATTCTTATTCTGGTGGCAATCGGAACGGCATTGTAAACGGCATGCAACACTGCGTCGCCCGCCCCGGATACTGTTGGCACTGCTCGCCTTGCAGGTATTTTTAGGATGCGGTACCTGGGTGCTTAAGTATGCTTGGCCTGGAGGACTGTTCAGTGAAACAGCGGGACTTGCCGGTTGGACCAATACGGCTGGGGGTCCACTTCAGGCATTTGTGGTGACCGCACACGTCGCCACTGGATCGCTCATTCTGGGAGCCAGTGTGTGGGCAGCGGTGCTTTTTTTCCGCGCTACCTCTCTGGTCGCTCAACACGAATTTAAGTCGGATGACGGCCACGCCGTCACTGCTTGGGGGGCTACTTAATGAATTTGCCCTCACTTGCCTTGGGTCATGAAAAAATTCGAGTGATGCCGCACGCGGCAGCACTATTGGAACTAACGAAACCAAGGATCGCGATACTCGAATTATTAACCGTGTGGGTCGCGGCCTGCGTGGCTTGCTCGGGAATCCCGAGCAACTGGGTGCTGATCGTCAATGCGCTGGTCGGCACCGCATTAGTTGCCGCGAGTGCGAGCACGCTGAACCAGTGGTTGGAGAGGACTTCCGATGCCCAGATGGAACGCACGGCTGATCGACCTCTTCCTTCGGGTGAGGTATCGGATCGAGAGGCCCTGCTCATGGGCTTAGCGAGTGTTGCGATCGGAACCGTTTATTTGGCGGTATTGGTGCATTTGGTGACAGCGATACTGGGACTGGTGACTTGGGCGCTATATGTGTTTATTTATACGCCGCTCAAAAAAAAGACCAGTGCAAACACAGTAGTTGGCGCTGTTGCTGGCGCTTTGCCAGTTTTAATGGGTGCATCGGCGGTTTTGTCCGACGGTGGGACCAAGGGTGGATTACTCTTGTCCTTTATTTTATTTGGCATTGTATTTTTCTGGCAGTTTCCGCACTTCATGGCGATTGCTTGGATTTATCGGGACGATTACCGACGGGCGGGATTTAAGATGCTCACCGTTACTGAACCGACCGGCCGTCTGGCGGGATTGCAGGCGGTCACCTCGTCGGCCATGCTACTGCCGCTAAGCGTTCTCCCCGCCGTGATGATGAAGGCAGGTCCATTCTACCTCTTGTTATCGCTGGCTCTGTCGTTGATGCAACTAGCCACTGCGGTTGATTTTTTGTTCCGCCCCACGGATCGATCTGCGCGTAGAATGTTGCGGATGTCGTTGGTTTATTTGCCGGCCGTCTTTGGAATGCTGTGGTTGAGTCCCTTTATTTTTCCCTGGCTGTAATTTGTTTTTATTGAAGAGAAAGATTTTCTGTAATGTCGGACGAGCATCACGGTCATCTAAAGCTTCGCTACCATCCCGGCATGCCAATGTCCAACGGCAAAACGTGCATGTGGTTATTTTTATCCACGGAAATCATGTTTTTTGCGGGTCTCATCGGCACGTACATCGTCCTTCGATTTGGTGCCCCGGCGTGGCCGCTTCCCCACGATGTACATCTTAGTGAGCCAATTGGTGCGTTCAATACGTTTGTACTCATATGCTCGAGCGTATCCGTAGTCCTCGCTCTAGAGGCAGCTCGTCTGGATCGCGTGCGTCAGGCAAAGGCGTGGATTGCAATCACGCTTGTCCTGGGATGCATTTTTCTGGGGATTAAAGGCTTCGAGTACAAGGCTAAATTTTCGCATGGTATTTATCCCCAAAAACCACACAGCCTAATCTATGAAAAACCTGACTTGCCCTATGCCTCAATGGTGCGGCAGGCGCTTGAGGGCCATCAGGTACGACTTGCGAGAATTGAAGAGCCTACCTCGGAAGAATTAGACCAGCTAGCCGTTTCGGGAACGCTGCTGCGTTACTTCGCCCGCCCAGCTGAATTGAAGGCCGCAAAAGCGGGCGATCAGCAGGGACAAATTGTTCTCAATCAATTGGCGGCGGCGATCATGCCGCACGGTGAGCAGAAGGAGGTGCAGCAAAAACTGCTGAAGCAAGAGCGGCAAAAACTTGAGAAACAACGTGATGCCCTCAATGCACAGCTAGCTCCTTTGCGGGCTGAGCAGAAAGATCTGAAGAATCGGGAAGAGGGTGACGATACGATCGCGAAGCAGTTGAAGCAAGTCAATCAACAGGTTGCCACCGTCGGTGGTGAAGCAACCGAGGTGGAGGGCCGTTTGAACGCGATTGCACTCTTGCAGGGTGCAGAAGATGGGCTGAATGAAAAGTACCACTGGTTGCATCTGCCGATGGTGATCCCCGGCGGCAATATGTGGGCAAGCACATACTTTTTGTTGACCGGATTTCACGCGTTGCACGTGGTAGTCGGGCTGATCGTGTTCGCGTTATATCTATTCATTCGGCTCGACAGAGAGCGGGCGCCGCATATTGAAAATATTGGACTCTACTGGCACTTTGTTGATCTAGTCTGGATCTTCCTTTTTCCACTTCTTTATCTGTTTTAAGGGGCACCGATGTCCGGGCAATCAGGAATCGAATCACATGAAACGGATGCCCCGAGTGACCACGCGGATGGTCATGAGGGACATCATGGGGGCAGCATCAAGACTTATGTGGCGGTCTTTGTCGCGCTCTGCCTGCTGACCACCGCTTCGTTCTTTACCTATAGCGAGTTTTGGCGCGAACATTTTTCCGCAGGAGCCGGCTGGGCTTTCATGATGGCGGTTTCCTGTACTAAAGCTCTTCTGGTGGTTCTTTTCTTTATGCACTTGTTGTACGAGGCGAATTGGAAATATGTACTAACGATTCCGATGGTGTTTATGTCAATTTTTCTTGTTCTGATGCTAGTGCCCGATGTTGGATTACGGATGAATCGGGTCTCGGAGGAGCGGCGGCGGCACATGGCGCTCGAGCCGATGCCTGAACTGCAAAGCTTGGACGGCACTTCCGGCGACGCGACAGATGCAACTAGCGCCCATCCCTAAACAGATTCAAGCTGAACCGCAAGGTTGCCGTCGAGCTTGATGGGAATAATCGATGAATGCAGTGCCACCGGCTATTTCAGTTTCTGATTTGCGACACAAGTACGGTGATCGTTGTGCACTTGATGCACTGAAATTTGAGGTGGCACCTGCGGAAATATTTGCGTTCGTTGGACCAAATGGAGGGGGAAAAACCACGCTCTTCCGTATTCTTTCGACGCTCATGCCAATGCAGCAGGGCGAAGCAAGTATTCTTGGCTGCGACCTACGGGTAGCGGTTGGCCCGATCCGTCGCGAGATTGGAGTCGTATTTCAGGCGCCTAGCCTGGATAATAAACTAACGGTCGATGAAAATCTGCGGCACCAAGGCCATCTGTATGGTCTACGAGGTCGCCAGTTCGCCGCCCGTCGGGACGCTTTACTTCTGCAGGTTGGCCTGATCGATCGCCGAGGCGAGTTGGTAGAAAAATTATCTGGCGGTTTACGACGGCGGGTTGAATTAGCAAAGGGTATGCTTCATCAACCCCGGTTATTGTTGCTGGATGAGCCGAGTACAGGTCTCGACCCTGCGGCACGTAGCGATCTTTGGAATTATCTGCACCAATTACAAGCAGAACAACATGTGACAATCGTCCTGACGACTCATCTCCTGGAGGAAGCGGAAAGGGCCGATCGGGTTGCCATTTTAAATGAGGGGAAATTAGTGGCACTTGATACGCCAGATGCCCTGCGTGCCACGGTTGGCGGGGATGCCATCACGATTCAAAGCAAGACAAGCAACAGACTGGCAAAAGACATTGGGCATCAGTTTGGTTTTTCATGCGAAGTTTTGGATGATAACGTTCGTTTTGAACAACCGGACGGCCACCGTTTGATCGCGAAGATCGTCGAGGCATTTCCCGGATGTGTCGAGGCAATTACCTTTGCTCGACCCTCATTGGAGGATGTGTTTATCGATCGGACCGGACATCGTTACCGACAAGATCAACTGTCGCAGCAGAAAAAAAATAACAATAAAAAACATTAAAATTAGGCAACGGTAGTTTGGTTACATTCATCACATCCGGCGATCTGGAAAATTCGCGGCCAAGTAAAGCTGGGCTGGCGGTCTGGACGTTATGCGAGCGGGAGCTGGTTCGTTTTTTCAGGCAGCGAAATCGTGTGATCGGTGCGCTCGGTCAACCGGTGTTATTTTGGCTTCTTTTTGGCTCCGGATTTGGCTCCTCCTTTCGAATGCCTACCGAGAGTGGGGATTCGGTCGATTATTTCCAGTATTATTTCCCGGGCACATTGGTGCTAATTATTTTGTTCACTTCAATTTTTGCGACCATCTCGATCATTGAAGACCGTCGCGAGGGATTTCTACAGGCTGTTCTGGTGGCTCCAGTCTCTCGCTTTGCTCTGGTTTTGGGGAAGGTGCTCGGAGGCAGTCTCATAGCTCTTGCCCAAGGAGTGTTGTTTCTTCTTTTAGGCCTAACCATCGGCATCTCCTTTTCCTTTTTGCAATGCGTGATGATTGTGGCCTACATGTTTGTGATCGCCATTGGCCTGACTGCATTGGGTTTTATTCTCGCATGGAGGCTTGATTCGACCCAGGGATTTCATGCCATTATGAGCGTTTTCCTGCTGCCGATGTGGTTGCTTTCGGGAGCCTTTTTTCCGGCCAGCGATAACTTGCTTGCCTATGTTCTTTCTGTCAATCCGCTAACCTACGCGGTCGCAGGGCTTCGTCGATTGCTGTTCGGCTTCGCGTTTCCTGATTTACCGACAGCGCCGGTATGCTTAATGGTAACCGTTGGCTTTGCGGCTCTCTGCCTCACAATTGCCGCATGGTCAGCGCGTCGTACAACGGAGGGTGATCTTCTTTCATGAGTAAATCTGTAAAAATTTTGTTGTCTTTGCTCCTAGTTTCACTGGCGGCCTATACCCTTTATTCGATGGTAAGAATTTCCAGTCAACTCGCCGGGCAAGATGGTGCAAGCGACACTGCAAAATCGCCTGTCGAGCCGATTGACCTTGATGCGTTTAAAATGACATCGCAAACTGCTGAGCCTTTTGAGTTTGATGCGTTGAAAGGTAAAGTCTGGATTGCTAGCCTTTTTTTCTCTTCGTGCCCTCATGAGTGCAAAAGCCTCAATCAAGCCATCAGTGCCCTGAATCGTGATCCGGATTTCAAGGATGTGCAATTTGTCTCCGTTTCGGTTGATCCGGACGTCGACAGTCCGCAGACACTTGCAGAATATGCCGCATTATTTGATGCCGACCCCGAGAAATGGTTTTTCCTGACAAGCGACTTACCTCAGGTGTCGCAGTTCGGGCGGGCGATTGATGTTCCTGCTGCCTTTAAAACGCACTCACGCAGCCTCGTGCTTGTCGATAAGTATGGCAAGCCACGCGGACAATTTCGCTACAACGATGCGGCGGACATCGCCCGACTGAAGGCTGAACTCCCGGATGTTTTGGCCGAAACGGCTGATGGAAGCATGTCGAGCGATCCGAGTTCACCGCAGACGGTGCCCGAGAAGGCAACGCAAAAGTCGGGCGGGGACGGAGGTCCGAAAACATGAATCTGGATGCAGGGATCTTTCCGCTTGTGAATGCAACCCTCAATTTTCTTGCCACTATTTTGCTTGTTCTCGGCTTTGTGTTGATCAAGCAGCGGAAAGAGATTGCACACAAGTGGACCATGCTATCCTGCTTTTTGGTCTCCGCCATTTTTTTACTGTGTTACCTCACCTATCACTATCTTGCGGGAAGCACGCGGTTTCCCAGCTATCCACCTACCTGGGTTCGCTATCTGTATTATCTAATTCTGCTCACGCACGTCCTGTTGGCGATGTATGTTCCTATCGGTGCTGTGGCAACCATTTATCTGGGACTGCGGTCACAAACCGAGTCCCCCCAGTCCGGATTGTATCGGGCAAAGCATCGACGATGGGCGAAGATCACATTTCCGATATGGCTTTACGTGTCGGTAACTGGAGTTGTCGTTTATCTGATGCTATATCAGATTTATCCGCCCACTGCCTCCTGACACAGCGGGAAAAGTACCTGGAACCTTTGGCTTCAGCGGCCTATAATTAAGTATAAAACCTATTCACGGAAAATACGTATGAAACTATCTCCTCAGGCCATTGGCAAATTTGTCCAAGTTTTATTCGCGCACCGTGTTTGGATAATCGCGTTCTTGATCTTGCTCGTTGGCGTTCAAATTGTTGATGCTTGCCCTGGGTGTAAGGATGCGCTGTCTGAGAACGATCCGCAGCACGCAAGAATGGTTCGGGGATACTTTTGGAGCATCCTTTTCATGATGGCGATGCCATTCACGATCGCCGGGACCTTCGGCACTTTCTTTTACTTAGAGGTGCGTCGCAAAAGACTAGCCCAGCAAGCCGCTGCAACAACCGTTGAATCGTTGGCCGACGACTTAAATCGGCAAGTGGAAGACACACGGTTTTAAATCTTGCTGGTCGTGTGGTCTCGCTATCGACCTTCGCCCCGGATTACGCGGATATCGCCATCACGGTGGGTGAAGCCAATTCGATCCAAATACTCGCATATCGGTACGGCATACTTACGAGATATGTTGAGTGCCTCCCGCAGTCCGCTGACTGTAAAGCCATCGCCATCACCAAATTCTGCCGACAAATGCGTTCGTAGATTTTGCTCTACCTCTTCGTGCAGCAACAGTGATTCATTGAGGCGAACCAAGTGGCCCTGCGCCTCGGCCAATTGAATCAACTGCGGAATGCTTTGCCGATGGTGAGCAGCAGTGTTTTGAATGTCTTTGGTGGTCGGTGGGCGAAATCCGGCCTCTAGATATTGTCGCATCAATTGCTTGAAAAGGTCCGTTTCCTTTGCCGACAAATTCGGTCCACGATCGGGTAAGGCGATGCCACCTTTGGTCAATGAAATAACATTTTCTTCCGCCAGGCGCACAAGAACCGCTTTTGCAGTTGCCCGATCTCCAATGAACTGTAATTTGTCTTCTATCTGATTTTGCGGAAAATTGAGGCTCCGGGGATTCTCGTCATGTAGTCTTTCGAGTTTCTTTACCACATCCCGCCCTGATTGTTCCAGGTGGCGGTGGTGTACCATAATCTGCCGCGTAGGGGACACTTCCAGGCACGCGACGCTCTGGGAATCATTCAATAATTGACTGCGGACCTTGTCTGTTTCGCGGACGTCTGCTGTGCGATTCAAGTCATCGGCGGTCCAGCTCTGCCAACGAAAAAAGTAAACCGCAGCTGCAGCTCGCTTCAACGGATCTTCTTCCCGAAGTCTTTCAAGCTGCCGCCAATCTTCCGAGCGTTTGCGGCGAAACTTCCAAACTTCGGGTGCAAGGACGCGTCCCCCGCCGATGGTTTTCACGGGAGATTCGCTGCGGATGATAAACGGTTGGCCCCATGCGGTGGTGATCGGTGTCTCCAACAGTAACTGGGCCACTTGGTGCTCATCCGACTGCAGCGGGCCTGCATCACGTAACAGCAATCGCCCGATCACTTCGGTCGCCCCGAGATGCACACGGACTTTCTGACGATGCCTCAATTTTGCACCGGCAATTGGCGCAACTTCGATACCGATTAACCGCGAAGGTCTGAGCAAATTGGGGCTGGCTAGTTCGCTGCCCCGAGCTATCTCGTCTTGTGTGATACCCGCAAGGTTTACGGCTGCTCGCTGACCCCGCTCAATCTGACCCACGTCTTTGCCATGTGTCTGGAGGCTCCGCACACGGGCGACTCGATCGCCTGGAAAAATGTGGATTTCATCGCCTACCCCAATTACGCCCCGCAGCACGCTGCCTCGCGCAATGGTTCCGTGGCCCGGCAATGAAAAGGTACCGTCCACCGCCATACGGAATGGTCCGGCAGTGCGTGATGTTTCCATTGGCAACTTTGCCTCAATACTTTGTAGTAGTTCCTCTTTGAGCGATTCGATCCCCATGCCCGACAGCGAACTGGTTCGCACAATCGGTGCGTCAGATAAAAATGTATCTTGAACCAATTCACGAACCTCTGCTTCCACCAAATCGATCCAGTCGCTGTCGGCGATATCACATTTGGTTAAGGCAATGACCCCCGCTGAAAGATTCAGCATGCGAAGGATTTCCAGATGCTCGCGTGTCTGCGGTTTGACGGAATCATCTGCGGCAACTACCAGGAGCGCTACATCAATTCCAGTGGCGCCGGCCAGCATGTTGCGGACAAATCGCTCATGCCCCGGAACGTCAACGATGCCCACAACGTAATTCCCCAGTTCAATAGCTGCAAAGCCAAGGTCGATCGTGATCCCACGTTTTTTTTCCTCCGGCAGTCGATCCGTGTCGGTTCCGGTCAGCGCGCGAACCAAGGCTGTTTTTCCATGGTCGATGTGACCTGCGGTCCCAAGGATGAGGTGGGTAGCCATGCGCCCATTCTAAGACATGCGAAGGGAGTTCAAGAGACCCCAGAGGACCGACTATTTCTTCTGGTGTAGCGATTCGGACGCACTGGGAAAAGAATCGTCTTCTAATGCTGCCTCACGGATTTCGGCATTTGAGTCGCGGTCGATAATTTTACCGGGCACGAACCCGTTCAGTGTGCTGCTGACGCCGTTGCATCCAACCAATGCAAGCAAATTAAACACGAGTACTCTTGGCCATGGCCGAGCAATCAAATACGTGATACGCATGGCTATTTGACGACCTTCTCCGGTTCAGTATTTGGCATCAAACTTGGGAACTTGATCCGTAAGGGCTCCCACCTAGGCCAGTCGAATTGGGGGGTAAGGGCGTTGCGCGTTCGTTTAAATGCGGCGGCCGTTTCTCTACCAAATAGGGCGAATCGTCTTTGAATATCCACAGTGGTCGACGGTGTAGCTGGCCGTGTTTCAGACCGTCCGCTATTTACTCTTTCGGATTTCTCTTTTTTCTCGCCGACCGTTTTGCCAGACGTTTTTTTGGTTCGCTTATCGTCTTTCACGGCCGCAGACTTTTTGCCGATGGTTTTTGGTCCAAACGGATTGAATTTTCGGATCGACCAATCTTCTGCGCTGCTTGAATCCTGCAGGACAAAAATGAGCAAAAGCCCCAAAAGCAGAATGAAAGCGGAACGAGTCTTCACGATCGCGTCTCCTCAGAATATTTCGATTCCCTTCTATAGCACGGCTCATCTGCGTATCAGGCAGCGGGCGGAGTCTCTCAGAACCGGTACGTGGCGTCCAGTGCATTCTTCGTGTTCTGTAATTCATGCACAGTCAAAATTGTCTCGGAAACGGGATGGCGTGACGGCATTGCTTGCAGCATTCGTCGGCTATGACCTCACAGTCGTGGACTTGCCCAAGGGTGGATTCTCGTTTCCGATTTGCTTAGCATTGGGTGCTGGTTGGCAAGCGGCAGGTACGGGCGGTTGTTACGCCGCCGACCTGGATCGCTGCGAAGACCACGAGAAAAAAATAAAATGGAAAGCAAACAATGATTGGTTTTATCGGTGCGGGCCAGATGGCACAGGCGCTTGCCCAGGGACTGGTGCATTCCGGCATTTTTCCGGAAGCAGAAATATTTGCAAGTGACCCTAGTGCCGCAGCCAGGGGTGCATTTGTCGAACTGTTGCCCAAGGCAAAAGTGCACGAAGATAATGCGGACCTGGTGAGCGCATGCCAAACGATTGTTTTAGCTGTGAAACCTCAGCAGATGAGCGATGTTCTCTCATCTCTGAGCGATTCAATTGATCGATCACATCTTGTGATTTCTATTGCCGCTGGCATTCGACTTTCTTGGCTTGCCGCGAAAATGCCCAATCAAATAACGCTGATCCGCGTGATGCCTAACACGCCATGCTTGGTTGGCAAAGGTGTCAGTTGCTACGCACTTGGTGGGCAGGCGACTGATGAAGATGGAGCATTTGTCGAACGCTTGCTGTGCAGTGTCGGGAAAGCATTCCGTGTGGAGGAGTCGCAATTAGATGCGGTGACAGCGCTCTCCGGTTCTGGGCCCGCCTTTTATTGTGCAATTCTTGAATCGTTGGCTGCGGGGGGAGAGCAATGTGGCTTGCCCGAATCGCTCGCCGAAGCATTGGCCCTCGAGACGATGCAGGGCACCGCAGCGTATCTTCAACAGACCGGTGTGTCGCCCGGCGAATTGAAAAAGCGCGTTAGTAGTCCGGGAGGAACTACCGTGGCGGGCCTAGCTGCTTTGGAGGCAGGCCATCTGGAGAGCATACTCTCAAAAAGCGTGCAGGCAGCAGCCAAGCGGAGCGGTGAACTTGGCCAGGCATAAGTTTGCTACGGATTTTGATTTAATAAACCCCTGCTCCGCATCCATGCCACGCAGCGTGCCGTCCAGTCGGCTGCGGTAGGGACTGAGCGGGCCAGTCCTAGTCCATGACGTCCTCGCTCGTAAATGTGCAATTCCACTGGTACGTCGGCTTTGCGGAGAGCCTCGTAGAAGGCAATGCTGTGTTCGGGCACCACGCCAGTATCTTCCCCGGTATGCCAGAGAAAAACGGGGGGCGTATCGGAGGTAACCTGTCTCTCGCTCGATAATTTTTTTAGCAAATCTGCATCAGGGTTATCTCCGAGTAGATTTCTCTGCGAGCGAGCGTGGGTAAACGGTTGCCCCAGTGCAATCAGGGGATAACCGAGGACCAGAAAGTCAGGACGACTGCTTTGTCGGGCGATCGGGTCGCTAGCAGACGGCTCACCATCATCGAAGTGGGTGGCCAGGGCCGACGCCAAGTGTCCTCCAGCCGAAAACCCCATTGCACCGATCCGATCAGGCTGCAAGTTCCAATCTTTTGCCCGGGTCCGCATCAGCCGCACTGCCTGCCGCGCGTCCTCCAGAGGAGCTGGGTGACGATACCCTTTGCCTTGATGTCGGTAATCACAAACTGCTGCCGCGACGCCGATCGATTGGAGCCACCTCGCAATTTCAGCCCCCTCATGGCCCTTGGCCAGCGTACCATACCCGCCTCCCGGAAAAATCACTACGCCGGTACCAACGGCCGATTCGGATTCCGGCAAATACAGCTCTAGATAAGGTCTGTCCTTAGCGGCATCGCCTTTTGCGTGAGGTGGTGTTGCTCCCCAGAGGTCAATCCGCTTTGGTGGCGACGCATGATCATCCTGTTTATCTTTCAGTTTCTTGGGTGCCAGATCAATTTCCCTGATCCAGATATTTCGGAAACGGACTGGATCGCCGTGGTATTGGATATGCAGCGGCAATTTGTCCGCGTGGGCCCGATAGGCAGGCGGGCTATCCCAGGCGGTGCTACCCTCGAGTTCAAAATCATTTTGTACCACCACGCCATTGTGTAATACGGTGACCGAGGCAGGCCGCAAAAGGCTTTCATCGGCTGCAAAGCGTGGCGCGCGAAAAATGATATCCATGCTCTGCCATTGCCCGGGCGGTCTACTCGCATTGACCAGCGGCGGACTTTGTTTGTAGATGGCCGCTGCTTGTCCGTCTGGATAGGTCGGATTTTCGAAGGAATCCAGGATCTGCACCTCATAGCGACCCATCAGGTAAATGCCGCTGTTACCCCTGCCCTGCCCGATTCCCTGATCTTCAGGCGGGGAGGCAAATTCAATGTGGAGTTGGCAATCACCAAATGCCTGGCGGCTTGAGATTCCGTTTTTGTCTGAAACTACGTAGCCGTCGCCTAACCGCCAGTTTTCACCTCCCTCAAAAGCCGACATGTCTTTGCCATCAAACAGTATGATTGCATCGTGAGGCGGCCCGCCCACCGGTCCTGGACTAACCGTTGGTGGGACTTTCCAGCTGATTCCACTTTTCCATTCCTGACCGCGCAGCGGCTTGTCAACAGCCAGTAAAAATATTGCGATAAACAAGTAGACCAGACAATGAATGTTCTGCATACGATCAAACCTTTTCGTGAGGCAGGATGATGAAATAGGAGCAGAAAAATCTGCGACCGGTCGGCCATTGTACGTCCTTATGAGAGGCTGGGAACCGGTCGATAGAACCGGGAAGACGCAACGATGGGTGCAACCCCTTTGGGGGCCACTATTTTGGGATTACCGCGACAGAAAAAAATTTCTGCCATTGCCCAAATCCACTTTGTCGACCAAATTAAATAGGGATTGTTTGGTAGGTTATTTGGGTACGCATTTTTCCCGGCAACTGCACCATAGTACGGCATACGCTTCCAGGGGGTCGGATGATGTCTATTTTCTGTACGGTTGATGATAAGCATATTCCCTTGTACCGCATTATGTGGGTGGCCTCGGTACCCCATTTTTGTGGCGAAGAAGATTGTCTTGCCGAGGGGAAATACGAAATTCGTCTGGAACAGGGCGAGGCTGTCTGGGCAAAGGTCGAGGAGCGGGACGAAGCGTTAGAGGCACTTGACCGCTGGCAAGGTGGCCTGGAAACACCCGGAGAGGATTGGGAAGCCTGATGTCGTTGTTCGATAACCCTGAATACCGTTGGCGGGAAACCTACCTTCTCTTCCATAAAAAAAAGCATCGGCCATCGATAGACAAGATCCGACAAGCAATTGAAAGTCTCCGCGGAAGTTACCAGATTGATCAGATGACGGGCACCGAAGAGGGGGTTTTCGAATCTGCCACATTGTTTGCGGAGGAGGCCTTTGCCGCCATCGATATGAGCTTTATAGAAGACGATCAAATCGCCGAGCAAATTATCGATATTCAGCAGGAGATGCGCGAAGTTCTGGAAGACCCGGAGGACCTGGCGAAACTTGATAGCCTTGGGGAATACGACGCGAGAATTGATCTCCTGCACTTTGAACGATTGACGGGGGATTTTTCAGATGACGATGAGGATTTAAACTCTTGCTTTGATCCCTCTGCACTGCTTGCCGTAGCAGAAAAGTGGACCCTTCTGACCGGTGGCGTCTGCCTTGATCCGGCATCTGCCACCATTCTCTGAAGCCTTTTTGGCCGCAAATTTTTGAGCGTTTGAAACAACAAGCTACCTACTAATTTTCATCCGATATCACATCCGTCATCCACGATTGTGATACAAATCTTAGCAGCAAATTTCTCAGCGTCGCTGTGGCTTTCTCCGGTAGCTCTTCCGCCGGAATCGGTTGCCGGTTTGCGGTCAGATAAAATGCGTCGGTTCCGAGCTGCAATGAAAACCCTGCCTGTTTAAGCAGTTTTTCCGCGCGATCCGCAACACGCCGACTCCAAAGCATGCCGTAACGTTGCGAAAATTCTCTCCAGAGTTCGGTGGTGCGATCAGCCTGATCAGAGGTCTGGATCTGTTTGGGAGTCAGAGTCAGAGCGGTGATAGTTGCTAGTAGAAAAAGTGTCAGGGCGACGGTATTTGGGCTGAACCATCCATTTTCGATGGCCCACAAAGGGCTGACGGCTGGCGTGATCGCACCACAGTCTAAAAGCAGGATGATCTGAGCAGCGGCTGTAAGCAACACGGAAACAACGTATCGCGTTGATAGATAGTTTCCGATCGGTAGAAGAACCAGAATAACGATTAATCCGGTCCAGATACCCCCCAGTTGCAGAACGGTATGGCGGAGGATGACAGCCGTGAATGCGGGCAGGAAGAAGATCAGCCACAGGGCAGCGACAATCCACTGCCAGGCGCGGTTTTGTGGTCTTTTTGCACCGAGCAATGCGACCATTGGACAAAGTGTGGCAGTAACGGCGAGATAACTGAGCAGTGTGGCGAAGTCGGCGGGCACGATCTTGATGAGCAGGCTTGTGGAAACAACCGATCCCGCTGCGATATTCGTCCACATCCAGGGCCCAACTAAAGTGGTTTGCTCAACCCGGTAGCGCATCGCCGCAAGTGCAGCAAACAAACCCATGCCGAGGCACGCCGAGGCGACCAGATCAAACATCATCACAGCCCATTCTTTTGTTACAGTCCGAACCCGATCGAATACCATACCGACACTGCTGAAACACCTTGTAACGAATCCTGGATCAGCAACACGTTGGAAACTAATTATAGCGGTCAGAAAAAAGAGATAATTTACGAAAAAAGTAGGGATTTTATTTGCAAATTCTTATAGGGTAGGCCACCTTTTTAACATCCGTTATTCAAAATATACAGGTCTTGCGGTGAGGCTTCCGCGTCCCGCATGACAACCGAAATGATTGCTCACTTGTCCGTCGCCGACCTGACTTGGGGGAGGCGGGTTCGGTGACGGACGAGCAGAGCGTGGTTTTGACGGTTGAACTGATTTTGCAAGGCAATCCTTCGCGGTCAAAAATTTTACTGCTCAAGTACCATCTATTACTTTGTCGATACCACTTTTGCGTTGCTAAGTTACTGGAATTACGCGTGTAGCGCTGAGCGGGCTGTAGAACAAACCGACGGAACGGTTTGATAAGCGAGGAACACGGACTGTTCCCGAAATACGAGCGAAGACAGTGGCGTTCAGGAACGCTGTCTTCGCTTTTTTTTATCTCAAGCACACTCCCTTTAGGGCGGAAATCGGCCGTTTCAGCCTTTCTTTTGTGCTTCTCTAGGTGCGGTTTGCCCTTTAAAATAGATGGACCAATGGCCTGTTGCCTTGTTCAGGCGTGGCGTCCGTCCGGAGTTCAATTTTTGCTAGTCAGTCCAGTCTTTGCCCGCGAGTTAGTGACCGCGCCGCGGCGCATAAAACATTACGTCGCTCGGGGCGTTTATGTCGCAGCCCTCTTAATGTTGATGGGCACCGCTTGGTTGGTTCTAGCAGGGAGCCAGACAATTCGGAATTATGGCGATCTGGCACGCTTCGGATCGATGCTCTTTCAGATCCTTGCTCCACTGCAGTTAGCCGTCGCGATTTTCTTTTCCGCTCTGTTTACCGCGAGTAGCGTCAGCCAAGAAAAGGATCGTAAGACCTTAGTCTTGCTGTTGATGACCGAATTATCTAATTTTGAACTTGTAGTCGGGAAATTATGCGCGAGTTTACTAACTGTAATCGTGCTTATTCTTGCTGCCCTCCCCGTATTCATGAGCCTGCTGCTAGTGGGAGGGGTGAATGTCAGTCAGATTTTGGCCGTATTTGCGGTGACAATCGCCAGTGCGATCGCGGCCGGAAGCCTGGGGTCGACTATCGCGCTATGGAGGGAAAAGACTTTTCAAGCGTTGGCTATGACAGCGTTGGCGATCGTCGCTCTATTTGCTGTTTCTGAAGTGCTGATTTACCTTGGTGGTGATCGATGGTTCAGGGGTGCGGAGCTAGCGGTTTGGGCAACATCCCTAAGTCCCTGGCGAAGTGTGTTGTTGGCCACCGCGCCAGCAACGGAGGATTTATCAATCGCAGGATTCGCGATGCGACCAGAATCACTGTTTCTGCTGGGCGCCGTCTGTTTTACGTTTTTAATTAATAGCGTTGCAATTAGGAAAGTTCGTCTGTGGAACCCCTCTCGGGCCATCCGACAGACCCAATCCAGCAGAAACGCGGGAACTGATCTATCTACTACAGAACATGAACAGGTTCAGCAGCAGACCATGCGAGCTCAATCGCATCGAGTGGTGGGATCCTATCCGGTTCTCTGGCGTGAAGTGCAGACCTGGGCTTACGGTAAGCGGGTACTTGCGGTTCGCTTTGGATACTTGTTGCTTGCCAGCTTTGCCCTGTGGGGGATCCATGCATTGGTCCAAAGTGGCAACGTTTCCATTGTTGTGCTGCCTTTTTTCTTGATCAGCCTGTTTCTTGTCAATTCCCAGGCGGTAACTGCGATCTCGAATGAGCGGGATATGAAAACACTGGACCTATTGTTGGTGACCGACGTGACACCACGGGAATTTGTTTTCGGTAAACTGGTCGGCGTCTTTTTCAATACGAAAGAAATGGTCGCCCTGCCATTGGTTGCCTGCGGTCTATTGCTTTGGTGGGGGGCGATAAGTCTTGAGGATGCGATTTATCTAGGTTTGGGATTGATGGTGATTAATTTGTTTGTCGCGGTGCTCGGATTACATTGTGGACTCATTCATGAAAACAGCCGGATTTCCATCGCTACAAGTCTCGGCACAGTCTTTTTCCTGTTCGTCGGAATTGCCACATGCATGCGGATTATGGTGGCATTTAGCGGCTCCTTCGGCTATCAGTTAGCGCCCTTCCTGGCATTTATGCTCGGGGGCGGAGTGGGTCTTTACGTGTCGCTGGGTGCGCGAAATGCATCTGCTGCCATCTTTTGCGCGGCATTTACCTGCCCCTTTTTAACCTTTTACGCAATCACCAGTTATTTGCAGGCCCAGACCCTTGCTCCCTTTCTGGTGGCTTCGGCAACCTACATGTTTACGACATTGACGATGCTCATTCCCGCAATTTCAGAATTCGACCTTGCCAGTGGTCGGATGACTGAGGAATAAAAGGGTTGCTATAAAAAATGATCGAAGCCGCTCCCTGGTTGTTGGCAATGGTGCTGCTGAGTATCTGCTCAAGCTTTTTCTCAGCAAGCGAAGCAGCATTTTTTCTCTTGGGTATACCGGAGCAAAAAGAGATGGCGACTGGCAACAGAGCCCAGCGACTTGTCGCCGCACTGTTGTCTAATCCGGATCGTTTGTTGACGGCCATTTTGTTCTGGAATCTGGTTCTTAACGTGACTTATTTTGCGATTGCTTCGATTATCGCATTACGTTGGGAACGAGAGTTGTATCAACCTGAGTGGGCCGGGATCTTCACGCTTGGTGCGTTATTGTTCATTGTCTTTTTCAGCGAGTTGCTGCCTAAATCGGTGGCGGTTCTCCGGCCTCAATGGACCGCCGTGTTGGTGGTTTTCCCGCTCGCTTTTCTGCTGCGTGTGGTCGATCATCTATTGCCGGTATTCCACTGGGTCAATCTACTGTCGCGACGTTTGATTTGGCCGCATTTTGAGCCGGAAGCGTTTCTGGAGGTTGCGGATCTAGAGCGGGCGGTGGCGGTTTCCACCAGTGATGCGGCACTACTTCGGAAGGAGAAGACCGTCTTGCAAAACATGGTTGCCCTTTCGACGTTGCGGATCGATGAAATGATGCGTCCACGAATCCAGTTTCTCGTCTTTCGGCCGCCGGTTTCTTTGGCTGATCTGGAGGGCCGCATGACCCCGAGTGGATATCTGTTGATCGCGGACCCTGAGAGCGAGGAGGTGGTTAGTGCGGTGCCGATGAATTCAATTTACAGCCTCCCGAAACATAATCTTGAAAATTACGCGAAGCAGATTTTTTACATGCCTTGGTGCGCTACTGGAAGTCAGGCACTGGAGCAGATGCTGGAGCGGCAATTGCAGGTGGTGGCCGTTGTCAATGAATTTGGCGAAACAGTTGGTATTTTGACATTCGACGATCTGCTTGACTCAATCTTTACGACCGAGGCAAGTCGGAGTCAGCGATTGTTGAGGCAGCGATCATTGCGATCATTGGCGAAGGATTGTTGGCAAGTTACTGGAATGACGACTCTCCGGCGGCTGGCGAGGCGGTTCGATCGAAAATTACCGGACACGAAAAATACAACCGTGGGGGGTGTGCTGCAGGAGATGTTAGGTCGCGTGCCCCGCGTCGGTGACGCCTGTTGTTGGGGCCCTTTTGATTTTCGAGTGGTTGACGTGCCCGAACGTGGGCAGATGACGATCGAGTTGAAGGTGCTCCAGAGTACGGAGGTTAACGTATGATCGGCATTTTTCTGCTCCTGGGCGGTGGCTTGATCCTAAGCGCACTGTTTAGCGGGAGTGAGATCGGATTTTATCGTATCCCCCGGGTGCGATTGCGACTTGATGCGCTTGAGGGCGACTTTATTGCCCGAGGGCTTCTTTGGCTGACAAATTACCCCACATTGTTTGTGGCCACCACCCTTATCGGGAACAATATTGCGAATTATTGCACGGCCTTGGGAATTGTGATGCTTGTTGATCACTGGGTTGGCAATAGCGCTGCTATGCAGGTATTCGCCCCCATCATTTTTGCACCGCTGTTATTTGTCTACGGGGAACTGCTGCCCAAGACTCTTTTTTTCCAGATGCCATTCCGTTTGCTGCGGAGGTGGGCTCCGCTACTTGCATTTTTCGCCGTGCTTTTTGCCCCGATTAGTGGTCTGCTCAGTATCGTGACACGCGTGCTTCAACATTGGAGCGGTGCCCTGCCCCAACGATTGAGTTGGCGACTGGCGCGTGGAGAACTGACTAGCATGCTTGATCAAGGACATCAGGCCGGAATCCTGCGTCCTAGCCAAAAGCAACTGGCACAAGGGATTTTTTCGCTCGCGAGTCGTCCGATCACCGAGTTCACTCTCGCTCCGGGAGCGTTATCGGCGGTCGCCGAGGGCGCGGATCGCGAGCATGTCATCGCTCAGGCCCGGCAATCCAAACAAGCGGTGTTGCCGGTGCACGCATCAGACGATCCGGAGCGGTGGATCGGCTACCTTAACGTACCGGAAGTCTATATTGAGGATGCGACCGAGCCGATGACGATTCGTCCGTTGGTCGAAATTGCGTATCGCGCGACTCATCTCTCAACACTGATGAAATTGCAGCGAGTTGATGAAGAGTTGGGTCGGGTCATTGGTCAAAATAATGAAACACTAGGTTTCATTACGCCACAGCGGCTCTGCGGTCCACTGTTTGAGGCTGAGATATGATGCTAGTCAGGTAAGGTCTTTTCGGTAACCAAGCGTCTTTACGACCGATAGAATTTCTTCATAGTTGATGAAGCGTCGTCGGTGACGGAATTTATATCGATCGATCTCCTGAGCCAATTCCTGTGCCGCAGAAGATAAATCACGATGTGCCGATTCGGAAAAAGGGGCACTTCGCCGGATTGCGGTAGGTGAACTTCCAGTTGTTGCTGGCGCGACTGTTACAGGAGAAAAATTTTCAGAAGAGTTACGGTGCCTCTTTGTGATGCAACCGGGATGCGCTACAGTCGACATAAAAGATCCTCCATCAAAAGGGGTAGCGGCGTTCCATCTAGCCAAACGTAGGATACTCTGTTGTGAAGTCAAACCAGTTATGGCACCAGTAATGATTTTTCCGAACAAATAGTTTTTTGCGACCTTTTTGACTCCCCTGCGCAGCCAGATGAGGATTGCGGGGATGACTTGTTGCCCTCCTATGCGCCCTCTAGACTCAAGGCCTCACTTTGTGACGCATCGCCGATTGTTGGCTTTGGAGAATCAGCGAGGAAACAGTGTTTGTAAGCGGGAGGTGACGATGACAGTGGAACGTGAATTGGAGGCCCGGTTGGCATTGGCCCGAAAGATCGCTCGTCGTGCAGCGGAAGGGACACTCGCTTTTTTTGGCCGCAATGATCTGACTGTGGAACAAAAAGACGATCTCAGCCCCGTTACGGTTGCCGATCGTGAGGCGGAGCTTCTTCTACGTGAAGAGATTGCAGCATCTTTTCCAGGCGATGGAATTGAAGGCGAAGAATTCGGCGTCCAGGACGGTACCTCGGCATTCCGTTGGTTACTCGATCCAATCGACGGCACCAAATCCTTCGTTTCCGGTGTCCCACTTTTCGGGACGATGGTGGCTGTATTGTGCGAAAATACCCCAGAAATCGGCGTGATGGAGTTTCCCGCTATTGATGAATCGATCTTTGCCGCGCGCGGTCAAGGCGCGTGGCATTGCCGAGGCGATAAAGCTCCGATTGCCGCCCGTGTCTCTAATATCGATCGTCTCTCAGCCGGATTGTTTTGTACCACCGAACTCGAGTCGTTTGCTTCCAGTGAACGATGGACGGCTTTTCGAAATTTGCAACGCACCGCACGTCTCACCCGCACGTGGGGCGACTGCTATGGATATCTGCTGGTAGCCACCGGCCGAGCCGAGTTGATGATCGATCCGGTATTAAATTTGTGGGACACGGCAGCGTTGATGCCAATTTTGGAAGAGGCGGGCGGTTCACTTACGGATTTTCGGGGAGAAAAAACCATATTTGGCGGTGAGGCAGTGGCAACCAACGGCCGACTCCTGGCGGAAGTTCTCGGTCTGATTTCCCCCTGAGGAGCAGATATATTAACAAGGTTTCATTGTTAATTAGGCTACTTTCAGACAGCACAAACTACCCAGGTCGAACGATCCGAACTGCCGGTAAAAGTCGTCGGTCTTCTTGATCAAACTTACCCAATCGATTTTTTCTGGTCGGCACCGCTACGTTTTACAAACATTTAATCCGTTTTCCGAAAGACCTGACGGGTGAAATGCCAATATTGTCCATACTGCAGTGGCGACCCGGATATTGCCTATTCGGTAACCCGCTGCGTCAAGGACGCACCCCACCAAGCACCCGCCCACTATTGCCCCTCGTGCTAACCTGCGCAAATGATTGGTTGGTACGCTTCGTCAGGAGGACGAATCGCAGTGAACCCTCATGCTCTGGTTATTGCGCTGCAACTTTGTCTTGCCTCATGGAGTTCCCAGGGCTACGACAAGGCGTATCATCAATCGCTCGAATCCGGTAAACCTCTTCTGGTGCTTGTTGGAGCCGATTGGTGTGGTGCCTGCCAAGTAATGAAAAGGCGGGTCATGCCCAAATTAGACGAGGAGGGGGCCCTGCGAGATATCCACTGTACGGAATTAAATCTTGCTGACGATCAAGAATTAGCCAACCGTATTTCAAGGGTCAACACGATTCCATGTCTGATTTTGTTCACCAAGACTGAGAATAAGTGGCAGAAAAGTGAGTTGGTCGGCATGCACAATCAGAAGGCCGTTAAGGCATTTCTGAACAAACACACAAGCCCTGCCGTGGCCACAAAAACAGTTCAAAAACGGAAACGCTAGCCTTTATCGATAGGCCGCTTTCGGGTCGTCATCACGCATTCATGCATTGAGACAAACTCTTGCGGAGGATGAGTCGTGAGGGTGTCTGTAATTATTCCGGTCCGCAACGAGTCTGTTCGGATAGCTCAAGCGATCCATCGGGCCCGAGCTGCGGGCGCTGACCAAGTGATTGTGTGCGATGGAGAAAGCACCGATGCGACTGCTTCGATCGCAGAGGCCATGCCTTGCGAGTTAGTCTTCTCACCGCCGGGTCGCGGCAAACAGCAAAATCAGGCGGCACGCGTTGCCGACGGAGATTGTCTCCTGTTCTTGCATGCCGATACCTGGTTACCCGAGGGAGGCATCGCCCAGATTCGACGTGTGCTTACACGACCGTCTGCGATGGGTGGGTGTTTTTTGCAGCGAATTGCGTCCCCGGGTTGGCCCTATCGGCTGCTTGAGCGGGGCAATGCGGCACGCGTGCGGCTCTGGCAAGTGCCGTACGGGGACCAAGGACTCTTTTTTCGGCGAGACATTTTTGAGCGTCTGGGCGGATTTCCTGATATTCCGATCATGGAAGACGTTCGTCTGATGCGACGGTTTCGCCGCATCGCCCGCCCACTGCTTCTTCCCGGTCCGCTCGGGGTCGACGCGCGTCGATGGCAGCAGATGGGCGTACTGCGTCAAACAGTGCGGAACTGGCTGCTGCTGGGCGCCGAGAGGATAGGCGTTTCTCCCGATCGGCTGGCCACTTTTTACCAATACGGCTAATTTTGCTAGCTGATTCGCAGAATCAAGCAACTATCGCTTCAGTTCATATCGCTTGATTTTACGATCTAAGGTCGACCGCTCAATCCCGAGAATGCTCGCCGTGCGACTCTTGTTCCAGTCGGTAGCGTTCAAAGTCGCTTCGATATGCAGGCGTTCCATATCGGCCAAGGAACGCGGTTCGTATTGCTGCTCTTTAATCATCATTCCCGTCACCGAGTCGCCAACCGTGCCCAGGTTGGAAAGGGTCAGATCATCGACCTCCAGGTATTCGCCCTGGGTAAGTACCACGGCTCGCTCAATCACGTTCTTTAACTCGCGCACATTACCTGGCCAACGGTAGTGGACCAAGGCATCTAACGCTTCGTGTGTGAAACCACGAATTCGTCTCCCCGTCTCCTCGTTGTATTTCAGTAAAAAATGTTCAGCCAACAGTGGAATATCATCTGGGCGTTTCCGCAGTGGGGGCACAAGAATTTCAATTACATGCAAACGGAAATAAAGGTCGCGTCGAAAGAGCTTTTCTTCTACGTCTTTTTCAAGGTCACGATTGGTGGCGGCGATAACTCGGACGTCGGCACGAATCGGATCGCTGCCACCGACTCTTTCAAAAGCGTGCCCCTCAAGAACACGTAAAAATTTTGCTTGAATTGTCGGACTCATTTCGCCGATTTCATCTAGCATCAGCGTACCGCCATCGGCCGCTTCAAATTTCCCCCGTTTGCGAGTGGTTGCACCAGTGAATGCGCCCTTCTCGTGCCCGAAAAGTTCGCTCTCGAGAAGTGTTTCGGTCAATGCGGCGCAGTTGAGGCAAACAAAAGGCCCCTCACTCCGAGGACTCGCATAATGGACTGCCCGCGCTACTAATTCCTTGCCGACACCGCTCTCTCCACGGATCAGGACTGTCGAACGGCCTGGAGCCGCACGTATAATTTCCTGATTCACTTTTTCTATCCCGGTGCTTGCGCCAATGATTTCACTTTGCGCGCCGAGCAATTTGATTAACTCAACGGTTTGCGCCTGAACAAGATTCAGGTCATCCGCAAGGGCATCCCTTTGGCGTAAATTCTCTAATGCGACACCGACCGGTTTGGCGACTGCAAGCGTAAATTCAAGGTCAAGTGGGTCGGGAGTCATATCGAGTCGCGTGCTGTAAAGATGCAGGGCACCTAAAATGCGATCCTGCCCGCGGATTGGCGCGACGATGACGCTCGTGGCATGAATGTCACCCTTGCTGTCCCGTCCCCCAAGTTGGCTGTCTTCAATGGCATTTTGGGCCATGATTGCCTCGCCGGTTTGGAGGACCGTGGTAGCAAGAAAATCGGTGCAGCGGTGGTAGACTTCATCGGTCATTGTCTTGGTAGTGAAAATCTCGAGATCAGCGGCCGTCGGATGTTGCTCCTGTAGATCGGGGGGCAGTAGCAATACCGCTCCCGCTTCAACATTGGTCTCTTCGCAAAGTCCGGCGAGGGTCAGCTCACAGAGTTGGGAAAGATTGCTCGACTCGGCCAGATCGCAAGCAAGCCGAAGTAGTGCGGTAGCGGCTTGCCCCACCTGATTGATCGCCACTGAGTCATCGGGGAGATTTTTTTCAGTGAGAAATTGTGTCTCCTTCGTGCGGTGTGTGATTTGACGTTCTTCACTTTCTGTCAGCACCTGCACATTCGGATCGGACTCTGATTCTTTAGTTTTTGATGTCATCCCACCTTTGTGGATGATACTGCTGCCGTCCGAAAAGACGTCTGAAACATCTTCCACTAGCTGCAGATAGACTGCCCCAATGCGAACCGCATCGCCGATTTGCAATGTGCTGTCATGCTCCAGCCGTTCGGCGCCGAGAAAACTTCCGTTCCTGCTCTCTAGGTCGCGATACACCCAACCCGCGGCGGTATTAAATACTTCCGCATGGCGACGGCTGCATCGCTCGTCTTTAATCACGATGCGGTTGGTGGGAGTCCGACCGATCGTCATCGTCTCTCCCGGCACGAGTCGATAGACGTCGGTCCATTTAGTGCCTTCTCTAGTGACGAGATATGTCATAACGCGCGTGAAATCAGTGGAGAAATCAGCCCTGCCTAAGTTCCATTACCTTATCATATCCCAAATGACAAATCGCTGCCCGGGGTATCGCGGTCTGTTTTCGCATTCCAGCCGAAGATTTGTAGGATCTAGGTGATTTTACCAGGGCCGGTAACTTGCGACACGTGATCAGGCTCAGTTCACCGAGAGAGGCCGCCACTCAGAAAATTTGGGATCGGTCAAATCTACGCACCAGGCACCGGGCACCCCCTGCACGGCGCGCGGAAAATGCGGATCGACGAACCCGCTTCCCGCGGCAGTCTCCCAGTTATTGCACCCGGTGGGCAGCGAGGACTTAAGTAGCACCAGTGCGCCGGCCCCGTAGACCTGTGCAATGCGAGCAGCAATCGAATCGCTCGTTGCCGTCCATTCGTGAGGTAGGCGATCGGCCCCCGAATAAGTTTCCTCTTGCTGCATGAAGAGACGCACATCCAAAAGTTCAATATTTCCCGTTAAAGATAAATCTTCCACCGCGTCAATTGATGTGACAACCCGGGCTTGAGGTAAGACTGTGGTCGCCATATGCAGTGACAGGCCAAGTGCTTCCACGGCGGCACGATGGCTAGTCAGCGGATCAAGCGTGTGCGCTCGGTCAAATAATCGGACGGCATCCACCGCCAGTCCCCCGCCCACCAACAAGATGTTACGCATTACGCTTTGTGTCGTTAGCCATCGACGCAGCGAGGCAGGCCATTCCGACCGATTGAGCAGGCTTCCGCCTAGCTTGATAATCCGCAAAGCTGAGTTGCTCATCGGCAGAACTCCCTTGCAAGAACTGCCACTGCATGAGCCGGTGCACACTGTGCGACGCCTAAGTTGCCCTGAGTACATAGCGACTCAACGCGCATTTCGGGCGATAAACGTTGTAGAAGCTCACGTGCCAGAAATTCCCCACCTCCCGAAAGGATCGCAAAAGATGTTTCTGCCGCTTGACGCTTGAGCACGCAGGTGATTCCCTGCTCGAGTAACCGCAATTGTGCATCCATCACTGTAGCTGCCATCGCGCGGATGGCTTCTTCGGTCAAATCATTTTCATCTAGACATAGCATGCGGGCCATTCGACGATGCGCCGCCACTCTTGTTGCCGGACGGGCGTCAGCAGTGGCACAATCGTCCATCGCGTCCGGCAAGTATCCCAGTAATAGATAGACGTCGAGTGTCGTGGCGAACGTCTCCCGAGCCACTGCGCAACAAGTGCCCCGATACGGAAGTGTTGAGACCAATGTGGCCACGGGCGTGCGACGGACTCCAGTGTAAACTAGTTCGCCACATTGCAAGCGAGTGACATCAGTTGCTCCTGCTGCGTTCACTTGCCCGTCGGTAAGGGGAATTAGGTCGGTTGTGGTCGAGCCGATATCAATCAGCACGGCGGATCCACACGGGAATTTCCGTCCGGCCCATTGGGCCATGGCGTGCCAGTTCGAGGCGGCGACCGTATTCGGCTCGCGCGACGCATTGGCAACGTTGACAAAATCCCCAGCGGTTCGATAGACGCGGAGCAGTCGGTCGCCGCTGCCTCGCTCCACCTGCTGCAGAATCTGCCGCACCCCCTCGGGTCGTGCTGGGTAGCAGTCGGCCAATTCGCCCGTCATCGTCACAGCGATCGCATCGCAGGGTGGCGCTAATGTGAGTATCCGGGAAATTTCTTGATGCAGCTCGGCCGGTTGTCGCCAAAGAGCAAACGGTCGCTCGAGGGCGAATCCGCGGCCATCTGCCGCTTTCAAGTGCGCACCGCCGATATCAAATCCGAGCCAATTCATGCGATCAGCTCCTCCGATTTGTTAAGCAAAAACCGCTTTTTTTCCGGTGAAAAGATCGGCGATTCTGAGGGTTGTAAACTCCAGCGGATGATCGCGGCAGCAAGATTTTCTTCAGCTGCCTGCCGCAACAGCAAATAAGATGTGGTGAGCCGAGGATTAATTTCAATCACTCGGTCCGCATCCATGTTCTTTCCCAAAATAAGATCGACGCCCAGATAGCCGCAAGGCGTGCCGCACGCCGCAACAGCACGCAGGGCCAGTTGCTTAGCCCGCTCTGCGCGCTCACTATCGAGCGGCAGTGATCCGCCGAGATAGGTGAATTTACCATCTTTTGAAAGCAGTTGTCGACACGCCGGCAGCGGGCAGATGCCGCTAGGTCCCGCTAGCAGACTGACACTAACTGGTAATCCTTCAATATACGGCTCGAGGCGAGCCGCAGTAGGAATATATACCTGAGCGTCGGCTCCCCGGAGTATGTGCATCTGCTGCGAGCCGGCACCATCACGCGGTTTCAGAACCACAGGATACGGCACATCGGTCGGTAGGCGGCTACCTGCCGCAATCGCTATCCCAGCGACAGCGGGAATTCCGTGTGCGAGCAGATGTTCGGCCAGCTGGTGTTTATCTGTTGCCAATTCTGTGATCCCTAGGTCAGGTCCGATTAGCATGCCCCCTGCCTCGAGCGTCCACCGCACGCGTGCAGTAAGGGCACCCGCGGTCTCCGGAGCAATCACGAGCGTAGCATCGGCAGATCGGGCCAGTTCCGTAAACAGTGGCTTTTCCTCCGCAGGGGCGCTGACAGTATGACACGTCTGCCCTGCCGAGGGGTATTTCGGCAATGGGTAAACCGTCGCATCGGCCATCCGCTGAACCTCAAATCCCGCAGTCGCCAAATCCGTCGACATGGCATCGGCCATCATGCGACCCTCTCTCAGAAGAGATGGGGGGATAGATTGGCACCCGCACATCCCGCCGCCGGTCACATACTCGTAAATGAAAATTTGCAAGAAAAACCTTGTGGGATTAGATCATTGGGCGTGTATGTTTGCGGCCGAGGCTTGTTATATTGATGCCGTAACTGTTTCATAGCAAGTCATGCCACCCGCTTGATTTGCCGACCAGGGACCTTCGTGCCACCATGAAAACGTTGATTCAAAATGCGGTTGTCGTACTGCCGGGGCAAACGTGCGAAACATCAGTGCTGATCGAGGACTCGAAAATAGTAGACATCGATCCGGCGGTTCAGGTCGTGGCCGACGAGACGGTCGATGCCGCGGGACTGCATCTTATGCCCGGCGTCATCGACGATCAGGTTCATTTTCGCGAGCCAGGTCTGACGCACAAGGAGGATCTTGCCACCGCATCAGCCGCCTGCGCTAAGGGAGGCGTGACAACTTTTCTGGAGATGCCCAATACCAATCCGACCACCACCACATGCGCAAGACTGGAAGAAAAACTCGCCCTCGCCGCCGGTAAAAGTCTAGTCAACTATGGCTTTTACGTGGGTGCAACCCCCGAGAACGTGCGCGAGTTGGCAGCCGCTCAGAGAACCCCCGGCATCAAGATTTTTATCGGCTCGAGTACCGGAAATCTACTTGTAGAGCAGCAGGAGGCACTCGAGCAAATCTTTGCCGAAACAACCCTTCCAATCACGGCCCATTGCGAGGATGAAGCGACGGTCCGTCGCAATGCGGAGCGATATAAGGATTCTTCGGACGTGGCAGATCATTCCCGAATCCGAACCGTCGAAGCAGCAATGATCGCCACCGCGCGTGCAATCGATCTAGCGCATAGGCATGCGCATCGTTTTCATGTCCTGCATGTTTCCTCGGCGGCAGAGACCGATCTTTTGCGCGATCATCGTGGAAGGATTACCGCAGAAGTTTGTCCGCACCATTTGTTTTTCAATGTCGACGACTACCCAAGGCTCGGAACACGGATTCAGATGAATCCATCGGTAAAGACTGAATCGGATAATGAAGGTTTATGGAAGGCTCTCCAAGAAGGAGTTATTCAGGTCATCGCTACCGATCATGCTCCGCACACGATCGAAGAAAAATCAGCACCCTACCCCCAATCTCCGTCTGGTTTGCCGGCGGTTGAAAATTCTCTCGCCCTAATGCTCAATCAGGTCGATCAGGGACGTGCCACGATTGAGCAGGTGACATCCTGGATGTGCGATGCCCCGGCCCGAGTCTGGGATATTGTGGGTAAGGGAAGGATCGAAGTCGGCTACGATGCAGACTTGATTTTAGTCAACTTAAAGCAGCGCGAAAAAGTTCTCGACCAGACCCAGTGGGCCAAGTGCGGTTGGACCCCGTGGCACGGCACAGTGCTCACCGGTTGGTGTGTGCGTACGTGGGTGATGGGCCGTACGGTGTTCTCGAATGGAAAAGTCGACAGCAATCACCGCGGACAGGAAGCGATTTTTGATCACCAACGAGGCGGTTATTGGGCCACCAACTAA